>JBKECH010000036.1:0-41950 GCA_047974415.1 Bacteroidales bacterium | reverse complement strand
TATAATGGTTCAGCGATTTAAGTAATTTGTTTCTTTTGATAAGGTAGGAAGAAAAGCATAAAAAAGAAAAGATGGTAGCGATTTGGATTACTAAGTCGTTACCTTAGATTTTCAGATGCTTATCCATTTAGCAAGATACAAGTCTAATCGTTACATTCTAAATGTCAGCTAGTTACAAGACTTAAAATCTAAACAGGTAACGACTTAGAAACAAGCGAAGCACTTTGATTTGCCTCTTTCTTCCGATAATTATAAGAGCGGAGTTTGTAGGAGCAAATGTAAGATATTTTAAATAGTCTGCAATGTTTTGCTGTGATTTTTCAGTTAAGCATCATCAATTATTCTGCAAACCAATTTGTAGGTAACCCCCAACATAAACACGTTGATATCTAACGATCCAAATTTCCAATTGCTACGCTCAATACTTAGACTAAGATTTATTTTCTCAGGAAGCAGAACGAATATAAACCGGACTATCAAATCAGAATCCAATTCGAATTTGGCAATAAACCGCTGAATCCTTCGCAAACAAGAACTAGACTAACTCGCAGTGTCAAATGCAAAAAAAGTCGGTCAAAATTGACTGTTTGCACTCTGCACAAGGCAATAACAACGAAGCTAATAAGCTTTGCTGATAATCCCTCCAAATTGAGCTTGTAGAACTTCAAATGATTCTGTATCTTTACACCTGACGTTGGTTTTCTTCATGACTAGGAAATGCATAGTAATATTCCTCTAAAATGCGGAAAATAAACATCTTATTCAAATGCTTAGGAACTTCATTCGTTAATGTTTAAGCATCTATTTTTTTGTCATGTACTAAGATAAATTATTTAACGTGAAACCAATCAAAATCAACATAACCGCCAGTAGATTCTGTAGCAAAGTTGAATAAACAAAATTTATTTCCTGTAAACATCTTCAAGCTAAACACCATTTCTAACTCATCACCCAAAGTAGTGAAATTCTTATTGTCTAGACTATATTCGAAACTCGCACTTTTTGTTTCATTATTTGCTGTAGTTCTGAAATAAATAACATTTTCGCTTCCAAGTTGAACAGATGAAACTTCTTTCCTAGTATTTACCATTACAACGTTCCTCTTGCTTCCAACTTGTTTGATTGCGATGTATGCAAACTTTTCCTGGAAAACGCAGAGTCCTGCAACATCTCCACTTTTCAAATTTGAAATATCAACTTTCGTAGTTGCTATAGATGGTTTCGTTAAATCATAATGTATAAAGGGTCTCTGAGTAAGTGTATTTCGAGCAGAAAGGATATCAGGGCAAACCTTACCAGTGGTTAATCGGAGGTGACCTTTTCTTTGTGCTAGAGACCAAAACCGGTCATCTGGATTATGATTCCAACTCCATTGCATTCCTAATTCTAGATTGTCAAATTCATCAGAAGTTGGCAGCGACTTTATTTCACTTTTTACATTGCCAACATTGGGCTTTCTATAAGTGATTACTCCTCTCCCATCTTTACCAACCATAGGCCAATCATCTACCCAAGTTACAGGTTGTAGTGATGGAATACGACCGAAGGGACCTCTATCTACAAATAACATTGTCCACCATTCGCCTGTCTGAGTTTGAACTAAGCCTCCTTGATGAATGCCATAGTTAATACCTTTAGTTTCGTCATGAAGTAATACTTTTTGTTCAAAGGGACCAAATACATTTTTGGAGCGAAGAGCAATTTGAATTCCATTAACGCCTCCATAAGTTCCGTATAGATAATAATAGTCGTTAATTTTATACATGCGCATGCCTTCAAGCCCTCCTTTGATATCACCTGTAAATATCAATACCTCTTCGCTTTTTGGAGAAAAGTCTTCATTAAGTTCAGTCATCTTGATTTCTCCGTATCCATGTGTTACATATATTTTCCCGTCTTCATCGAAGAACAAACCTGGATCGTAGTATCCTTTAGGTAGGTGTCGTACTTTCCAAGGACCTTCAGCTCTATCCGACGTACAGATAAAGCCTCCCTCGTCAAGCGTATTAAAGAGCAAATAAAAAGTGTTGTTGTGATATTTCATACACGTTGCCCACTGACCTCTTCCGTATCTATTACCTCCTATGAAATTGTATTCAGGAGCATAGTCAAACCGAGGCAATGCGTTGGTGCAATACTCCCAGTTTACTAGGTCGGAAGATTTTAAGATAGGTGCACCAGGAAAAGACCACATCGTAGTAGCCACCATATAGTAAGTGTCGCCAACACGGATTATATCAGGGTCGGGAAAGTCTGCAGGAATGACTGGATTGGAGTACGTGCCATCTCCATTATCACTATGGATGCTTTGGGCTTGTATGCTATTCCATGTTAGTGCGAAGAATAAACAGAGCGAAGAAATTTTGAGGTTCATTTGTTGCGTCTTTTGTTATTTAAAAAGTCTAGGTACTATTTCATAGAGACTGTATTTCCACACATCAAAGTCATGTTTTCCTCAATTTCACAAGAATAGTAAATATATATAATCATAAAATGAGTGTATCCCTCCGAGCAAAGCCTTATACTATAGCTAGGCTGCAAGCGTTCTATTTGAACGATGAGACAAAAAACATGAAGAAAGATTAGAGTGGCTCAAATACCTTTGCCTACTCTAACCCTAACTTTATATTTCTCTATAAACCTGAACTCAATCCATCAATAAAACCACCATATGATGGTCTACGATTGTATCCTGAATCCCACAAGCCTTTGGTATTATCCGATGGGTTAGACAACAAAATTCCGTATTGTTGCTCTGTAGGTATATTAGACATATACAAACTCGCTACCATTTCGTAAACTTCTGCTTGTGCTAAAAGCTCCTCATAAGACTGATCAGAAACAGACACAGCTAAATCTAATACGGCAATCATTTTCCCTGTTTCAGCCACTGATTTAAACATTTGCTCAACTTTATCCATATCCGATTTCGTAGATAATTCTAATTTGATGGCTAATCCATCAATAGTGTTGTTGCTAGCTAAAATAGTTTTTATTGACGCTAATTTATCAGTATTGGTATCCAAATCCCTTTCAGAGATGAAGAGCATAGTTTCAGCTGGGACACTATCGCTTGCAACCTTGAAAGCTTCAGAAATATACTTTCCTCCTAAATAATCTGCCCAATAAAACTCTCCTGCGACAGAACCGCCTGTGCCTAGAGCTATACTTCCATCATCAGCGAGAGGCTCCCCTACAACAGACCAAGCAGCAACTCGATTAAGATGCGAAAATAAACTTGAGATATAATTTACCATCTCAGCTGCAATTGCTGCCGATTTTACATCATGTGACACCTCTAAAGTATACTCGTCTTGGGGAATAGCAACAGAACCTATCCCTGTTGGAACATTTGATGTCATAGTAAAATATAACTTATCCATCCACTTCCCATTTTCTCGTATACATACCTTGACCGTATTATCCCCCGCCGACAATTCGTAAGTTCCCATATTTGCCCAAGTCCATACATCTAGACCAATGTTTGCCCACCAGCCAAATTTAAGGGGGCTGCCATTTACACTAACAAAGAAAGAATCATCCCCTCCCCTTGGAGCATCACACTTTTGTCTAATCCAGAAGGTATATGTTCCTGCTGTATTGACATTTATTGTTTTTGTAAACACATAATCAGCATCCCCCTCGTTATTAGTAGGAACTGTATAATCACTAGGACTATTCCCATAGAGATATTTACCTTCTGACGCAACATCGTCTTCTCTTTCCTCCCAATACGAATTAGTACTTAAATCACAATCTTCAGCTTCCACAAAAATCTCATCTGGATTTTCTGCTACACTATTCAAATCTATAATTGACAATCCTGTAATGTTTATACAGTGGTAAGCATTAGGTGTTTTTCCTAATTCAAGTTTAAATGAGAATAATCCAGAATCATCAAAATCAGATGTGTTGAACTGTATTTTATTCCATCCATAATCGGTTGTAAAAGTCGGTGAGACCTCCCCAATTCCCATCCAATCCATCTCTGGTTCATTATCATTCAATCCTACTAAAGTTATTTTTCCTTCCGAAGGTTTTGAAGACAACAAATACAGCGTCACTTGAAAATTAGCTCCTTCCTCTACAGTTACGGAACTAGAGGTAATAGACACAGAACCCAATTCTGCCTCAACAGTTCCTGACTCTAGCCTTACCGAATTAAGCCCCATATATTCAACAACAGACACATTTCCGATTGTTTCCCAACTATCTATATTCCTTCTCTCTAAATCGGACTTATCTAAAAGATTAGAGAACAAAGGAGTCAAAAAAGTGATAGGCGCGGCTATAGAATTCAAAAATGTAGAATTAAGATTCTTATTAGAAATAATCTCTCCTCCATATATAGGTAAACTATTTTCTGCTGCAACATTCATGAAATTACCAGCCGTTGTAAAATTATATATTCCATTTTCTTCTACTATATTTTGATGTAAAAACTCTGTGTTTGGTCGAATCTGATTAAAATTTGAACTAATCAACGTCATAGGTGTATTATCCTCCGAGATATCTCCAAACGAAGCATTTGTTCCGAGGAACAGATCATTCGAATATGATTTAAGCACATCGTAAGTTCTTAAGTTCTCATCAATAATTATATTGGCAGGCTTATCATATTCAATGCCAGCATCAATCGTAGCATCTAATTCCGCACATGAGATAGCTGAAAAAGAAACTAGCATTACCAAAATTATTTTTTTAAAGTTTCTCATAATTATTTTTTTAAAAATTAGTAGACCCCAATTCTCATATATTCGAATCAGCTCTAAATATTATCTACTGAACTGCTTGTATTGTGTAGTATTCAGGCGCAACCCCTCGATCTCTACACACAAGAGTATCTTTAGTAGTATATGTTAGCCCATGACCCGTTAGATCAACTGTATAATCTAGATATAATGCATCTTTATCATTACCTCCAATACTATTTTCTTCTCCTTTTTTTACAAACTTTCCACTACCAGTAACATTGTAATCTGAAGAATTGCTTTCGACAATACAATTATTATCATCATCAAAAACCAACTTCAAAGGAACGACTGCACGGGTGGTTTGGTTGTCATCTTCATATATTGTAATTGGCAAAATGCATTCCTTTAAAGAAAGAGTCGACATATTAACGACTTCGTCTTTTTCTATATACTCTTGATGTCTTATGTCTGTAATCGTATTTGTTCCATCTGAGATTATATCTTCACCTCTCCTCAGATAATTTGCATGCCATGGATTTACATATTTAACAACATACAAAATGTAATCTTTTGGAGCAATTTCCCAGTGATTAACATTACATCGATTAGGATTATCTACTACTGGTTTTCCTTGGAGAATGCTATCTGCTCCTGTCACATTAGTCATCACTAACGGAATGACATAAGCATTAGATATTGATAGCGGATCTTCAAAAAATGCATCCTTAAGTTGTACCGTTACTCCTCCTAGCGTGTTTCCGGCAGGAATGATAATATCATCTTCTAGCAATTCGTAATACTCAACTGGCATAGGATAAAGTTCTCCTCCGCCAAAAGATTGATCAAAATAAAGTCCCTCTAGTAAATCGTTATCAACATCAATGTCAATCAATCGATCTACGTTGTTATTATAAACACCTCCCATTGTTGCTGTTATTTTTACTTTATGTTCATTGTCCATAGAATTATCTACAAGAGGATCTTCTCCCAGTTCTAAAGTTCTAATGGGGTATTGGTTAGCAAAATACACTGTCGTATAATCAAAATTAGGATAAGTAACTTCGCTGTTACTGCATGAAAACAACATAGCCAACGAAGCTATTCCTATAATTATTCTATTCTTCATCATTTTATTATTCTTTATAATTAGCAGCTTTCTACTACATTATTAATACTTAGCTCATTTACTAATTCCATCCTTCATTTTGAATAAGATTGTCATACTTTAGAATTTCACTAAAAGGGATGGGACCATAATGCATGTAGTCTTTAAAAGAACGCTCTTCTACGTCAAATATCTCCCCTGTACTAGCATCATACCCTTTTGCTATTTCATTGATATCGGCAGACCAACGTCGTAAATCCCAAAAACGAAACCCTTCGAAACACAACTCAAGACGTCTTTCATTTCGAATTAACTCTCTCATACGAACTTGATCGCCGGCACATTCCTCTAAATATGGGTCATCATTAACTCCAAGTGCTCTTGCTCTAATTGCCTTTATTACATCGTAAGCAGAATAAGCAGATCCTGGAACAACCCCATATGGTCCATAAGCCTCATTAGCAGCTTCTGCATAATTTAAAAAGATCTCAGTATAGCGTACTCTTGGAATATAATGAGGCTTTCCTTGTGAAGCAATCGGATCTAGATTTACATCCATTCTCAAACGCTTTTTCATATAATATCCCGTTCGCGTAGTATTATCATTTATATTTATACCATCATCCGTTCCAGACGAAGTCCCTGTATAAATAGGGGTTGAATTAACACCTGCAGTACTTCCATTGTATATGATACACAAAGGTAACCTTGGGTCCCTACCTTCAAATGGATCTTCAGGGTTGTACCCACTATTCGCATCATCAATAGGATATCCATTAACCATTGGAAATGCTTCTACTAAATTTTGTGTAGGATTCATTCTTCCTGTTCCAAATAGAGACGGAGGAAAGTTTGCAGACTCCTGATCTGAATTAGTAGGAGAAACATTTTGACGCCATAATATTTCTGCAGGATCAATTCCATCTTGAAGATTATCTATCTCTGCCGTGTTTGTAAAGTACGACATTCCATTAGCTGCTAGCCCAGAAATGCCTCCTACATAATCTAGAACTTCTTTTGCATAAACAGCTGCATCCTCCCAAGTTGCAGAATTAGAAGAGTGTTGAAAAGCTGGACTTGCAGCTAACAATGAAGTTTTAGACTTAAAAGCCTTAGCTATCTGTCCATTAAAAAGCTGACGAGAATATTCTCCCATCACCCTATTATACACTTCATACCTTGTTACATACTTATGAAACCTCTCAGGTACTTCTTCATAAGAACTAACATTTTCATATACATTCGGCAACAGAAACTGAGCACTATCTAAATCATTATATATTTGCTCTATGCATACATCGAACGGAGATCTTGGAATGTTAAAATCAGCTTCTGAGTCCATAAATTGATCCAAAATAATAACGCCCAATAAATCCCCATTAGCCGCGAAACCTGCATGGTTTCTCATCAAATAATAAAAATACATTCCTCTTAATCCATAAGCCTCCCCTTTCATTCTAACCTTAAACAACAGATTGGCTTCTTCATCCTCTGCCCACGTTACTTGATCACAATTTGCAATGAAGATATTCAATGACTGAATAGCACCATATGCACTTGTCCATAAATTAATAGGGCTGTTAGCAGATGTCCAAGTTCCTGTTGCGGCTTGGAGATAATTATTTCCCCTATCGTTTGTAACTGCATCATCAGTTCCGTACTCGCTATTATCATAAACAGACGGGATACTACGATATGTAAACATCAAAAAACCTTGGGCATAAATAGGGTCATCATACATCTGCTCAACATTTTTAAAATTTTCTACTGCTGGCTCAAAAAGGTCATCGCAACTAGAAAGTAAGAACGAACTAAATAGTAATATCAATAAAATCTTTTTCATATTTATGTCGATTTAAGTTAAATTAGAATATTGCTTTAAGACCAATGTTAAAGAACCTAGTTTGTGGAGAACTCCCGATATTCATCTCCATCAACTCTCTTTCTTTAGATATGGTTAACAAGCTTTGACCACTAACATAAACACTCAATCTACTGACAAATGACTTCTCACTAAAAATACTCTTTGGAAAGTCATATGTAAGTTGAACTTTATTTAAATCAAAGCGATTATTATCATACATCCAAAATGTAGAGTTCCGGAAGTTATTGTTGTTGTTAGTTGATGTTAATCTTGGATAGGTTGCCGAATTTGCTGTTTCTGACGTCCATCTTCCTAAAACAGCTTCTGAGTACTTGTCTGTTCCATTAATCCAATGGTATGAGTTATTATTCTTAAAGCCAATAGCTCCTGCACTACCAGTTCCCATTGCAAACAAAGTCCAGTTTTTATATTTCAAGGTCACATTTATTCCATAGGTAAATGGCGACGCTGCCCAGCCATTTTTACCTAGTTCTATCTCATCTCTTCCATCAACTACACCATCGCCATTCATGTCTTTATACTTCAAGTCTCCAGGTTTTACATTACCGAAAGTTTGATTTGCATGCGAATCTATATCTTCTTGATCTAAGAAAAAGCCTTCACACACATAGCCCCAATATGAATCTAAAGGTTTTCCAACTCTGTTCTGGTAATCATCTTGATAAACTTCATCACGAACCATTGCCTCTGAATTATATAGCATTCCCGAAAAACCTAGATTATATGAGAAGTCTCCGATACTATTGCTATGATTAATCGTGAAATCGAATCCCATCCTTTTATCCTTGTTTAGATTAAGGTATGGTAAGTATGAGTAATCCCAGTTAGAATAATATGACGGATAAACTGTATTAGCCCCTTGAGAAAGCAAACCTGAAGTTGTTTGATTAAAATAATTTAAGTCAAATGCTAGTTTACCTTTAAATAGTACAGCCTCCAACCCGACCCTCAGCTCATCTCTTGTTATGAACCCAAGGTTAGGATTATCTCCCCTTACTGATCCTGCAGTCCATCCTCCTGCTGAACCATCTCTCCATTGATACCAACCTGCATCGTTTACGTAATAACCTTGATACAAGAAATAATCTCCATTGCTGGATGTGATATCAATATCTTGATTTAATTGTGCATATGACGCTGTTAATTTTAAGTTGTCGACAAATGATACACCTTTGAAAAAGTTTTCATCGCTTATCCTCCACCCTAGAGAAAGAACTGGCGATAATGCATTTCTATTTCCCTCTGGTAATTTGGAAGAATGAATAACTGCTCCTGAAAAGTCTACATAATACTTGTGATTAAAATTATATCCTAAGTTAATCCCGAGATTAGAGTTACTTGATCTGTGATAATCACTACCATCATGCCCCTCGTCTACCGAATTTCCTCTTTGAAATCCCCAGACTAAAAATTTACCAGTAACATTATGCTTACTTGCAAAAGTTCTTGCATAATCTAATTGCCCATAGAGCGTCATCGTCTGGCTATACCTAGAATCTCCGATGTATTCATTTGTAGAATTGGTATCATCACCATATTTAGTGAGACCTATAATCATATCTTCTCCATTCATATTAGACCATGTCGGCTGATAGGTTGCATAACCTAATCTATATGCTTCTGAATAATAATTATTATAGTCTACACTATATGCTGCATCAAACTTCAATCCTTCCGTTATCATTGATAAGTCAGCAGTTGCATTAACTTTAAATTGAAATACTCTTGTCTTGTATCTAATATATCCTGCCTCCAGCATATTTGCAAATGGATTTGTCTGCATTGCGTTTGTACCTCCTAACAAATATTTACCATCTACAATATGATTACTGTTTTCAACTATACTTTGTAATCCTTGATTATTAAGGCCTAGCATATCGATAGGAATCAGAGGAGAAACCCAGTTAGGACGTAATGTAGATGAAGAGCCCCAGAAATCACCTCGTCCTGTATAATTATTATTAAATCTAACAGCGGCATCTGTTGAGGCAGACAACCACTTAGTCAGTCTCATATCTACATTACCTCTAACTCTAAAATTAAGATCTTCGTTATTCTTTTGCTCCCCATAATTCATTAAACTATTATTATAGTCCATTCCAAAGTTAGTGTAGTATTTTGTTTTCTCATCGCCTCCGTAAATCTCAACTGTTGCATCTGTTTTATTATAAAAATCTCGCAGATATTCTGATGAATAAAAATCTAGATCTGGATACTTATACGGATTTACACCATTTGCCGTATTATAAATAGTTTCATCGTCATACACATGTTGTGCAATACCATCGTTATCCATTGCTTCATTATACAAGGTCATGTATGAAGCTGCATCAAGATACTTCGGATACCTCTTTGGAACATGTATCCCTGTGTTAACCCTAGCCTCAATCGTCAATGGCTGACTTTCTCCCCTCCTAGTTGTAATTAACACGACTCCTTTAGCGGCCTGACTTCCGTATAAAACAACAGCATCGGCTCCTTTCATTACAGTTATTGACTCTACTTCTGTTGCACTCAAATCAGAGGCACTTCTAGGTATACCATCTACAAGAATTAAAGGTGCTTGCCCCCAAATATTTCCTGTATATCCTCCCACGAAACTCCGAATCCCATCAAGGCTATAAGAATAATAATTTTTCTCTATTAGATCTGCAACATCTATCGTAGAAACTGCTCCTAGCATGTCCTTCTTAGCTATAGTACCAAAGGCAACATTGACTAAGCTATCTGTTTTTTCCTGCGCATACACTTTAGCTACACATCCTATCGAAATAGCTAACAGTAGTAGGCTGGTATTTAAAAAGAATTTCTTCATTATTTTTACATATTAATGTTTAATAAGTGATCACAACACCCTACTACCATCCAGGATTCTGCTCCAATTCCACGTAAAGATTTACATCATCCAACAAAAACGGAAGCCAGTAATGCTTGGATGTATATTGCTTCTCGAATAGGGTCTCTAATCTTAAATTTAGAACCTTAGCCTCTTTATAATTTTCAGCTAATGCTTCTCCTGTAAGCCCAGCGGGATCCCTCTCGAATTCAATACTACACTTTAAAGTGTATGGCTTTTTATCTAACAATTTCCATCGTCTTAAATCATCAAACCGATGTCCTTCGAAGGCAAGTTCAACTGCGCGTTCTCTTTGCAATTCACTCATAAATAAATCAAACGATGAAGTATAATGACTATCTACAGAACCAACCCCTGCTCTAGCCCTAACCTCATTAATTGCATCTAATGCTGTAAGGTTATAAGAACTTGAAGATGAGGTAACCCCATAACTTGCAGCTGTCGCTTCTGAATACAGCAAATAAACATCTGCTAAACGCATCAAACTAAGCACAACACAATAGTCCATGTAGCCATCCCATTGGTTAGTATACTTATGTCTAAATTTTGTGTTTATTAGACCAGTTAACATTGCTTTAGTTCCGTTAGCTGTTCTATAACGTCCGCCTGTGTATAAACTTGCAAATTGCACGTCCTCAGAAATGCTACCACTTGTATTCAGGGCACACTTTTCCCCATCAACTATAATATCATGATAAAACCTAGGGTCTCTATCTTTCCATGGATATTCTGGATTGTAACCTGAATTAGCATCTGCTTGTGTAATATCTCTATCTTGATTTATTGGGAGTCCATTAGCCATTCCATAATTTTGTAAGACATAATTGGCTGTTGGACTACATTTAATACCTCCTGAATACAAGTCCATTGGTATATAATCAGTTATTTGGTTCCATCTGAATCTTGAGGAAGACTCTGCTAAATTTTCGTAGAAAATAGCTTCTTTCAGCCCTGGTAGCCTTCCATTTTGGTTTCTTGTCCAAAATAATGAAGAATAATCCTCAAAAGAAGCTAACTCATATCTCTCTGTTGATTCCGACAACTCCAATGCTTCGCCTAAGGCATCTGCAGCCCTCCTGCAAAACTTTTCATTATATGTTGCTGAACCTCCTGAAGCTTCATTCATTAATGGACTACCCGCAAACAATAAATTTTTACCGAGGTAAGCTAGAGCCATTATTTTATTTATTCTTTGATTATTATTCCCAAGAGTAACCTTTCCTACTTGTGTCTCATCCCAATCAATAGGCAATAAATCAGCTGCCATTTGGAAATCAGCTGCAGCCATTTCTGCTGTTTCTTGATAACTCATTCTTGGAATTCTTATCACCTCATCAGCAGGAATAACTCTGTCAACATAAGGTAATCCTCCCCAAAATCTCATCAGCTCAAAATGGAACCATGCTCTAAAAAAGTATAACTGACCTGCAATCAAATTCCTTTCTTCTTGCGTCGCATCAACCATAAGTTCAAGATTATCAATTCCAATATTAGCTTTTCGTATTCCATACCAAGATAGGGACCAGAGACTCCCCTTATTTGTTCGTGCAGAAGAAGAGGGGTTTCCTCCTGGAGACAAAAAGTTATAATACGCATTTGTCCATGCCCAATAATTTCCTTCATCAATTTGATAAGCCAATATACCTGGCTGTCCTGGTTCCCAGTATTCTTCTTCGCCTAAGTTCCAAGAATTATGCCAGCCACTAGCCGTATATAAAGTGATGCAATTGTACAACTCCTCTGTAAACCCTTGGAAATTTCTAAAATTTTGAAAAGCTTCTTCAGGATCAATATCACTGTTAGGAGCTTTATCCAAGTAATCTGTACACGAGACAAAAACACTTACTAGTAGAATGAAAGTCGCTATGAGGCCTGTCTTTGTTTTTATAAATATCTTCATAATTTAATCATTAAAATGTTATATCAACCCCAAAATTAACACGTCTAACTGTTGGGTATGCTCCAGATCTAGAGTCTCCATGCTGAGATCCAAAGTTATTCTCTCTATCATCTGGCATATCTGTCCAAAGCAATAAGTTATTACCACTTACATAAAATTTACACGACTTCATACCAATCCTGCTTATCCAGCCTCGACTAAAAGTATATCCTATTTCAGCTGTTTTTAGTCTTAGATAAGAACCATCATATCTATACCTTGTCCCATCTGCAAAATTTGCTAAAGCTGTATTCCACCTAGGAAATGGAACTCCATCTCCAGAAGCAACTGTCCAATAATCTCCCTCTACATATGCTACGTTAAGCTTGTCCCTAAAAGTAGGAAAGAAAACCTCTCTAGACACATTAGATACTCCATAAAACTGAACTGATACATTCAGCCCTTTCCAATCAAGTCCTACTGTTGTACTATAAGTATTTTGTGGGACTCCAGTATATCCATATGGGGTCCTATCGTAAGCATCTATAACTCCATCTGCATTAAAGTCAACTATATTGTAGTCACCAGGAAGTCTTGAACTGTTATTTGTTTGATGTGCAACACTTCCTAATACATCATCCCAGCTAGCAAGATATCCATCATCTATATACGACATTGTTTGACCAATAGCAAATCCTGCTGACTTTTGGTAGTCCGGATAAAGCTGAGGGTCATCTGCAAATTCAATCTCATTTTTTGCATGAGTCATATTTATATTAGCCCATAATCGTAATTTCTGCTTAATCATCTTACTTAGTCTTATCTCAAACTCATAACCTGAACTTTTCACACTACCCAAATTTGCAGTAGGGGCTGAAACTCCAAAAAATGAAGGAATAGATCTATTTGAGCCGCTCACAAGAATATCCGTTCTATAATCATTAAAGTAGTCAAATGAACCTGCAATCAAACCATCTAGAAATGCATAATCTATACCTATATTTCGTTTTTCTACAGTTTCCCATGAAATTTCTGGGTTTCCCATACTTGAAATACGAAAATAAGTGTAAGGAGAATTAACTGGGATATCCCCAAATTGGCTATTCCCACCAAACGTCCACTGATCGGCATAAAGCCAGCGACCTCCCACGGCATCATCTCCGATACGACCCCATGAAGCTCTAATCTTGAACATATCTAAGAAACCCACTGCCTGCATAAAACTTTCTTCCGACAACATCCATCCTCCCGAAAACGAAGGAAAGAAAGCAAATCGATTGTTGTCTCCAAATTTCTCAGAACCATTATAAGCACCATTAAACTCAAAAAAATATTTACCTCCATAAGAATAGGTTCCTCTAAACACCCAATCTTCTCTAAAGTGAGCAAATTCACTACCTCTTGAGTATTTCTCTCTACTAAAAAGCCCTAAACCGGTAACATTATGCTTTCCAAACTCTCTCACATAATTAAGCCTAAAAGAATAGTATTGTCTGCGATAGGTTGCCCCTGTATTTACTGAACCAGCGGCAGAAGACCAGTTTATTGGCGAATAGAAGTCTAACTGTGTTCCTGGATCTGTATCTATCTCATAATCTATAACCCCTGTATTGGGGTCTACCCACATACGCTGAAGAGACTTAAAACCACTATCTTCCACACCTCTTCCTCCTTCTTGAAAACTATTATCTATAGAATATGTTCCTTGAACAGAAAGACCTTTAGTTATTATCTTTAAATCTTGTTCTAGAATAAAATCAGTTGTAATTTTCGTTTGCGTTTTTTTCTCAAGCCCAGAGTTTGCTAGCGAGAACATTGAATTTGTTTGATCTGCGTTTCTTGGAGCGTACCATCCCCACATACCGTTAGAGTATATAGGGCGCATTGCATCAGGAGCTGTTTTATACGCAGCATTCCAATAAGCATTATCTGTACTAGAAGCTCCCCACGGTGTCTGCTGAACCCCATTAGAACCAAAAAGATTCGATCTAAACTTTGTTGTTTTAGTCAACTGAAAATCAAGATTACTCCTTACATTTATACGGTTGTATTTGTAACCTGGTTGATAACCGCGATTGTTTTTAAACTTCTTAAACAAATCCCCTTCGCTCAAAAAATCAACTGCCGAAAAATACTTAACAAACTTTGTTCCTCCTGAGATATTTACACTTGCATTATAAGACATTGCAAAATCTTTGAATAACTCATCCTCCCAATCAACATTGGGATATCTATCCCACTCTTCTTGGTTAGCAGGATTACGATACTTATCAATTATTCCCATCGGAGTATAATCACTCCATGCATCTGGAGATATCCTCAACTCTCGTTCTATTACAGAATTTCTGAGCTTCAGTGCATCGTAGGCATCATACTTAGCTGGTAATTTAGAAGGAATTTTCATTGTTGTATTTGCACGAACCTGTATGTTAGCTCTTCCTTCTTTACCTCGCTTTGTTGTAATTAATACAACCCCATTTGCACCTCTTACCCCATAAACTGCCGTCGCAGAAGCATCTTTTAGCACAGAAATGCTTTCCACTGACGATATATCCACATCACTCATAGAACGTTCAATTCCATCTACAAGGATAAGGGGACTACTATTATTCCACGAACTTTGAGTCCTAATAATAATTTGAGGATCCTCTCCTCCTGGCATACCTGAAGAAGCATATGTAATGACACCTGGTAGCTGTCCAGTCAAGGCAGCTCCTACATTAGTAACCCCTCCGGTTCGCTCCAATACCTCTCCTGTAGTCTGTGAGATAGAACCCACCACACTCTCTTTCTTCTGTTGTCCATAACCCACTACAATAACCTCATCCATTTCTTGTGCATCATATTGAAGCTTTATTTCAAAATTCTTTTGATTATGAATTTGTACTTCCTGAGGAGCAAAACCTATAAAAGTAAAGACTAATGCCTCTGCTCCTTCTGGAAGGTTTAATGTAAAATTACCGTCCATGTCTGTTGTTACTCCTACCGACATCCCTTTTACAGCGACTGTTGCCCCTGGAAGGGTATTCCCATCTGGATCCAATACAATTCCTTTTATAGTATTTGTATTTTGAGCCAAAGAAGCAATCGTTAGAGAGACAAAAACAAACAAAACAGACATTTTAGTCAGCCATGCTCTCATGCCTTTACATCGAGACACTATCCGAAAAGCTTGATAGTTGTTATTTTTCATTATGTTTCCTTTTTTATTAGTTTTAAAAGTATTACTTGATGTTCTTATGTCGTGTTCTTCTGTCAATCTCAACTCTACGGTGGGGGTACTGAGGTCGAACAACTTCGTCGCCTCGTTTTTTGATTTTGTTCTTTTTCATAAGCATTTTCTTAAATTGAAGCTTCTTGTAGTTTTGCGAATCAAAACTTCGAAATTCACTTGTTAATATTCGTTGTTCGAATTAATAAATCAATAATGCAAACTTAAACTAATGTGAATTTTCTGGGTTTTAATTTTAGATATGTAATTTGTAATTCTGGATATTTTTCATCCAAAACCTCAACAAAACCAAGCGATAAAAATAAACTCTCTCTCCTAACCTTGAATTATCACTCTCGTTTTTCCAAGCTTGTTCGATTAACTCAATCCCAAACATTACGCAAATATTTTTTATTCTTTTGATGTTGTAAATGGAGATGCAGGCAACATCTCTTTATTCATCAGATTTGCTCCCTCAGGCGTTCCATCCCATGCATAACGAACTACAATCGGCTTTTTTTCTGAAGAACTCCAAATGCGCAGCTCATCATTGCTTACCACAACAGCTTGCGCCCATTTAAACACTCCGTCTTCTCCTGCAATCTGGAAGCCTTCTAAGCGACTATTTATATACAAGCCCGCACCTACAGAAGAGAACTTTATGTAGATGCTTTCTCCTTCTATACGCATAGATTTATACAATGGACCTGCACTTACAAGTTCGATATTTCCATAGGCCACTCTCTCTGCTTCTAAATACAACCGACGAGCAGCTTCTTTCTTATTCAATGGATGGATATCTTGCCACTCTCCTATATCAAAAGCCACAGCCATTCCCGTATTAGATAGAGCAAGCGTTCTTCGTTGTGACTCTCTCAAATCTGCCCACCCATTCTCTACTGGCTGCTTATTAGGGACTCCCAAATTTGCCAGTTGCACATATAAGAATGGCAAATCGGCTGAAGCTAGTTCCTCACGCCAATCTAAAATTAAACTCTTAAATAGCGCTTCATACTCTTTTCCCCTTCCTCCATTAGACTCTCCTTGATACCAAAGAACTCCTTTAATGCTATAGTTCTTCATCGGATTGATTAATCCGTTATACAAACCTCCTGGCATAAATCCTGATCCTGACGGGAGTTTTGCTTGTGCCAATTCTGCTCCTTCATGCCATTTCCACGTCCCTGTCAAATCAATACATTTAGAGCCTATTCTCAGTTCATAAGGTTTCTCAGGAACAAAACCTCCATTCCATCCATTTTTGTACACTCGCACCATCACCTCATTTCTACCTTCTTTAAGAACATTCTTAGGGACATCGTATATGCGAGGAGGATACTGATAAGTAATATTCCCTACAAAGTGTCCATTTACAAAAGCAGAATCACTATTCACAATAACCCCTAGACGAAGTACCGCATCTTCTAATTGGTCCTTATCTAGATAAAACTCTTTGTGAAACCACATCGTCCCTGTGGAAAAATCAATCCCTTTATCTCTAAAGAAACCTGGCAATGCAACCTCTCTCCAATCTGACACATCTACATTAGCTTTAGACCACTTTCCTGCTCCAACATCTTTCTTATCTAATTCTTTGTACCAGTTAAATTTCAAAAGCTCGGGATTTTCTTTCTCAATCTTTGCTAGCTCTTGCTTTCTCTTTTCATCCTTGGCTTTCCATTCATTTAGGTATGGTTCTACTTCATTTGCACTCAACCACGACTCCGCAGGAGAACCACCAATGGCAGTGCTTATAATCCCTACAGGTACATGATGCGCGACATTGACATACTGCGCAAAGAACCACGAGATCGCGGAAAACTCGCCAATATTGTCTTGCGTTGCAGGAAGCCATTTGCCATCAGGGTAATCTGACTGAGCTACTATATAATCTTTTCTCGTTGAAGACCTAAACAATCGGATTTGTTTGTTATTAATCTGCTTAATTTCATCTGCATATAAATCGGTAACCCTTCTTATCGGCAATTCCATATTAGACTGCCCTGAAGTAAGCCAAACGTCTCCTATTAAGATATCTTTTAGCTTAATCTCGTTCTTACCTTTAATGGTCATCTCATAAGGACCTCCTGCCTTCTGAGCCGAAACTATTAGCTCCCATCCCCCCTGCTTGTTGGCTACTGTCTTTATAGTTTCGTCTTTAAAATCAACAGTTACCATCTCTTTAGGCGATGCCCATCCCCAAAGCTTAATTGGTTCATCTCTTTGTAAAACCATCCCGTCGGAAACTAGTTTAGGTAGCTTTACCTCTGCTCTCGCTCCAAAAGAAAGAAGGAGTAATAAAAAAGCGATTATTCGTTTCATTTGCTTAAAATAAGCCCCCCAGCTCCCCCGAAGGGGGAGAGACAGAGAGGAAGGTTTCTTAATCATTTTCCTATGTATTGTAGAAGCAATGCCTTGTGTTTACCCTAGCTAGATTGCTGCTGTTTTTAATCATTCGTTGATACATAGACCCCTAATAAGGTTCCTATGAACCCCCCTGCTTGTTCCGTACTTAAATGACGAGCATCAACTCCATCAACTACTAACATATCATTGGCATAGAAACTAAAGTGGGCATCTTTACAAACAATCCTCAACTTTATATTTTCTCCGCTTGCAAGCATCATGCTAGCTAGCTGTTTTTGTCCAATTATCGATTCTATTCCCATATCGACAGGTATGCGTTTTGTGTTTGTTTGTTCCGTGGACTGATTAACAACCACACATATTTTTGCATCGCGTTGAGTCAAACCAAAAGTAATAAAATGGACTTCATTCTGCAACATTGCCAAACCAGCAAACTTATCTTCTCTCGTAGGATTAAAGGTCAATTCTGTTTCTAAACTAAACTCATGGTGTTGCTGACGAACCATCAAGAAAGCCGATTGATTTTGCTCTCGTAAGTTCGTTGCTTGTGCTTCGATGACGATTCCGTTTTTATCTTGAGGAAAACGCCACCACTCCGACGAAGGAATGCGTAGGAACATCCAGTTCATCGGAATCTCTTTCTTTGCAAACTCTTCTTTCCATTCAAAGTTTGCATCAGCTTTCCCGGACCCTAGCCCATCTACAATCAATGGAATCTGCTCGTTCTTCTCCATGAAATAAGGCCAACCACCACGCCACTCAAAAGGCAACATGAAGGTCTCTCGACCGATGTTGAAATCATTCGCTGCAGTGTATGGACGACAAGCCAAGAATACCACTCTCCAAGAACCATCATTCATTTGCACAATGTCCGCATGCCCTGCATTAGAAACAGGATCTTCTCTATTCGGATCAAGACTGCGTTGTGTCAACACTGGATTACTTGGACATGCCTCATAAGGACCCCAAACATCTTTGCTCCGATAGAAACACAACGAGTGATTTATTGAAGTTCCACCCTCTGAAGTTAGTAAATAATAATAGCCATCCATTTTATACAGGTGAGGTCCTTCTATCCAAATGGGCTTCTCGTCCAGATTATTTCCTCCGTTTCGAATCATTTTTCGCTCTCCAATAGTCTTTTCTGTCTTCATATCAAACTCCTGTAGCCAAATAGCCTTATGTCCTTGATAGAGACCACCGCCTTCCGGATCTTGATTGTTAGCAATGTAAAGCCGTCCATCATTGTCAAAAAACAAATCGGGATCAATACCTAATACTTCAGGTAGCCAAATCGGATTGCTCCAAGGACCTGCTGGATCTTTCGCCTTCAGCATAAAGTTTCCCCCGCCTCCTACATAGGTAGTCACCAAATAAAACATATCCTCATGCTTATTATAGCGAATAGTCGGCGCATATATCCCTTGAGATGTTCGTTTATCTGTATTATCAAACTGCTCTGGTCTGTCCAAAGCATTTCCTATCTGATCCCAATTGATTAAATCCGTACTGCGGAAGATTGGCAACCCAGGAAAGTTTGAGAAAGTAGAAGTGACAAGATAGAAATACTCTCCTCTCTTACACACCGATGGGTCTGGATAATAACCTTGTAAAACTGGATTATAATACTGCCCCTCTTTCAAAGGATGTTCTTTGTAAAAAGTGTCATCCCCTTGATATGATACATACTTAAAATAGGCCTCATTTTGTGAGTGTTCATTACTTTTGTTTGAGCAAGAGAATAAAATGAACACTAAAGAAAGAAAAACGAACGATTGATGTTTCATGATTTTATTTTTTTATAAATAGTTCCCCCACAGTTTGAGGTAGCTATTAGTGAGGTTCAATTAATTGTAACCCGGGTTTTGGTAGGCATCTTTTTCTACAGCTGTCATTTCCAATGCATCAAGTTGTCCCTGAGGAATTGGACGTAGATACAAATATGGTTGAATGTTCCGAGTGAACGTTTTAGCTTCTAACCTTGCACCATCAACAGGACAGATTGAGTATGTAGCTCCAAATTCACCCCATTTTTGTGTTCTAACTAAATCTGGCCAACGATAACCTTCTCCAAAGTATTCTCTAGAGCGCTCCATAAGAATATAGTCAATATCAATCACAGCAGGTGTGACAACTGCCATTGCAGCACTATTGTCTTCTTCTCTTTTTTTATTAGCCCCATTATCCCAACACCATTTTCCTGCTCTTTCTCGGATAATATTAATAAGATCTCTTGCCGTTTTAGTACCTGTTGCTCCTTTTACCGCAGCCTCAGCAGCTAAAAAATAGAATTCTGAGAATTTAGCGATGTTCCAGGGTCTTGTAATATCTCCATTTGGTTGCCACAAGCCTTCAGATTTAGACCTAAACGTCCCAATTTTCCATAATCCGGGATATATCAATCTACTAACTCTGTTTGGTTCTATTATCCAATCGCTTCGTCCTGAAATTTCACCTGCATCAACACCTGACTTATCTTCCTCTGGACTAGGATAAGTAACAGTCCCGTCAGGAAGCATATCTCCTAAGAATGTTAATGCCGCTTGATTAGGGCCTAACTTTAATCCATTAGCATTATAAACAGAATCTGGAGGACTTGTTACCAATGGATCTCTATCCCAATTCGTACGATATGAAGTTACAAAAGTACCGTCGAATCGAGAATCGATATCTTTATCAATGAAGGTTTTTGTAAACACCTCTATCGGAGGAGCCATCCGAGTCCATGGTCTTCCTGAGTTTTGTGCTGCCTCTCTTCTTAGCGCACTAAAATGCTCAGTCAATGCCCCGTCCTTATAACTTCTCACCTCTTTAGGCATATCACTTGTTACGAACCAAACCCAAGGAGTCTTTTTTCCATAACCATAACTTCCGCCACTATAAAACTCACTATTTTCCGTATGGTCACTATAGAACATACACTCTGAGTTGCGATCATTCGTCCCTAAATGAATATCATAATAATAATCTTGCAATCTGTAAGGTCCTGGGTTTTCAATTGCTTCTATCGCAATATCATATGCTGCCTGATAATACCATTGTGCATCATGACCATCTGGGTCTACTCTACTAGTTTCAGGATAAGTAGGTATATTATTAGGATTTTCCAACCACCAAGCATAAGTTAGGTATGCCTTTGACAAGAACAGTCTCGCTACATTTTTTGTCGCAGATCCTGGCAATCTAGGATCTACAGGAAGATCTTCTATAGCTTTTAACAAATCAGAAAATATTGCTTTTGTATACACCTCTGGAACTGAATTTCGCACAGAAACTCTGGACGGACTAGAATTGAACCTCAATTCTCCTGCTCCTAGATCTAAAGGAACACCTCCGAAAGTTTTCACTAATTCAAAATAATAAAAACCTCTAAAAAAACGAGCTTCTGCTATCAACGAGATATCAACTCCAGCTATTTCACCATTCTCAACAATTCCATTTGCTGTATTAATATTAGTAAATGTATTTCCCCAAAGTACACTTGATCTACTTGAAGAAGATGTTACACCGACACCTGCTCCCGATAAATCAGCATCTTTAAAATTGCTATCAGCATTCTGTCCCCAAGTATATTCATCAGTTCCGTTCTCTAAGACTGCGTAATAATATTCTTGTCCATATACATCTCTCAATCTTGCATAAAGCGCAGTAATTCCCCCAACGACTCCTTGTTCTGTTTCGAAGAAACCAGGATCTAATATTGCCCTTGGTTCTTCATCTAGTATGCTTGTACAAGCAACTGCCCCTAGTCCAAGACATGTCGCTGCCACAATACCTTTTATATAATTTATTTTCATAATTAGTTCTTTTAGAATGTTACATTAAGACCGAAAAGGAAGTTTCTTGTCGCTGGTGTATTTGTTCCGATTATTGGAAACCTACCATTGTAAGCACTTGCAACTGCTGTATTTTCATTTCCTCTTGAGTTGGGCTCTGGATCCATGCCTGTTTCTTTGTAATAAGGAGACCAAATCACAAATGGATTTTGAATTGTAGCATATGCTCTCAACCTACTTATTCCAATATTTCTCACCCAGTTTTGCTCAAAATTATACCCCAAAGTAATCGTTCGTATTTTAACGTATGATGCATCGAAATACCCCATGGTGCTTCCGTACTTAGGATTATCACCAGAACGAAGTCCTTTAGGATCTGGATATTTAGCTCCAATATTATCAGGAGTCCAATAATCTACATCCACGTTATTTCCACTCTTAGCAGACAACATGTTTAAATATCCTGCTGAAGAGTGTAGCGAACTGATAAGAATGCCTCCTGACTTAAATGCTCCGATAATATTTAAGTCAAAATTTTTGTAAGCAACTCTTGTCGAGAAACCTCCTTGAAAATCAGGATCCATTTCTAAAATCTGACGGTCATCAGGACCAATCTCTCTCTCAGGGCTCCCATCTGCATTAAATTCTCCTGTATAGCGAGCTTTAATCATCCCGGCTGATGCTCCGGCTGATGGTTCATATTGAGAAATAAATTGATAATCTGGATCTGACTCTTGCCATAAACCAATATTTTCATAATCGTATATCGAATTGATATTATATCCTACAAACCAGCCGTTTGCCTCATCTCTCTTTTGTCCTGAAGCAAGCTCCTTTAACTCATTTCTATTGGCATACAAATTAAGACCTGCTTCCCAAGTCCAGCCGTTTTTGTTGTCAATAATAACCCCATTCAATGACAATTCAAAACCTTTATTTTGAGTAGAACCGATGTTCGCTGTATAACTGCCTACCCCAGCTGTTGAAGGTAACCCTAAACTTAACAATACATCTTTCGTATCTTGCACATAATATTCAAATGTACCTGATAAACGATTATTAAGTAAGGTAAAATCAAGACCATAGTTCACTGTGCTTGAATACTCCCATCCTAAAGCAGGATTAGATAATTCAGTCACATAATATCCAGTTTCAAAGCCATCAGCTCCAAAGTTATAAGGAATTGAAGAAAGAAGACCAAGCGTTTTGTACGGAGCTATAGATTGATTAGATGTTTGTCCATAACCAACTCTTAGTTTAAGCACATCAACCCAAGAAACATTCTCCATGAAACCTTCGCTTCCGATATTCCACCCAGCAGAAATTGCAGGATATGAATGCCATTTATGACCATCTGCTAAGCGAGAAGACGCATCAGAACGGAATGTTGCACTAATCATATATTTATTGTCATATGAATACATTGCACGTCCCATATATGAAATAAGGCCTGAACGATTATAGATTTGCTCATTAGGATCAACTTTAATTTCATCTGTTGCCATACCTAAATTGTGGTATTGTAGCGCATCTCCGGGAATACCTCTTCCTGATATTCTTGTGCGTGTATAAGTATTTTCTTGCATCGAATATAGACCTACCAAACTAACTGAGTGCTTATCTGCAAACACTCTATCGTAGCTTATAATATTTTCAATAGCCCAATCTTTTGTGTCTGAATAGGCCAAAGAACCTGAAGATGGATTTGTAACATTGCTAGCCATTACTCCTTCTCCTTTGAAAGTTCCTCGTTTGGTTGAGCGATACGACAAACCGACATTCATTCTGTATTTCAACCCCTCAACTCCTGGTATTTTCACCTCTCCATAAAGTGTATTATAAGACGCAAAAGCTTCGTTTTTATCAGCATAACCATCGCCTAGAGATTCCATTCTATCTCTTGTGTAAGTATAACTTGCACCTCCTGCCAACATATAAGTAGGTTTTAACGATCCATCTTCATTATATGGATTTGCAATTGGAGAAGCATTCAAGGCGTTATATACAATTCCAATACCTCCTCCATTGGTCGTTGAAAAGTTGTTGTTCGTAACAAAACCTAACTTAACGTATTTCCCTACCTCTTGATCCAACGAACCTCTGAGAGAAAAACGCTCATAATTCTGCAATGGCACAACTCCTCCATCTTTAAAATAACCTGCATTGAAACTGTATGACCCTTTGTCTGTCCCCCCTTGAACTCCTAAATCATGGCTAGTCATAATACCTTTTTTGAAGTTTAAGTCTTGCCAATCTGTATTATTATCATAAGACTCATCTATGGAGTTTGTAAATAAGCCTGCATATTCTCTCAACTTTGCAAAGGCAGGTCCATCCATCATTGGATACTTTGAGAAGATTGTACGTACACCTGTATACATATTATAAGAAACTTTTGCTGCCTGTCCCTTCTTACCATTGTTCGTCGTAATCAAGATAACACCATTGGCACCTCTTGAACCGTAGATAGCAGTTGCCGAAGCATCTTTCAGAATATCCATAGATTTAATATCAACAGGATTGATATCGTTGATAGTTCCTGCAAATGGAATACCATCTAATACAATCAAAGGCTCATTACTTGCAGTAAGTGAACGAGCACCCCGAATCTGAATCTGCATGGCTGCACCTGGTTGTGATGACACTTGCGTCATTTCTACACCTGCAACTCGTCCTTGTAGAGCTTGCGTAACGTTAGCTGATGCAACTTCTTGAATTTGCTCTGCACCAACTGATGCTACAGAACCAGTAACCGCTTCCTTACGTTGCACTCCATAACCTACGACAACCACTTCATCCATCTGAGAACTTGCCACTGCCATCTGAATAGCTAATGTTGCTTGCCCAACAAAAGCTACCTCTTGCGTTTCTAATCCGATGAATGTGAATACCAGAATATCTCCTTCTTTTAAGGAATGTAGTTCAAAATTACCATCAACATCGGTGATAGCACCAGTGGTCGTTCCTTTGATGGCAACAGTTGCACCAGGCAATGGTTGACCGCTGTCATCAACGACTGTTCCTCGAACAGAAGATTGAGATTGCATCAGTTGCTCTTGCTCAGAACTTGATTCGGCACGAGCTTGCGTAGGAGACAATACTCCCGCAGCCAACCCCATCAAAAGGCATGCAGTAGCAAATGATGCCCGATGCCTCCATAAATAAAAACCTCTTTTCATATTGCAAATTATTAATTGGTTGTAAAATGAAAGATTAAATGCGGAATAGTTTAATTGGTTGTAAAATGCACTTTTAATCTTTCTAGTTAATTGTCTCTTTTATATATTCCTCATTTCTATCCATGTCTTTTCTTCAATTCTTCTTCTATTTCCACCTCCATCTTCTTATCAATCTCATAAAAGAACATACACGAAATCGCAATCAGGAAGGTAACGGTCGGAATTACACTCACCATCAGTTTGATTCCTGTTATAGCCTCGGGTGATTGCGTTGCTAGAGCTTCGTTGTAGCCAAATATGCCGAGAAGTCCTGCTACTAACGAACCTCCGATTGCTAGTCCTGCTTTGAGTCCGAATACCATTGCTGAGAAGATGATTGCTGTGGCACGACGGTTGTTTTTCACTTCTGAATAATCTGCCACATCGGCTATCATTGCCCACAATAAAGGGGTCGTAATTCCGTAGAAAAAGCCGTTGAGCATTTGCGAGATGAAGACTGCCCAGATGGCTTGTGGAGGGAAAAATAAGAAGGCAAACAAAAATACTGTGGCTAGGAACATCGCTATGCCAAAGACGTTACGCTTGCCGTACTTGTCCGCTAAGCTTTTTGAAAAGCCAATACCAATCAGCGTAAAGATGATACCGCCGGTGCTAAATAAACTGAAGCCTACCGTTGCGACATCTCCCTCTAGCCCAAGGGCAGAAACGAAGCTGAAAGAGCCAACAAATTCTTGCAACGCAGCATGGCTAAGATAGTTTTCAAAATAAAAGACATAGCTACCGCCCTTAATGGATAGCGAGATGAAGACGAAGACTGTTGCAATGAGCATCGCTATCCATGGCTTATTCTTTATCAAATCACCGAGGTCTTCTTTCAATGAAGACTTCTGCTCAGGTTTCGGTGTGATGCGCTCTTTAGTTGTAGCGAAAGATATCAAAAAGCAGATGGCACCGGTGATGGAGAATATCAGCATCACCTTTTCGAAGCCAATGGCGCGGTCGCCGCCTCCCATAATAAGTACTAAAGGAAGCAAAAGCGCCTGAATAATAAACTGCGCAATCGTAACGGCAACGAAGCGGTACGAAGAAAGGCTGTTTCGTTCTGCCATACTTCCTGTAATTACTCCGCTGAGCGCAGAGTATGGCAAATTATTGGCAGCATAGATAATGACAAGCAAAACATAGGTGATGAATGCGTATGCAATCTTTCCGTTTAAGCTAAAGTTCGGCGTGCTGAAAGCAAGAATTGCCATCGCGCCAAAAGGTATTGCCGTCCATAGCAACCAGGGGCGATACTTTCCCCACTTGGTATTTGTTCTATCGGCGATGACACCCATTATCGGATTAAAAAAGGCACCCACCATACCCCCCACAAAGATGATTGTGGAAGCTGCACCGCTAGGGATTTTGAAAACGTCGGTATAGAAGAAGGCTAAGAATGTCATTAGCGTCTGGAAGATAAGATTGGCAGCAAGGTCGCCCAAGCTGTAACCAATCTTCTCCACTACTCCTATCTTTTGATTGTCGGTTGTCATGATTTTATTTTATTTGTTTATTTACCCTCCTCATCCATCCCCTCAATCCCCTCAATCTTCCCTTCTTCATCATACTTCAACTCACAAACCTTTAGGCTGCGCAACCATGTGCGACCGCCAGATGGCACGCTGTCGTGATGAAATAGATAAGTTTTGCCTTTGTACTCGATGATGGAATGGTGCGTAGTCCAGCCTACTACTGGCGTAAGGATCTTGCCTTGGTAAGTGAATGGTCCATAAGGAGAGTCGCCAATAGCATAGCATAGAAAGTGAGTGTTTCCTGTAGAGTACGAGAAATAATACTTGCCATTGTGCTTGTGCAACCACGAGGCTTCAAAGAAACGACGGTCGTGATCGCCTGCTTTTAAAGGCTCGCCATTTTCATCAAGGATTAATAGGTCTCTTGGCTCTTCTCCAAACTCAAGCATGTCATCAGCAAGGACTGCAACCTTTGGGCACAATGCTGGTTCGTTATCAGCAGGCTCCTCGCCGCACTCTTGCGCTTTGTTGTTGCGATAGCGTTGCAACTGCCCGCCCCATAATCCGCCGAAGTACAAGTAGTGCTTTTCATTTTCTTCAAACACACAGATGTCGATGCTATAACTGCCTAACATTGGTGCTTCTTGCGGGATGAACGGTCCGCGAGGATTGTCGCTCACTGCCACTCCTATGCGGAAGATGTCGGTATAATCCTTTGCAGGAAAGTACATATAATACTTTCCGTTCTTGTGCGCTACATCGTTGTCCCACATCTGGCGCGATGCCCATTTTACATCATCTACGTCCAATGCACGACCGTGGTCTACAATCTCGCCATCTACTTCATCCATCGAGAAAACATGATAGTCTCTCATGTTGAAGTGATCGCCGTTGTCATTCTCTGGTATCTCTGTCTCTACATCGTGAGAAGGGTAAATGTATAACTTCCCTTCGAATACATGCACCGATGGATCGGCGGTAAACATGTTTGGTACTAGGTATCTTTTTTTCATTTGTATTTGTTTTTAGATAGCAGCCGAGACTTGAGACGTTAGACTTTAGATTTTAGACGTTAGACTTTAGACTTCTGCAGCTCTGCTATTTCTGTTTATTTTATATTATATTCTGACAAGTTTGAAATTCATCTATCTAATCCTCGGACAAATGTCCGAAGGCTCCCGCAACAAGTTTTCTCCTTGTGGCATTTTGCCATACGCTCCCGCAAGAAGTTTTCTCCTTATGGCATTTTGCCATACGCTCCCGCAAGATTTTTCTGCTTTCGCACGTATGCTCGAAGATTAATTGTTAAATATTTTCGACTATTAACATTCTATTTTGCCATTTCAATCAAGTCTTTCACGAAAGGCTTTGCTTGATAATCTCTGCCGAACAATAGCGCGTAATCTGTACGACCTGGAATCGGCCATCCGTTGCGCCAACTGTCGCCATCCGTTACTCCCCATAAGGTTACGCGCGTGATGTTATCGCTGTACTTATTAAATAACTTAAAGAATTGGATATATCTATCTGCAAGTTTCTTCTCCACTTCCGCTGTCATCCCATTTTTATATGGATCTACAGCCTCTCTATATTCAAATCGTTTGCTAATCTCTGCGCCCGTATTCTCCCATGGAGATGGTAGCACAGATATATCCAATTCCGTAATCATCACTTTCATCCCAAGCGCAGCATAAGCTTGAAGGCTTTTCTCAAACGCATTAATGTCTGGATGATTCAATCCTAAGTGCCCCTGCATCCCAACGCCATCAATGCGGATTCCGTCTGCTTGTAATGACTTCACTAGACGAACCACGCCGCTGCGCTTCCCTTCTTTATCCATTGAATAATCATTGTAGTATAACTCTGCATCAGGATCTGCTTCGTGCGCAAATTGGAAGGCTAGTTTGATGAAATCTTCGCCTACAATTTGATAGTATTTGCTCTTGCGGAATGAGCCATCATCTTCGATAGCCTCGTTTACGACATCCCATCCTTTAACGCGACCTTTGTAGCGAGTCACGACCGTATGAATATGCGTGCGCATACGCTCAATCAATACTTCTCGGCTTACATCATTTCCTTCTGCATCTGTAAAGAACCATTTAGGAGCTTGCGAATGCCAGATAAGCGTGTGTCCTGTGATAAACATGTTGTTTGCTTCGCCGAACTCAACGAACTTGTCGGCTTCGTCCCAGAAGAACACGCCATCCGCAGGGCGCATCTCTTCGCCTTTCATGCAGTTTTCTGCAACAATGGCGTTGAAGTTGTTTTTGACTACGTCCATTGCTTTCGCATCTCCTCCCATCAGTTGGTTCACGTTGAGTGCCGTTCCGATGTAGAACTTGTCTTTGTATGCATCTTTAAGAGTCGTTGCTTCTGGACTCGGGGACGTTGAGCAGGACATCCATAATGAGACTGCCACCATTAAAATTGTAATGTACTTATACTTCATAGCGTAAATTATTTTATGATTTTAGTTGATGGAGCTCCGAGATAACTATCTACGAGACCTCCGTTATTGATTTCTATTTTCTGTAGAACTAATGCTTCGCTCACAAACCAATACTTAAGCGAGTGCTTTCCTTTTCCAGATATAGGAAGTTGGACTGTTCGTTTCAATCTTGAATTGGCAACAGCATCCGTCCACCAATCGGCGTAGTGGTAATCAAATCCTTTCAAATCTCCATGGATATTCGTAAGCACAACTGCGGCATCATCAATCGACGCTCCGAAAGTCAACCCTTTAAAGCTATTGAATTGAAGCGTTGGCGAGAAGTAGAATGTCACATCAAGCATTCCATCTTTCGGCGCATTAAGCAGAGTGAAATCATAAGTTAGATGCTCTGTACTTGCTTTCTCTCTCGAAATACCATATGGAAGAGCGATAACAGCGCCCTCGCTTCTACCTAGGTTATCAATGCTTGCCCATTCGATATCTCCTCCAATTGCAGAGCTGTAGTTTGTCGCTTCTATACTTACCACTCCGTTGTTTTCAATAGCTCCTTTAAGTTTTGCAGCATCATAATAACGATATTCAACAGTTAGTCCTCCAAGAGTTTCTTTATTTCTTTTGATAGTAACCTTGGTCTTAAAGTTTTTAGCAGGAGCATTATTGAGTGTCAATTCGAAACGCTTTTCCGAGTTTGGAGCCAATGATTTAACTTCTTTTACTGTAACCCAAGCCTCTTTACATTCAACTGTTACTACATCAGATAATGCAACATTAAATACATCAATAATATTAGATTGAAGATTAACATTATCTACTCTTATTGCAGACTTTTTTGTGTTATTAACTACAAATCCTGCTTTAGCTGCTCTAGCTAATGGTTGCGTTACTGGCAAGATATTTTGCTTAGGTCCATTCCAACTCTTATAACCAATATGTGGTGTTGCCATTATATGATTCCATCTTCCATCTTCCATCTTATGATATTCTTCACACAATGCGGCATCTAAGTCGAAACATGTCTTCACGTCATCAGCAAACTTTTTAGCCGATATTCTTCCTTGCTTAACGGCTAGCTTATTCATTGCTTGAGCAAAGTACATATCGTATAGATTAGACATTGACTTAATCGGGAAATAAACCAGCTGATAATAGGCATACTGATTATCTTCAGGGATTCTCTGCTGCAAACTCTCTGCTCGCTGCAATAGACTTTGGAAGTCATCCCTCACGCGCTCAAACTCCATAAAGTGCTCTAGCGAATAAGTCTCTGCATCCAATAGCTCTGGAGTTCTGCGTCGAGCATACTTCGAGTAGTCATCCATGATACGCTTCAACTCTTCACTAAATGCCGCTCCGAATTGCTCCGCTCCCCAATTCTGTACATACGATCCAATGTTTGTCTCATCAATAGCCTCTGGATTCCAAGCATAATCTAGATAGAAGGCAATCGGTAGTTCCATCGGTTTAAGGTCGCCTACGTTCACTACCCAGATTCTATCTACTCCATGTGTATATGTCAGGTGCAATTGCTCCCAAACTCGTTCAATCTGGTTTGTATTCGCCCACATGTAACAGCGAGGTGCTCCCACATAATCGAAGTGATAGTACATTCCCCAACCGCCTTTTCTGTCTTTCTCCTCCATTGAAGGAAGGTAACGAACATTCCCCCAATTGTCATCGCAAAGCAAAAGCGTAACATCATCAGGCACGCGCATCCCTTTGTCATAATATTCTTGTACTTCTTTATATAGTGCCCACACTTGTGGAGTTTCTTCGGCAGGTTTGCCCGTTACCTCCGCAATGATCTTGCGCTGATTATCGACCACGCGTTCAAGAAGTGCTACGTTAGCGTCTTCTCCCATTGCTTCATCTCCATCTCCTCGCATGGCAAGGGTAACGATACTCTCTTTTGTACCCATTCTTTCGATACCTTCTCTCCAGAAGTTATCTAAGCCTTCTTTATTTTTATTGTAATCCCACGCACCTTTGCCTTCTTTTCTCCAATCAGCATGAGGACGCATCATTGGTTCGTGGTGAGAGTTGCTGATTACAATCCCTAATTCATCTGCCAAGTCATCATTCAACTCATCATCCATATTAAAGCTCGACCACCACATAGCAGGCCAAAGGAAATTTCCTTTTTGGCGGAGTAGTAATTCGAATACATTCGCATACATTTCTTTTTTGAAACCTCCATACTTTTCTACAGCCCAGCGTCCAAGAGAAGGTTCTTCGTCATTCAAGAATATCCCTCTATACTTCACCTTTGGACTTTCTAAAGTAACCTTATCGTAAGTGATGTGAATACTTTCATGCTTATCCACTGCTACGTCTGCCCACGAATACCATGGAGACACGCCTATCTTACGACTTATATCTAGCATTCCGTACATTGTCCCTCGTTTATCGCTTCCTGCAATAACGAGAGCCTTATCCACTCCTTCAACTGGATTATCTACTACTTGAATAATCGTAGCTTCCCATTTGCCTTTGATAGTTGATACGTCAAGCTTACCTGCGTCAATAATCGCATCAAGAGTAGGACTCTTTCCGATGGTCCCTGCAATAATGATTTGCTTACTATTGGTTTTGGAAACAAGTTTGGCTTGCTTTCCCGTTACTTTATTAATATCGGCTACAAACCACCCGCCTACTTTTAATACTCCTGAATAATCTGCAGCATCTACAAACACATCTACTACAGAAGATTTCGATGCTAACTCAAAGCAAGAATCTTTTCCATCAAACTCAATGTAGCTTTTGTCTGTTACAGACGTTACTACAAGTTCTTTACTTGTTTCTTGATTACATGATAGCAGCAGAACCGCCAAAACACTTATGAAAATCTGTTTCATACCTTTTATATTAATTATGGTGTTTCAAATCAAACTTTATCTTTTTCATTTCCTCTAACGTCTTAATCGGCTGGTCTATTCCCGTAGGGAAAGGCTGGTTCGAGAATGTTTGGAAATACAGCAGGCAGGCATCATGCCACCAAATCGCTTCGTCTAGCTGCTTGGCTAGTTTTGCCTTCACCTCTGCATATACCTCAGGCGACACCTTACCCTCATGCGCTTCCCACTCTTGATTAAATTCTTTTACCTTATCCACTCCGGCTTGATACTGATAGCATAGTTGCTGCCACAGCGTGTTCCCGTTCGCTAGGTTATGATTCCAGCTTAGATGATGAAACCATAGGAGTAGCTCCGTCGGACACAATTCTTCCGAATCATATATCTCACGCAAAGGCTGATTATATTGAGCAGTTGCGTTAGTCCCCGTCTTCGAACGATTAAAACCGATGCCGCAGCTGTCTGCTTTGTGATAATAAGTAGGCAACCAGTCGGGTCTAGCCCCTTCAATCTCGCACCATGGCTCTGGTCCATGATGATGATCCCATCCCATAAGATGATGCAGCCCCATCGGAGTCATATAGTTCACCACGGCCTCTCTCGATTGCATCATTATTGTTGACACTGCGTCAACCGTTGCTTCGTCTGTAGAAATGCTTTGTCTTGCCCAGTCTTTGGCTAGCTCTCGTACATCAGCGTTAGGGTTCCACGCCAATTTCCCGAACGCGTACCAATTAGCTTGCGCAAAGACATAGCCACACCAGTTATCGTCCAAACCAATGTTAGCCACTCCAGCAATAGCTGAATTTTCATACTGCGTCGTTCTATCTACAATAGTAGCTCCTGCTTTATCTTCATGATAAGTGTCTGCGCGCAGAAACTCGGCAAACATTGTCCCCAAATACGCCAGATGCGTAGAGAAACCTAGATACTCTTGCGTCAACTGTACTTCCGCCATCATGTTCGTATGCTTTGCAGCTCCAAATAGTGGACTGAATGGCTCGCGCGGTTGGAAATCTACAGGTCCATTCTTTATCTGTACAATCACATTATCGGCAAACTTACCATCCAAAGGCATGAACTCGTCGTAGGCTTGCTTGCCTCTATCATTTCCTTGTGGATTATAAACGAATGCACGCCACATTACTAAACCTCCATGTTTTGCCAAAGGCTTTGCCAACATATTCGCACCGTCAGCATGCGTAGCACCAAAGTCCATAGGCCCTGGTTGACCTTCTGAGTTGGCTTTTACAAGAAAACCTCCGAAGTCTGGTATCAACGCATAAATCTCATCCACCTTCTCATTCCACCACTGAACCACCTCTGCATTTCGAGGATCCGAAGTACTTAAACCTCCTATTACCTGAGGCGATGCAAAGTTGATTGATAAATACACTCTAATACCATAAGGACGGAATACATCAGCTAGCGCCTTTACTTTTTCTAGATATTCTTCTTTTAGTATATCTGGATTTGCATTTACATTATTAAGTACCGTTCCATTGATACCAATAGAAGCATTTGCTCTGGCATAATCGACATAGCGTTGATTTATTTTGGGTAATTCATTCCACTTCCATATAGAACGCCCTGCATAGCCACGCTCTACGGAGCCATCAAGGTTATCCCAGTGGTTTAGAATTCTATTTTTATACACGGGTGCGCTTTTATAGCAATAGTTTTCAGTAGCTATAGCTTCTGTTTTTAATAATTCCACAAAGCGATAGATTCCGTATAGTTTTGCAGTAGAAGTTTTGGCTGCAATAATGATTCTTTCTCCGTTGTGCTTTATTATATAGCTTTCATCCTCTTCTTGAATATCTTTTTTTCCTAAAAATCCCTTCTCAATCGCTGTACGATAATTACACACTATTAAATCTGCTTTTGACGAATCTTTTATAATGCGAGGAACATCAATCGCTAATGTCGACAGAGCCCACATCAATTCTTCTTTCACACACTCGTCTTTTTCAAGCATACATATAGAAGCAGGAATCAAGCTCTCGTTAGTTTTTAATGCTTTTGATGAACCTAACCACAAATCGTAGGTCGACTGTGCAAATGTATTTTGTCCTAGCATCACAAACATTCCAATAAGTATCCAAATTATTTTCATCACAAGTTCTCTTTTTATTTGTATTTATCTTTAGGCAAATTTAAGTCAATGCACCTTCAACATTGAATAAATATCATTCTAAAACTTGTATTTTTGTTTCGCAACATGTATTTTTGTTTCTATTATAGGATAAAAATGATACATCAATTCAGACTTCTTGGAAAATGAACTACAATTCAATTAAATTTCACAGCACTTTTATATGCTTTATGTTAACATACAGCAATGCTGTTTGCAACAACCAAAAACTATTTGACAACACCGCAGGTTTATCAAATAGCCTTATCAATAGCATCTCTCAGGACGATAACACCTTTATATGGATCGCAACAGAAGATGGCTTGAATCGATTTGACGGGAAGACTTTTAAGAAATATTATCCCAGTATAGACAGTCGCAACGCTGGAAGTTCTTTTATAACTAGAACGTACATCGATTCAGATGGGACACTTTGGGCAGGAACCATAAACGCGCTATTGAAATACAGCCCGGAAGAAGATATTCTCAAGACGGTCTACTCTTTCGTTCAAACGCCAACGCCTCCTTTTATTAGCGATATTATTGAAGGAAATAACAATGAACTATGGATTGCAACCTCAAATTATGGTATCATCAGATACTTGAAAGACCAGCAGCAATTTGATTTCTTACCATCACTCAACAACCAGATTGACACCAAAAACATTCTTCGACTACGCCTCGATCATAATCATACGCTTTGGATTGGAACTGCAGATAAAGGACTATATTCTTACGATCTAGAATCTTTGAAAATAGACCAGCTACTTAAAACATCACAATCGGAGATCTCGGCAATAGCAATACTTAAGAATAAGATTTATGCTACTAGCATGTCGAATGGTATTTTCATCTACGACACGACAACAAAAATTACAGAGCAAGTTGCGACCCAACAGCAAAGAGCTTTTAAGACCATCTATATTGACTCCAGGGATTGCATTTGGGTTGGAAGTGATGGCGATGGATTATATCTGCTCGACAAAGCAACTAAAAAAGTAAGCCGAACAGAACACCAAAGTACTCATTTTGATTTTTCAAAAAGTAAAATTCATTCGATTACAGAAGATCGAGCAGGAAACATATGGATTGGAATCTTTCAAAAAGGCTTACTGCTCCTTGATGAATCTAAAAGTGCGTTTCAAAACTTTGGCTACAACACACTCAACTCAGAACTAAACATCGGTTCAAGCTGTGTCACTGCAATTGCTCAGAACGATGATTTTATTTGGTTCGGAACAGATGGAGATGGGATCTATCAGGTAAATAAAGCAAACAAACAGATTAAGCATATTTCTCTTCAAGAAATAGCGGGTAGCAATGTCCTCTGCCTATACTATAAAGACAGTAAGCTTTGGATTGGTGGTTTTTTAGATGGATTGATTGCTTATGATTTAAAAACTGGCAGAGCATCCAAACAAAATCCTCCGGGACAAAGTATCGAAAAGATTACCTCCATCATTGAATATAACAATTCGCTTTTACTTGGGACATTGGGAAGCAAAATCTACCAATACAACATTACGAATCACACCTTCTCTCTGCTCTCCTTTGTTTCGAAAGATATCAACAAAAGGATTCCAAAGTATATAAATGATATTCTCATTGATAACGAGGGAAACATATGGATTGCTAGTTATGACGGCGTATTTTGCATCTCGAAATCATTGGAAAGCATTCAAATGTACAATACTTCCACCAACTCATTACTGCCGAGCAATCTTATTTATTGCATCTTTCAGCATCGAGATGGAGACATATGGATTGGAACACATAATGGACTGCTAAACCTCTCAACCAACAAAGTATATACGACTTCAAGTGGTTTAGGAAGCAATGTCATTTGCTCCATCGAATCTGACATTTACAATAATATTTGGGTAGGAACTCACAATGGGCTGAGTTATCTTAAAGACACAGAAGAGGCATTCAATACATTCTATAGAGAGGATAATATTCAATCTAATGAGTTCTACAAAAAATCTTCCTTATCTGGTGGCGATAGCATTCTTTTCTTTGGAGGCATCAACGGGGCAACTCAAATCAATTCGAACCACCTAAATTATGCGCCTAACTTGAACAAGGTTATACTTACCAATTTCCATATATTAAGTGACTCTGTAGAAAAAGATGTTTCTTTGATTGCTAGCGACTCTATTCAGATTAAAGAAGATCAAGGTTCTTTTGTTATTCATTTTACTTCCGATGCAATAGCCAATCAATCTAAGATTTCGTATAGTTATCAGCTTGAAGGAATCAACCACGATTGGATAAGCCCTATTGACAATGCTAATTATGCCACCTATACCAACATCCCTTATGGAACTTACACATTCTTTGTAAAAGCCCACTATAAAGGCATTGATACCAAGCTCAAACAACTACACATTACCATACTTCCTCCTTGGTATAAAACCAATCTCGCAAAAGCATTGTGGCTCCTCTTGTTGATTGGGCTATTGTTCATTATTTATTCACTACAACGAGAACGACTAATTCGGCAAGAAATGGAGATTAACAACGAGACAAAGATGCGTTTCTTCATCAATATTGCTAATGAAATAAAGAAACCTCTCGGCTTGGTAATAGACCCTTTAAACGAACTTATCAACAATAGGCGTAGCGACAAGAATTATCGTCTTTATCAGATAATGTATAGCAATGCTCACAGAATACTTCGGCTTGCAGACCAAATTCTTGATATCCGGAAGATTGAAAAAGAAGAGTTCGCCTTAATCTTTAAGGAATGTAACATCCTGGATTATATAACGGAGTTATCGGCATATTTCTCGATGATATTTTTGGAAAAAAAGATTCGTTTTAAGATTGACTGCTCGCAGAAAGACATCTCTGTATGGATTGACACCAATAATTTTGAAAAGGTTATCTTCAACATTCTCTCAAACGCTGTTAGACATACGCCATACGAAGGAGCAATAACGATTACCATCAAAAAGATGAAGACTATCACCATCGATGTATTCAACTCTGGGAGTAGCATCCCAAAAGATGAAATAGAAAAAATCTTTAATCGTTTTTATCAAGTTAAAGAAGGAAGTTCTAAGGGAACTGGAATGGGCTTAGACCTTGCCAAATCCATCGTTAACCTACACCACGGGAAGATCTGGGCTAACAACAATAACAACGGAGTGTCTCTTATCATTTCCTTACCCGTAGGCAAGGAGCATATCAAATCAGAAAACACCTCCTTAGAGCCAATAGAATTACCGAACTACAAGATACCCGACATCCAAAATCTATCGACCAAAACATCAAACTTGCTGGAGGAAAATGTTAGTAATATCGACATCATCATCATCGATAATGATATTCGAACATCCGACTATCTGAAAGAAACGCTTCGGTATGATTTTAACATCATCAACTTTACCAACACGACAGATGCTATCAAACATATTGACCAAACAGAGCCCAGTTTGATTATCTGCAATGCAGACACCAAAGACCTGAATGGATTTGAGATGTGTAGCAGAATTAAACACGGGATAAAGACAAGCCATATTCCGGTAATCATTACCGCTTCTCAAACCGACGAAGAAACGCGAGAACGAAGTATTATTTATGGTGCCGACTCCTTTATGACAAAGCCATTGTACAGCCATAATTTAAAAGAGAAAGTTAATAATATCATTGAGAACAGGCGCCGAATATATCAGAATGCAATCAATCGAAGCACTACAAATATCGATTACAGTGTATTGAACCTAAAACCAAAAGATGAAGAGATTCTAGAGAAAGTAACCCAGTATATCGAAAACAACCTATCGGAGCAAAATCTAACCGTTGATATTATTGCAAAAGAAATCGGAATGAGTCGGGTACAGCTCTATCGTAAACTAAAAGAGACCACGAATATTTCGGCTAGCGATTTTATTCGCAACACCAAAATGAAATATGCAGCCGAAATTCTGAAAACTAAAAAGATATCGGTTAGTGAACTTGCCTATAAGCTAGGCTATTCCTCTCCATCATACTTTTCAAAAAGCTTTAAGGCTTATTATGGGGTGAGCCCCAAAACTTATACTCAGAATCGAGGTTCAATAATTTTATAGCCCCTCTCTGTAGTGCATCAAACGTGTTGGAAAAGTAGAATTGTGTGAGTGTTGAGGTAGGAAGACAATATTGATATTATTCTTTGCCAAGACGGATCGAAACTCGCTCTTGGCTTCGGATTTTGCAGATGAAACGGCTTCGCATATACGCCAGATTTATCATACATTGACAGAAATTGAGCGTATTCAGTATCCGTAAAGCGTACCATTACGCAATTTTTAGCGGGGTCATTTGCAGATGGACGACCGCCTTTTCTGTTGTTTCTACTTTCATTCTTCATATCAAATTCATTAAATCATACGACTTCGGAGTGTGATTCCCCCAATTACAAGGGGGCAAGGGTTTAGCGTTACTGTAAACGTTTCGAGTAACGCTAAACACACCTTGCCATTAGCTAAATGCTAATTGAAAATTGCTTTATATCGGCACAATTTTGAAAATGTCGAAATCGAGCTTCAAAAGCATTAATTAATCTCCTTCGGGACAAAGATACGGCATTAAAACATCGCCTGAACCCTTGTGTACATAGCGATTTCAAGCATCCGAAAGCAAAGGCATACAGCTAAATCTTCAAATGCTAAAACCGATTAGAATTTGAGCTTTATTTGTTCTGATTTAGTTTGACAAATCGTGATTTTAGGATGTGGTTTTGAAGTTGATTTATCTGTAAGTTTTTAAAATCATAAACTGTTCAAATCATAAATTGATTGATAAGCTAAATCATGATTTAGCTAGACAGACTGAAAACTAAACCGCAAACAAATCAAATCATAAATTATGCAGATTAGAATCAAACATCAGATTAGAGAACCCACATCAGGACTTCACTAACCACTAAAATCCAAAAAACGAAAAGAGTATGAATTTTAAAACAGAATAATCATGAGCGAAACAGAAAAAGAACTAATATCAGAAGAAGATGCGATGTTCGTCATTCATTCTGCAAAGGATAAGGAGCGAAGAGACAACTTGCTTCCGCCTCGTCCAGTATATCCGCCATCAATGCAACGAGAAATGGCAGAAAAGGCAGCCGAGGAGGAGCGCAAGCGACTGGAGGCAGAAACGGGAACAAGTAATGAAAGTCCAAGCATAAAGCCTCAAGAAGATGTAACGCAGGAAGAAACAAATCAAGCAAAAGCCATAGAGCAAAACAAAGAAGTTAAGCCCAAAGAAAATGTCAAGAAGCGAAAGAAGGATTTTGACTACGGAGCCGTGTTTCTTACCAAGTCAAGCAGTCAGGCACGAGACAGTAAGATGGTCAACATCCAACAAAAATATCATGCGTGGCTGATGCGGATTGTGCAGGCTACGAAAGACAAAGATGTAACCCTCTTTAGCTATCTCGATAAGATTCTGAGTCATCATTTCAGAACCTTCGAAAATGAGATTTTAGAGACTCACGCAAAGAACCAAGAAAAGGACGGATTTATGAGGTTTGATGATAAGTAAATGTTAAAATCATGTCCTAGGGGTGAGCCAACCGAAGTCAACCACTGCCACCCGCTGGACAAATGTACCGTTTGTGCAAATCGAAGCGTTTTTTGTTATATATTCGCCACAGGAGATTTCCATAATGCACGCCTAACGCTCATCAAAGCCTCTTTATAATGTGCTCGAGTTCCTGACGAGGAGCTTACCTTACCGCCAAGCTATCAAAACAGCTTGCCTGACCGATAATGCTTGCTAAAACCTGTGAGCCTTATCAAAATCTATTCACCTCGAATAGAAGAATAACTCAATTATTTATCGGCATCGGCTGTAATATTCCGGTGCGCATTAAAAGACGAAACAATGGAAATAGTTTGTATCGAACTGCGAGTTTGGGAGGGTCTAAAAGGAAAAATATCAACCCTTGTTTCCGAACTCTCAGAATTAAAAGAAAGGTATCAGGCGGTACCTGAAAAGTGGCTGGACTCTTCGGATTTATGTCAATTGCTAAATGTATCAAAACGCACCTTACAAACGTGGCGAGCGAGTGGTAGAATACCCTATTCAATGCTTGGCGGAAAGGTGTATTATCGAGAATGTGATATTGCAAAGGCATTGGACTTAGGCACGGTGAAAATCAATCAAAAGGTATAGTGTTATGGATAAGTTTATAAGACAAGATTCGGAAGAGATTAAGGAGCTTAATGAGCAACTGGAACAAGCAAAGCTCTGCACGCAAGAGGCACTAAGTCATCAGCGACCAACGATTAAAAACGAGCGATACTTAACGGCAGAGGAAGTGATGAATTATCTGCACATTGCACCAAGAACCTTGCAGAATCTTCGAGATAGGCGGCTGATATGTTTCACTACAATCGGGGGCAAGATTCTTTATCCTGAAAACGAACTTTTGGAACTTTTGAAGGATAACAGCACAGATGTAGAGTTGCCATTCTAATCATCGGGAATTAAATATGTAGATTCCGAGATGAGGGAGTTTCATTCTCCTGACGCATAAAAAAAAAGCAAAGCCGACACCTTTCGTAATGGAGGTGTTCGGCTTTGCTTTCGCTTTTTGTAGCAAATTAAAGCAAAATAATAAAGTGTGCATTCACATCAATAAAAAAATGTAATTTTACGGCGAGAACGAAAATAGCACAAAGTCCAATGGCAAAAGATATGAACAAAAAGCCTTTCGATGAGGCAAGTAAATTGAAGTTGGAAATCTTTGGAGAATGCTTTAAGGAGTGGTTTCCTGTATTTATGAATAATAGATGGTGTGAAAAGTTGTATATCTACGATTTTTTCGCAGGAAGTGGCAAAGACTCTGAAGGTAACTATGGAAGTCCTCTTGTTTTATTAGATCAAGCCAAAGGTGAGAATAATAAATATTGCTTAGTACATGACAAAAAAAAACAAACGGCTAAATATTAACGAAATAAACACTTAAAATATTTGTGTAAGATGTTTGTTTTCCGTATCTTAGAGGAATATTATCACCAATTTCTCTAGTCATGAAGAAAACCAACATCGAGTGTAAAAGTAAGGAATTATACGAAGTCTTGCAAGTGCCATTTAAAGGAATTATCAATCTTTCTCGCATAAAACTCATTAGCATGCTAGTTATGGCATTATGCAAGGTGCAAACGGTCAATTTTGAACGATTGGCACAAGCCTTTAATGCGACGGCACAAGTAAGTTCCAACCTGAGGCGAATACAGCGTTTTATTGCTAAGTTTGAGCTAGACCCCGATTTAATAGCTCGCTTTATTTTTGCTTTGTTGCCGGAAAAAACGAACTTATGTTTGAGTATCGACCGAAGCAACTGGAAATTTGGGAAGGTTGACATTAACGTATTTATGCTTGGGGCGACATACAACGGTGTGGCATTCCCTCTTCTGTTCACCATGCTTAACAAGCGAGGGAACTCAAGCACTAGAGAGCGAATTTTATTGCTACAAAGATTCATTCGCCTATTTGGAAAAGACTGTATCGAATCACTAGTGGCAGACAGGGAATTTGTTGGAGATAAGTGGATTGAATTTTTGAACAAAGAAGAAATTAAATATTACATCCGAATACGAAACAACTTCAAGGTTTATTTGCCTAGGAAAGGCAAGGACGTAAAAGTATTTTGGCTATTCAACCACCTGAAAACCGGGGAATACTACCATTATCCGCATATTATTCGCTTGGGCAATCAGTTATGTTACCTGTCGGGAGGGAAGATTGTTGAAAGGGATAAGGGGAAGACTTTCTTGATTATAGTATCTTTCAACAAACCAGAATTGGCACGAGAGAGCTATGAAAAAAGATGGCAGATTGAAACTTGTTTCAGAGCCATGAAAACAAGTGGTTTTAACATAGAGAAGACGCACCTGAACCAAATAGATAGAGTAGAAAAGCTCCTTCTACTAGTAATGATAGCATTTGTTTGGTGTTATACAGTCGGAATATATTTGAATGACGAGGTAAAGAAAATAGAGATAAAAGCCCATGGCAGAAAAGCAAAGAGCATATTCAAATACGGACTAGATTATATT
>JBKECH010000057.1:0-64756 GCA_047974415.1 Bacteroidales bacterium | reverse complement strand
GTGGGCTTTTTCAAACTTGATGTCCATCATACGCCATCAATTAATGTGCTATATCAATATTTACGAGTTTTTAGAAGAGCCTGAAGCCTGCTGGAAAGCAGTATCATATCAAAATAGAATGAGATATCAAAATTCTTTATTCCCCGAAATGGAGGGGGCTTACTTTTGAAAAGACGGATAACGAACATTGATTATGTGAAAGTTACGAAAGATATATTGACTGAATTTTATTTTAGCGGACAGTAGTGTTTTTGAATTTATTCATTTGTTGCAAATTTTACAAATGTAACTATTTATCTTCCCCACTATGTCCACTCCATTTTTTTGGGACATAAGTGTATTACAAAATATTTACCTATCTTTGGAAGGTGAAAATAAGAGACGGCAATCGCCAAGGAACAGAAACCTAGTAAACACGCAGTTAAACACATTGAACAAATAATAAAGACATGGACAATAACAAATTATTAGACATTACAAAGAAGTTTAAATTAGAAGGGGAAGTTTCGGAAGTTAAGCCCCTAGGCGAAGGGTTTATAAACGACACTTTTATTATCAAAACCAAGGCAGGTTCTCCAAGCTATATTCTACAACGCAAAAACAAAAATATCTTCTCTCCGATTCCAGCAATGATGGACAATATACAAAAAGTCTGTTTGCATATTAAGAAAAAGGTCGAAATTGCAGGCGGAGATCCAATGCGCGAGGCCATGACAATCATTCCTACTCACAACGGGCTTTTATATTTCCTTGACGAGGAAGATGAATACTGGGCTGTATGCTTATTCATTGCCGATACAATTGCTTATTCGGCAGCCGAGACTCCAGAGCTCGCCTATGCTGGAGGTAAGGGCATTGGTAAATTTCAATCGCTGGTGGCAGACCTCAAGGAGCCATTAGTAAATATTCTCCCTGGATTCCACGATATCCGATATAGATTTAAGCAGTGGGACGAGGTCCTAAGCAAAGACCCCACAGGACGCAAAAGCAAAGTAGCAACAGAGATTGAGTGGATAGAAAATCGCAAACAAGAAATGTTAGACTTCTGGACGCTTGTGGAAGATGGCGTTATTCCCACTCGCATCAGCCACAACGACACTAAAATAAATAACATTCTCTTCGACAAGAAAGGAGAAGTACTTTGTGTTATAGACCTTGACACTGTGCTCAGTAGTACCGTCCTTAATGATTTTGGAGATGCAATGCGTTTTTATACCAACACAGGACTTGAGGACGACGAGAATCTAGATAACGTTTCAATGGACATGGCTATTTACAAAGCTTTTGCTAAGGGTTATTTAGAAGAAGCCTCTTCTTTCTTGAGTAAAAAAGAATTGGAGTATCTGGCATTCTCTGCCAAATACATCACGTATGAACAAGTACTTCGCTTCCTAATGGATTATATTGACGGCGACAATTACTATAAAACCAAATCGTCCGAGCATAACCTAATTCGCACCCGTGCTCAATACAAATTACTCCAAAGCATGGAAGAACAATATGAAGCAATGAAACAAGTAGTTACAGACTACACAAAATAAAGAAATGAGTTTTCATGATTTAGTTTTTTGATTTGTTAAGGGTCGCAATTTAATTGTGGCCCTTTCTTACATTCACAAAATTACAGCAAATCAATCCAGAACATGCATTAGCTTACCTATTATCCGAAACCTCTTCAATAAAAACATTTCGCCAACTAACTTCTCGCAGTGCTCTATGTCTCAATAGCCAGAAACTTTATTTTATCGGACTTTGAACACCAACTCCAGCTCTGATTCAGGACTACAAGCTCTTCAAAAACAGGGCAATCTACTCTATTACTGCGCTCTTATACTCTTCCATCAGTTTATTCGGTTCGATTATATTGTAGCCATCCCAGAAACTAGGTTCGTATTTTGGCATATACTCATACCCTTCGAACTCTTTTTCTTGTTTATCATCATACTCTTGCTTTAGAATTGTATGATTATCAAAGACTAAATATTCGGTCTTTGCCTCCCCAACAACACTTACATCAAAATCAAAGCTGACCTGATTCTGCTTGCGGCGACCTAAGGTGTTTTTATTTTTCTCGGTTATTGTAAGTGGCCTATCAGCTCGCATAAATACAGCATCAGAATGATTCGCATATCTCAGAAAATACTTATCGTTAGTGCTTTTCTCAAACATCATGACTCCCTTGTAACAGAACACTTTCACATCGATTCCAAATAGACTAATCTTGTATATAGGCTTAACGTTTTTATATTCAACTCTCATTACTCCATAGTCGTTGACATTTATATACACAGTTCCACTGAGTCGCGCTCGCCCCTTGGGGCTGAATGATATTTTGTATACTAGCTCATCGTCTAAAACGAGATATTCCTCGACCTTAAATTCATATCTATTACTCTCTATTATAAAATCTAAATCATCATCTAGAAACATCCGTCTATTACTACCTGCTATACCGTCCTTTATGACAGCAACAAATATCTCTCTCTTATTTTCGATTTCCTCCTCAGCTTCATTCTTGTTTGTTGAGAAAAGGCTGTATAAATCCTCTTCATCCTTGCCTACTGCAGTTCCAACAATACCTGAGCGCACTTTAAAATACGAATCACGCTTAATTCTTTTTTTTAGTATCTTCTCCACATAATCGTTAAATTCAAGAGTCACATCCTGCACATCATTTTTGGGGGATATGGAACATGACTTCAAGATTTCGAGTTTTACCTCATCTGTTTGGGTTAACAATGAGCCAAACACATCACACAAAGCTTCTTGGCACAAAATTGTTTTGTCTGGAACGCAGGAAATCAGAGTATCCATAAAGGTCTCGTTTATTTCAGGAATAGTACTTTTTTTTAAAGTATAATCTAGGTTCTTTATTTCGAGAGTCGAAGTTCTCCTTACAAAAGTGCGCCGTTTGGAGTAGCTCATTTCGTAAATACTATCAATGCCCTCTTTTGCCCTTTCGATTATTTCTTTTGCCGAAAGATGTCTGTCCGATACTAGCACATCTTTCAAGGTTTGAATGCTTTGTGTCAATTCTATTTTCTTGCCCACATCTTTTACGGCAATAGTGCGACTCACGTAACCCACACAAGCAACAATTATTGAGTCAGCATCTCGTCCATCCTCTACGCTTAACTTAAAAGCACCTGTTTCTGAAGACATTGTAAGCACATTGCTCCACGCAAATCCAACAGAAGCATAGGGAACTCCTTCTTGCGTTGCCGAATCAACAACAACAGAGTTCACCAAGACTTGAGCCAGACCATAAGAATACAACATAATTACACAAAAAACGAAACTCACCCAAAACCTCATATACTTCATGTGTTCAATATTTCTTGAGTTCTACCTACAAATGTAACTTAATTTTGACTAATTATTTTTTTAATTTATTCACTTGCACCAAAGTTCCCAAGCTTGGTTTACTTATTATCTATATGCAAAAATGCCCCCCCCTTTTTCGAGAGGGGGTAGTTGTAAATCTTTCCATGAGACTCAATATCTGCGCCATGCTCACTTTGTAAGCTTTGATATTTAACTTTATAGCTCAGACTCCCGACATTATGGACAAGCTCTAATTAAAATCCAAAACTCCTGCATGTTCACTTTCATTACTAGACATGCATTCGCAAACTCTGGTCACACAATGCAGACAATGAACCAAGAATGCACTAATTAAGCACGCAGTTATTGCACTTTCTTGTAAGTTATAGTGGAATTATCGCTTGTGTATAGAATCAAGGCGTTATCGTCCTTAACCTCAAATTTGTTTACTAATTCCAGTTTTTTTGTAAACAAGTTTTCAAAAGCATTCAGATCGCCAATGCACATCTTACGAGTAAGTGCCAATTTGCCAAAAGTAAGTTTCCCAGCTTCCTCAGAGGTAAAGCCTCCTACAAAATTATTGCACCCTGCAATACCCGAAACTTTTTTCCCTGCGAGGTCGAATGCTATGGTAGACATATCGTTGGTGTGAACCGACTCGTCGCCACCGTCCTTAAGCTCTGTCAATTGCCATGCTCCATTTAATGCATCTACACTAGAAAGTTTAGCGCTCGTTCCACATGAGTTGAAAAGTACAACCACTGCAATAATCAATACTGGTGTAAAAAATCCAATCTTCTTCATAAATAAAAATGTTTGTATTATGTTTTTTAGTTAAACGTTTTCCTTTGAAATTTGTTTTATCGCTTCTACAATTAACTGATGCTCGACACCATGCAAGCGTTCTTTAATACTATCTATTGTGTCGCTTTTTGTAAGTGGAAAGGATGCTTGAAGTATCACCTCACCTTCGTCAACACCTTCCGTAACATAGTGAACTGTTGCTCCTGTCTCTTTCTCATTATTAGCAAGAACGGCTCTATGCACCTTATCTCCATACATACCAACACCTCCGTATTTCGGCAGTAAAGCTGGGTGCAAATTTATTATTTTTTTTTCGTGTTTTTTGCAAAATTCGGAGGGAACGATAGACAAAAAACCAGCGAGCACAATTAGATTGCACTCTGCAGTTTCATTGTCAATTATATCAAACATTGCATCATCTTTCCTCGAAAGGGTTAAATGCTTTACTCCATGCTCTTCTGCTCTTGTTGTGGCATAGCATTTTCGATCTGCAAGCACTATTTCGAGCTCTACATCTTTCAAATATTTAGATTCTACAGAATCAATTATTGCTTGAAGGTTACTGCCATTTCCTGAGACTAGTACTGCTATTTTCATTCTATTTTATCATTGGGCATATCTTAATAATATCTAGCGACAAATTTACACAATTCCAATTTATTAAATCAATATGGAATATAAATTAAAACGTTTCCTCCCTCAACCACTAACTCTATTTCATTAAGAATAGACTTGTTAAGAGTCCCTGCATTCAGATTGTTCAAAGTTAATCCGTTTAGCTGATATTCAAGCCCTTGAGACCACAATTTTGCTTTTGCCTTAAAGTCGAATATCGAGATTGCCTTGCTTTTGCCTACTTGCAATTTATATTTGCCGCTTGCAAGTGCTGTAAAACGACCATAACTCCCATGCGCTTCAATTCTAATTGTCGGATTTTCGTCTGCATACTTACACAACAGTGCCACATTTGCAATAAAGTGATCTTCACGCTTACCCGATATGCCCATAAAGACAATATCATCAAAACCATTTTTCAATGCCCATGTAAAAGCTTTAGTCATGTCATTCGTTTCTTGCTCTGACACCTTATAAACTATATCTTTATATTCTTCTTGCAAGTTTGGCGAAAGAGAATCCATATCCCCAACTATGGCATAGGGTTTCACTCCGTCGTTGATTAGTTTGGCAGCAGCACCATCGCAGCATAGGACCTTGCTCTCTTTAAGCATATTGCGACAGTAACTATGTGCTGGGTAGTCGCCATCGACTAATATCACTATTCTTTCGCTCATTTTTATAGGTTAAATTAAAAACACCCGTTTTAGAAGATAAACCTCCTTGAGCTTCTATCCCATCCAATGTATCTGTATTGACATTATAGACAGACACTACTTAGTTTCTACGAAAAAATAAAAAGAGCCTTTTACGCCTGATATATAGACAATAAGACTAACTTGTCAGAATCTTAAAAGACGACTCCAAAGATTCTTTTTGCAACATCATGGTTAAAATGACCAAGTTATTGCTAGACGCTATTCTAAACACTTCTGATCTAATATCACGCTCAGAAACAAACACATAGTGCCTACCATCTTGCTTTATACTTTCAAACTGAAAAAAAAGGTTTTCTTCTTCGAACGATAGCTCATCTAGAAACTCAACTTCTACATATTTTTTATTTTTCATGGTGGCAAGCTTATCAATGCTTTTATCTGCCACCAAGCTTCCTTTGTTTATAATCAAGACCCGGGAACAAGTGTATTCTATTTCCTGCATAATATGCGACGACAAGAGCACCGTTTTCCCTATACTAAGATGCCGTATTAAGCTGCGCATTTCTTCCAATTGATTTGGGTCTAGACCCGACATGGGCTCGTCTAGTATCAACACCTTAGGATTATTCATTAATGCCTGAGCAAGACCCAGCCTTTGCTTATAGCCTTTAGAGAGGGTTCCTATTTTTTTACCTTGTTCTGTTGTGAGTTTAGTCATTTCTACTAACTCGGCAATTCGTTTTTTCTTACCCTTCACACCATAACTATCCGCAACATACGAAAGATACTCCCTTACGTACAAATCTGTATAAAGAGGATTATGCTCCGGCAAATATCCAATATGCTTACGCAACTTAGCTCCACTTTCTCCGACCACTTCTCCCATAACCCTTACAATGCCACAATCTGCATTTATCAATCCTGTTATTATTCGCATTGTCGTTGATTTCCCAGCACCATTAGTTCCTAAAAAGCCAACTACTTCTCCTTTATCAATTGAGAACGACACATCAGAAAGGACTATTTGAGCCCCAAAAGACTTGGATATATTGTCAAGTTCTAATAACATCTTACTGACTATCTTTCAAGTACATTTCTTTATAGAAGTCCATATACTCCGTGATATTTTTACGTTTCATGAACAAAGTATCATTCTCGGTACTTATCACAAAATTCCTGAACGTTGTGGACATAAGAATGTCTCTGATACTCTTCTCTCTTATCATTTTCCTTAAATAATAAAGAGCTTCGTCTTTTGTCTTTAGCATCCCAATTTTTACGACAATCCTTAGGTCATCCAACTTGTCAACAGACACAGACAGCGATTTGTCCGCATTTTTCTCAATATTAAATATTTTGAGTACTGTTTCCAAATTATCAACGTCAAAACCCGTCGCAGGAACAACAATATCTAAATAATGATTACCATTCTTGAAAGAATATGGATTTTTTGACAAGTCTATATCAACCGTAGCCACACCCGTTGTAGATATCGAAGCTGGAATCTGAGGAAGGCACTCCGTTTGAAAAAAATCCATATATTTGTCTACATTTTCATTCTCTTTTAAGACCTTCCAATTCGCCTCAGAAATAATAAAATTCCTATAAGACATCCCTGTCAAATAGTTTAATATATTTTGATCTGATATTATCGTTCTATAATACGTTAGTGCTTTCGGCAAGGGCTTAATAGACTTAGTAAGTAGCAAAACATAATTATCAAAATTCGCTACTTCATAGCTCCATTTTATCCCTTGATAATTACTCTTGTTATAAGCATCTAGCACACCTTTCAAGTTGCTTGTATTGTAATCTTTGTTACTAATTGCAATTACGTAATAATTGTCGCCGCCAAAATCTATTGTGTATTTATGAGCTTTACTTGTTGCATCTACTTCAACATAAGAGCCCTTCTCCGTCTCTACGCGGTCTTTTTCGGCATTTATGAGTTTCTGCTCCTCCTTGACAACATCCTCTTTGCTAAAGTTTGTTCCGACGAAACGACTGTAGTTCCCTGCAAAAAACTTTAAATAGTCAGTATATGCGTGCTCCTCCATTATCTGGTCGTAGTTTGAAGACGAAATAACAAAATTAATATACTGCACACCTTCTAGAGCTTCATATATTTGTTCATCTTTTATTATAGAATGAAAATATTTTAAAGCCCCTACCTTATTTTCAATTGGTTTCACCAATATCATTTTTGTCGTACTATTTAGCCACGCTTCTTCAATGTCGAAATCGTTCCTAGGATAATTATCTATGTTGTAATTTGCTATATTGAATTTCAAAAGATTCTCGTTGATTGACGTATCTGCTGGATAAGACAAAACAAAGTAATGAAATAGCTCTTCGTCGTAGCTGTACTTACCTCCATAAGGGTCTTGCCCCAATTCGCCCGAGCCCAAAAGTTCTTTATTCTGTATTTTATGATTAATATATCCCAACGCCACTAGTCGCTCGTAATTTGTGTAAGTGCTGTCCTGCATAAGAGCAATTATATTCATTGCTAGTTCAGAAGTTTCCTCCGTTGGATATTTTTTGACATAATCGCTTAATTTTTCCTGTAATTTCAACCAATCTCCTCTTTTCCCTTCGGAAACGGCATCTAAAAATCTCAGCTTAGCAACCAAATCAGGCTCTGGACTATTCTCTATTATCTGGCTAACCAGCAATGGAATTGTGGAATAATCTGAGTTGGCATAATGATATAGAACTTGTTTGTACAGTTTGTTTATGTTAGCAAGCCTTTTCTCGTGTTTACTAATAAACTCTGGGTCTTTTATATATTGAGCGTATTTTGAATCTGCATACTTCAAAAGTATTATATTACTGCATTCCTCTTGCAATTTGGCATTCCTGGCTTTCTCTGCTATGCGATATATGGCAAATATCGATTCGAGCTCCACCTCTGTGTTCGGAAATCTACTAACAAGCTCTTTGTAAACTTTTACAGCTCTGTCAAAATTCTCAAACTCATTTGCATAAAGTTGACCCTGCTCGTTCAGTGCTTTTATTATCATATTATCTGACAGTTGCAACAGAGAATCTGTCAGCGGTATATTTTGAAGGTAGTATTCTATTTTTTTGGGGTCATTCTCGCGATTTAAATCTTCAACAACCTCATCTTCTGAAACTAATACACTTCGCCTTTCTGTTCTGCGCCAATTGTCTTCAAGCTTTCGACGTCCCCACACTTGTTGGAACTGAGTTTTCCCATAGGCAACAGTATTCGGATTGTAGAAATAAAATGAATACCTTTGATTATTGCTTGTTGCTCCCAATGGTTGATTTATCTTTTGAGCAAATGGGCTAAACCTTTGTAGCCCTGCGTTAATACCAAGTTGTTGTATCTGTTGCTCTTTCTCAGCCTGCATTGCAATGAGCTTGTCGATTGTCGCATACAGCTCAGCCTCTGGCATATTCGCCAGGCTCTGAAGGCTATCTTGCCTTGCAACAATCTGCATATCCGAGACCAACTTGTCTAAATTGTTATATCGTGCATATATTTTATCGAAATCATCAAAACTTTCATCCATCACAAACACGGCACTATCGTAGTATTGAAATGATTTATCGTATTTCTCATCATCAAAATACAATTCTGCAACCTTGATACACGAAGTTGCACACTGATAGTCATTATCGGTACTCACTGCCACAGATTTCTTGAAATAATCTAGGGCCTTATCTCTCTTGTCCTGCTCCATTGCTATATTCCCAAGTGCAAAATACACCTGATCCTGAAAAATATTATTTTTGCCTTTATCCAGCATTTTTAGCAACTGCTCTGACAATAGGTTCAAGTCCTCTCCTCCCGTAAGCCTCAGTGCGCTGAGTTTAGCATTGAATGTCATTGTGTAGTTTTGGCTATATTTTTCCACCTTCTCAAAATGTTCTATAGCATCTCTGACCCTATCCGAGGCTTCGCATTTCTGAGCTAGGATATAGTGTAATCTAGCCCGAAGCTGTTTTGACAATCCTCTAAGCTCCAGAGCCTCTTCTATCAGCGCTTCGGCCTCTTTAGAGTTTTCTTGTTTGAGCATAGATCTTGCCTGTGCTAATAATAAATCGGGAGCATATTTCTTTGGGAAATTAACATCAGAGTTAAGATATTTAAATTTCTCGTCTGCTTCGGCATATCTATCTAGCTCTATATCGCAACGCATCATCCATATATGTGCTTCAAAAGCTGTTTCGTCCTCAGGAAAATTAGTCAGAACGTAAGAGAAATAATCATAAGCCGACAGAAAATTATGTTTGTAGTAGAACGATTTCCCCAACAGGATATGCGCATCATCAACCCATTCGTTATATTCCGCTCTAGATGCTAATCTCCTATACTTCTGCGTCATTCGACCACTCCGTCTTTTCGGCTTTTTTGTTATCGACTTGCTTTTTATTAGCTTTGTTGCCTTCGCTATAGTGTACTCCACATCACTAGAAATAGCGCGACTAGCGACTTCGCTTGTAGATTTAAACAACGGTATTTCATGAAGATAATCATCTGGCATACCTTCAATCTTTTGTTCGCACTTATCCATATTCTCCTTGCCGTTGAAATAGATATTCCATACCGATGTCATATTGTTGTATACCCTCGACATTCGAGTATTTTTCTTTGTCGAACACCCTAATATAACAATAAATACTATGAGTCCCGTAAGGCTGTATGTTGTAATCCTTTTAATCAATGCTTCTAATTTAAGTAATGTCTGTCCATAAAGTCGGGAGTCTGGACTATAAAGTTAAATATCAAGGCTTGCCAAACTTTGTGAATAGGGAGTTTACTTGTGTAAATGACTAATTCGCAAAGTGAGCATAACGCAGATATTGGACTTTATAGACGGACTCTGAGTAAGAACAACAAAAATAAAGTAATATTATTGCTGTCGTATCAAGTTAAAAAATTCCTGCCTTGTGCTTTCTCTTTCAAAAGCTCCCGTAAAATCTGAAGTTGTAGTAAGAGAATGCTGTTTTTGCACTCCTCGCATCTGCATACACATATGATGCGCCTCTACAACAACAATCACCCCCAGAGGATGAAGAGCATTCTGAATAGCCTCTTTTATTTGACTTGTAAGACGCTCCTGCACCTGCAACCTACGCGACAATGTATCAGCAACTCGTGCCAACTTGCTAAGTCCTGTTATATATCCTTTGGGGATATATCCTATATGCGTTTTGCCATAAAATGGCAACATATGATGTTCGCACAAAGAAAATATCTCTATATCTTTAACTATAACCATCTGATTATAATCTTCTTTAAACATTGCAGACTTTATAATCTCCTCTGGATCTTGTTGATATCCTTGAACCAAAAATTGCAATGATTTAGCAACTCTCTCAGGAGTCTTCTTCAAGCCCTCTCTGTCGGGATTTTCACCCAGCAACTCTAATATTCTCTTGTACCCTTTCGCCAAACCATCAGTTACCTGCTTGTCGAAATCTTCATGTTTACTATAACTCACTTACAATTATATTTTAGACCTTACAAAGTAAGGTATTTTATTTTTATAATTTTAAATCGCCTTGTTTGATACATCCCAATTTTGACAAAAAAACATAAACGAAAAAACTGAGGAACGCAGGAATAAGAATGTATAACAAGATCATTTCTAAGATCTTCTCTGCCCCAACCAGCTCCAACGTTGCAATAGGTCCTACAAGTCCCGCTGTCCCCATCCCTGCACCTAGCGATGTCGAAGGCAATTTAAAAACAGTTGTTGCCAACAAACCTCCAAGGGCAGAGGCTACGAGTGTTGGCACCCATACCCAGAAGTTCTTTACGATATTGCCAATCTGTATCATTGATGTGCCTAAAGCTTGCAATAGAAGGCCAGACAGTCTGTTTTCTCTATAACTAATAACGGCAAAACCGATCATCTGCGCACAACAGCCCGCCAAGGCTGCTCCTGCTGCCAAACCATCGATTCCAATAGACACACACAAGGCTGCCGACGATATTGGCAGTGTTAATAAAGCTCCAACAATAAGACCTAGCAGTATACCCATAAGAACTGGTTGCATGAGTGTTATATTGTTAATAAGTACGCCGACAGAATTCATGAAAGAAGAAATGGGTGGCGCAATAAACAGTGCAACAACTCCTCCCACAGACGATACCAATATAGGCACCAACAACAAGTCGAAGGTCGTTCGCCCCTCGACTAATTTCCCTACCTCTACTGCCAACAACACTGAAATAAGAGCCCCTACTGCTTCTCCAACCTTCAATGCATTGGTTTCAAAATCGAAAGTTCCTGCTCCCAAAGCGCCCACAATAGCTGCCGCTATTACCGTGTGCATCCTTGCCCCACGTTTAAGGGCAATACCAACACCTATTGCTGGACCCATAAGATATTGAGCAAACTTGCCTATCATCAGCACCTGCTCCATGTTTACAAGCTTGCCTATTTGTGTAATTATCAATCCTGCGATAAGTGACGAAAATAGTCCTTTCGCCATTCCATCGAGAATATCTACAATGTATCTTTTCACCAAAATATATTTAAATACCTACAAAAGTACGACATAAAAACTCATTCCCAAAATCCACACAAAGCTCCCACAGTACTGCCTTACCCCTTCAAAACAAGACTTCACTAGCTTTTGACTCCGTCACCATAGAAACAAGTACACCTTTATCGCCAAAAAGCTTTTATTTATCGAGCTCAAATCAGCTGCAACAGAACTCACAAAACCTTACAAATCAAAATATTACTTAGAAAAACAACTAAATCACAAAATGAATCTATGCAGTATTGGACTTTATAAACAGACTTGAATTAGTGTCTGTCCAGAATGTCGGGAGTCTAAACTATAAAGTCAAATATCAAAGATTGCCGTTATGTATGTTGGGCGTCTTTTACTTGTGTAAATAACTAATTCGCAAAATGAGTATAACACAGGTATTGAACCTTATAGACAGGCACTAATTAGACTGTTTAAGAAATAAACGATGAGCTTTAAAACCCCACCAAAGAATATTTATTGCTGTTTTTTTTATCCGAATGAAATAAATTGATTATATTTGCAATGATATTAACGTTAATAAAAATTGATTATTATGGCTTATGTAATTTCCGACGATTGCACAGCTTGTGGCACTTGCATTGACGAGTGTCCTGTAGATGCAATCTCCGAAGGTGATATTTATGTTATCGACGGAGGTACTTGTACCGATTGTGGCAGTTGTGCAGAGGTTTGTCCTGTGGAAGCAATTTCACCAGAGTAGGACAATTCCAACAAGGGTAATTAGCTTCTAATTACCCTTGTATGCCTCAAGTAATAAATTGATAATTATCATTTTAACAGATTCATGAAGTCCAATATCTGCGTTACTATCACTTTGACAGCAGTAAATAAAGAACTCACTATCAACCAAAAATAACTAACCAGTAGCTGAATCACAAACATATGAAACGAGCCATGAGAGCCAAACTCTCACACAGAAGGATGATTAATTGGCGAGATACACCTGACAACTAAAAACAAAATATAAACAGATGAAACAAGATTTATTAATTTATATAATTAGTATCTTTTTACTGTTTGCCACAACAAGCACTAGAATCTTTGCGTCCTCCTACAATAGCATAGACCACAACGAAGCTCACTTAATCACAAATAATAATACAGACGACAAATCTCTTACCATAAAGGGGATCTATCCAAATCCTGTTCATACGGAGCTAAATCTAGAATTATCTACAACAAAATCAGGAAACGTAAAAATATTCGTCTACAATCTGCTAGGACAACAAGTTTCCGATCTTGGAGAGCATTACATTTCTGATTTTGACACCAACACCTTATCATTTGATGTATCTACCATAAAAAATGGGTTGTACATTATAATTGTCAAAAGCGACAATGCCATCAAGTCCGTAAAAATGAGAAAGATTCAATAAAAAACTCTGTAACAACAAAAAAAATGCCTTAGACATGAATACAAACCGATATATTTTTATAATTGTATCGGTAATTATAATCGGCATTATCACCGCTCAGTACTATCTATTCAAAAGTTCGTATCACCAGAGCGAATCTCAATTTAACGAAACCGTCAGCCTCGCCCTACAGAAAGTTGGACAAAATCTCTACGAGTATAATAGTCGCATAGACAGTACTCAGATTCTTGTAGATTTCAAGTTTACAGGCGTAGAAAAATCTCTGCGCAATGTGTATACCATACATACTGACTTCCCTATCAATAAAGATTTATTTGAGCATTATCTTAAGGAGGAATTCACCATATCTGGACTTAATATAAATTACACATACGGAATATATGATTGCAATACGGGCAAGCTTAACGTATCTGCATTCGACCTTAACAACAATATTTTCAGGCATATAAACGAACAGGATCCACCGTTCGTTTTTGAACACGAATACTGTGCTCTGGTCAATTTCAATCATCGAGACCCTTTTTTTAATCCGAATATTAGGCTGTGGACAATCTTCACTATTCTAATGATTATCGTCATATCGCTATTCACAATAACCATCAGCATTCTTATAAAACAAAAACAATTAAGCGACAGCCAAAAGCACTTTGTTAACAACATGACTCACGAATTTAGAACTCCCATCTCCAATATAAAGCTGGCTTCGGATGTAATAAAACGAAAGACATTAAACAACAAAACCACTAACACGCTGAAATACACAGACATAATAACAACCCAATCCGAAAGATTAGAGAAACTTGTTGAAAATATACTGCTACATGCACAATCTAATAAAAAAATGGAGCTAAACATATCTGAGATCAACATAAACCAACTGATATCTGAAATAATAGAAGAATTTGGACAAGACATTGCGAGCAAAGACACTATTTTTAACTTCTCTGCCCAAAACACTCCGAAGGTTTTCTGTGACAAAAACCATACAAAACACCTGCTAATAAACCTAATTGACAATGGTATAAAATACAGATCTAAAGATTGTGCTACTATAAATATCTCAACAACAACAACAGATGACAAGGTAACTATCACAATCGAAGATAATGGCATTGGGATAGCAGAAAGAAACATTCGAAAGATATTCAAGCGTTTTTATAGAGTTCCTACAGGAGACATTCACAATGTAAAAGGATTTGGACTTGGACTTGAGTATGTTATGAAGGTCATCAAATACCAGAAATGGAAAATAAGAGTAAAAAGCACTCCGAATATTGGAACTATTTTTTATATTCACATACCAATCAAGAAGCGAGCTAAAAAGCCTTATTTTAATTCCGTGACAGAAACAGATTGACGAAATATATGTGGCAATAAAAAACATAACAGACAAAATAGTATGATGAAGATACTACTCATTGAGGACGACGAAACGCTTAACTTTCTGATAACGGATGTATTATCAGACAAAGGCTATGCTGTAATATCTGCTCTTGATGGACAGGTTGGAATCGACCTTTTCAAGAAATCAAGTCCAGACATTATTATTCTTGACGTTATGCTTCCTAAGATTGACGGGTTTGAAGTTGCCAAACAAGTTCGCAACACAGATCAGAACACCCCCATCATATTCCTCACTGCCAAACAGTTAAAAGAAGACAAGATAAAGGGGCTCAAGATTGGTGGAGACGACTATATAACAAAGCCTTTTGACATAGAGGAGCTACTACTTAAAATAGAAATATTTCTTAAGCGTAGTAAGGGGAATCCAAAACACCCAAGCAAGCAACATCTTAAAAATATAAATCTTGACGAAAGCAATAGAATCCTGACAGTCAACAGCTTCACTTATAACCTCACTTTTAAAGAAGTATGTTTGGTAAGTTACTTGCTAGACAATCCTGACAAGATATTATTGAGGGAAGAAATACTTGATGAAGTTTGGGGTAGCAGTAATGACATACTAAGCAGGAGTCTTGACGTTTTTATATCAAAGGTTCGCCGTTTTTTCAAGAGCGACACTAGTATAAAGATTGAAAATATACATGGTACAGGATATCGGTTCTCCACCAACCTCAATAAGTCTAGGAACTCTTAAGTGGTTTAATCCGAAACATACACTAGGTCACCTGCTACGTGCTACAATTTCTTCAAAACTAATACTTTGCTAGCTTTTGTTTCGCTCACCGTATCGAGTGACACGCTTCCACCAGAACTCTTGTTTTATCTAGTTTAAAGCCCTCGCTACGGTGTTCAAATGCATAGTCTGGGTTTAAAGTATATTAGTAAAAACTTCCTGAACGTCGTCGTCGTCGTCTATTTTGTCTAGCATTTTCTCAATATCTTCTAGCTGTTCTTCAGAAAATTCTATAGGAGTGGTTGGCAAACGCCTAAGACTTGCTTTGCTAACATCAACTCCCATATCTTCCAGCGTCTTACCAAGTGCACCGAAGTCTGTATAGTCGGCGTACAATGTAACAAACTCATCATCGACATCTATCTCCTCAAGTCCTGCATCTATAAGTTCCAACTCCATCTTTTCGACATCGAAAGAGTCTGTTTTCTCAATTTCAAAAACAGCTTTGCGAGAAAACATAAAATCCAGCTGTCCTGAAGTTACTAAACCGCCTCCAGCTTTATTAAAATAAGATTTGACATTGGCAACTGTTCTTGTTGTATTGTCTGTTGCGCATTCTACCACGACTAGCACCCCATGCGGGCCTTTGCCTTCGTATACAACCTCCGATAAGTCGAGAGCGTCCTTTCCAGCCGCTCTTTTTATGGCATTATCGATATTATCTTTAGGCATATTTTGAGCTTTAGCATTCTGAATAGCAGTACGTAACTTAGCATTCATTTCAGGATCTATTCCTCCCTCCTTGGCTGCAATAGTAATAGAACGTGCCAGCTTTGGAAATATCTTCGACATCTTGTCCCATCTCTTTTCTTTTGCGGCTCTTCTGTATTCAAATGCTCTACCCATGATTTTTAATATTAAAATTCGTTCCCAAAAATAGTGATTAATATGTAATCTATGACTTTTTATTTCGTTTTTTTGTTCACCCACAAGGCACTCATGCGTTCTCTTATCTTAGCTTCCAAACCATTAACTCCAGCCTCGTAAAATTTCAAATTCTTTATTTCACTTGGCAGAAACTGCTGTTCTACAAAATTACCTTCGTAATCATGAGAATATTTGTAATCTTTCCCATAATTCAGCTCACGCATTAAAGAGCTTGGAGCGTTTCTTAGATGCAAAGGGACAGACAAGTCTCCACTGCTCTTTACTTCTGCCATAGCACTATTTATTGCCGCATAAGCAGAATTACTTTTTTCAGAACTTGCCAAGTATATTGCACACTCCGATAATATTATACGAGCCTCTGGCATTCCAATTTTGTGTATCGCATCGAAGGTACTCTGTGCTAGCAGGAGGGCATTGGGATTTGCCAAACCTATATCCTCCGCTGCCGAAATAAGCATCCTTCTAGCAATGAATTTTAAATCCTCGCCACCAACAAGCATTCTTGCTAGCCAATAAACAGCAGCATCTGGGTCGCTACCTCTAATGCTTTTTATAAATGCTGAAATAATGTCATAATGCATATCGCCTTTTTTGTCGTATTGCGACATACTATTTTGAAGGATATTTGCAACTACCTCGTTGCTAATAATAACGGAATCTTCTTGTTGAGCATTCACCACAACCTCCAGTATATTTAAGAGCTTCCGAGCATCACCACCCGAAAAACGAAATAAAGCATCGACCTCCTTAACTTCTATTTTCTTTCTTCGAAGAATATCATCATTATTTAAGGCCTGATCTAACAAGGAGTCTAACTCTACTTTAGACAATGATTTCAGCACATAAACTTGCGCTCTGGACAATAGTGGTGAAATAACTTCAAAAGATGGATTCTCGGTTGTTGCCCCAATAAGTGTTACTGTTCCATCCTCGACAGCACCAAGTAATGAATCTTGTTGAGACTTACTAAACCTGTGAATTTCGTCTATAAACAGTATGGGATTAAGGGTATTGAAAAGACTGTTTTTTTTTGATTTACCTATAATTTCCCGAACATCCTTAACTCCCGAATTTATAGCACTTAGTGTATAGAATGGTCTTTGTAATGTATTCGCTATTATTTTAGCCAAAGTTGTTTTGCCTACTCCTGGGGGGCCCCACAATATAATTGACGATAGGTTGTTGTTCTCTATCATATTGCGGACAACAGCACCCTTTCCAACAAGGTGCTGTTGCCCAATATAAGTATCCAATGAGGTAGGACGCAATCGTTCCGCCAAAGGTATTGGCATATTTCTATTTTTTCTTAAATTCTTCGAGTCCTTTGTTTAGCCACTCTAGATATGGATCTGCATTGTCTGTCATGTTAATCTTGTCATTCAGCCATTTGCCTTCATTATCTAACAATACATAATAAGGTTGCTCGTTCGTTTCAAAGTATTTATGCTGGAATTCAGACCATCTATTACCTATCGTTCTTATCTTTGTCCCTGGGTTAACCTCAGAGTCGTAGGGTTCATCTAGTTTTGTTCTCTCGTCGACATACAAAGAAATAACCACTAGTTTATTCTTTAGGATGTCTGACACTCTTCCATCTGTCCACACATTAGTTTCCATTTTCCGACAGTTCACGCAGGCATGCCCTGTAAAATCTATCATTGCAGGCATCTTATTCGCAATAGCATACTTCATACCCCTCTCATAATCATCGAAATACACAACACCGCCAGCTCCCATATGTGCTCCTTCTGGAAGATTGGAATCGTCCACCTCGTAGTTTTCGCTATAAGTTATAGGAGGCGGAAAACCTGCTAACAACTTAAGTTTTGCTCCGTTGAGTCCTGGTATCATGTAAATCGCCAAAGAGAAAAATAATAAAGATAGGACCACTCTAAAGGTATTGACTTTTTCTAGTGGCGAATCATGGGGGAACCTAATTTTTCCCAACAAATACATACCTAGCATCACAGCTATGGCAATCCAAATTGCAAGGAAAACTTCGCGCTCCAAGAAATGTGCCTGAAGCACCAAGTCTGCGTTTGATAGGAACTTGAAGGCAAATGCTAGTTCTATAAAACCCAGCACTACCTTTACAGAGTTCATCCACCCTCCCGATTTGGGAAGAGCATTCAGCCAACTTGGAAATATAGCAAAGAGTGTAAATGGTATTGCCAAGGCGAGAGAAAAGCCAAACATTCCTATTGCCGGCGCTATAAAACCACCAGCAAAAGACTCCACCAATAGGGGACCAACGATAGGGCCTGTACACGAAAATGATACTAATGCCAACACGAACGCCATAAAGAATATCCCTATAAAACCGCCCCTATCAGCCTGTTTATCAGCCTTATTCACCCACGACGAAGGTAACACCAACTCAAATGCACCGAAGAATGACAAAGCAAATACTACAAACAATAAGAAAAATAGTATATTGAATACTGGATTTGTTGACATTGCATTGAGTGTATCAGGACCAAAAATCACAGTGATTGCAACTCCTATGACAACGTAAATAAATATTATGGATAAGCCATAAATCATAGCATCTCTGATGCCTTTCGAGGAAGAGCTTGCCTTTTTGGTAAAATAACTTACCGTCACTGGAATCATGGGAAATACACAAGGAGTTAGTAGGGCAATAAGACCTCCCACAAAGCTCCATAAAAATAATCCCCAATGGCTTCGCCCTGTTTTGCTAGATTCTCCAGCTCTTTCGTAATAGGCACTAACTGTCTCTGGCTCAGGTATTGTTAATGTAGACAATGATGTCTCCGTAATATTATTGTTTGTATTATTGGCAGTAGGGGCAACAGATTCAGCCTTATTGGAGGAGCTTGCAGAATCTAAGTTTGCTGTACCAGCAATAACTACGTCAAACGAAAATTCTTCATCTGCTGGTGAGATACAAGTATTATCATTGCAAGATTGTGACTGAACATAGCCTGCAACTTTGGTACTCTTCTCCACCTTAATATCCTGAGTAATAGTCACCTCTTTCTTAAAGTAGCCAACCTCTGCCTCGAAAACGGGGTCGAAATGCCACTTTGCCTCTGGGTTTGTTTTTAGCGTTCCCTCGACAACGCTGAATCCGTCTATCCCCTCGAAGTTTACAGATGTTTTTATCGGACCATCCATATCTTTGGTGGCATAAATCTTCCAGCCATCTTCGATTTGCGCCTTAAAGATTAATCTATAAATATTTCCTTTTACCTGCTCAATACTTTTTGTCCATGAAACAGGATCTTGAATTTGTGCCTTCGATACTCCTATAAAAACAAGCATTAAGACCAGCAATTTTTTTATAAAAAACTTCTTCATATACTTTTTATTTTGTCTATAATGAGCGCAAAGTTAATATAAAAAGCGGATTTGCGTAATTAAAGACCTTCTCTACTTAGAGTCCGTCTATAAAGTCCAATATCTGCATTATGCTCACTTTGTGAATTAGTCATTTACACAAATAAACTCCCAATTCACAAACTCCCAATACACAGAACGGCAAGCCTTGATATTTAACTTTATAGTTCAGACTCCCGACATTATGGACAGGCACTAATTACAAAGTTATGCGTTTTATATGATTAAAAAAAACGCCATCCTTAGTGTTCTAATTCTCTTCTATCAGGATCAAAACAATTGAGCTATTTTCTTTTATTTCCTCTAATAATTAGGTTGCTTGTTCTTGAGAGGTAAAAAAGTCATTTATCCCACTAACTTTCTTTTACGATTGAATTAACTTGATTGAAGTTTAATTGAGATTTGCAGTCCTGTTGAAAGAGCTCAAAAATTAAATCACTAATATGTGTTTCAAAACAAATAATTTAGTCACTTTGTCTACAACTTTTGTAATTCCTTCTACCAGTTTTCCGCAAGGCTTACAACTCTTGAATATTGCAATCTCTATTGCAAGGTATTTGAGATGGCCAAGTAAGCTTGTTTTGGTGTATTAGACAAAATTTGGTCTACAATTAAACTAAGTGTAATATAGTCTGCTGGGATACTTTTGAAACTTATATTGGCTCTATGTCGAATAGAGTGGGTGAGATTTGGAAACTAAAAAATCATTAGGCCTACCAAGCCAAAACTTTTCGAAGAAAGCGCTTGATACACCCTCTACCAAGATAAAACTGTTTAAAGAAACGTTACGCCAAAATGCTCTTTTGTGTTGCAATTCGAATACTTTTTCTATTTTCCATTAAAGTCTACCCACCACATTCGACATAGAGCCCTTATATTCAATGTAAGTTCCAATTGCTTTTCCGTCCATAGTTCGGGCTTTCTTGTATAACGCCCAAAGTCTATATTACACAGATCAATACAGGCCTTACAACCCTACAATAAATTACTTGCTAACTCTGCCAACTTGCTACGCTCTCCTTTTATTAGGTTAACATGTGCAAATAGCTCCTGTCCTTTCATTCTCTCTGCAAGATATGAAAGTCCATTGGATTCCATATCGAGATACGGCGAATCTATTTGATGAATATCTCCCGTAAATACAATCTTAGCATTTTCGCCTGCACGAGTGATAATTGTTTTAACTTCGTGCGGAGAGAGATTTTGTGCCTCATCTACAATAAAATACACATTCGACAATGAACGTCCACGTATATATGCAAGAGGAGTAATTACCAGTCTATCGTCATCTTGCAATTCCTGAATTTTGGCGTACTCTTGCGATTTCAGATTGAAGTTCTTTTTTATCACTCCCAGATTATCAAATAAAGGTTGAATATAGGGGTCCATCTTCTCCTTTATATTGCCTGGCAAAAAGCCTAAATCCTTATTACTCAAAGCCATTGTAGGTCTGGCCAATAGAATCTGATCATACCTTTCGTGTTGCGACATAGCAGCAGCAAGGGACAATAGAGTTTTTCCTGTGCCTGCCTTTCCTGAAATAGACACTAGCTTAATATCAGGATTTAAAAGTACGTCTAAACAGAATTTTTGTTCTGCATTACGTGGTTTAATACCGTAAGCTGTATGAGTTTCTACCAGTTTTATCACATTTTCGCTCTTATTGTATATGCCGAGAGCATCCGACTGACCATTCAGCACTACAAACTGATTGCTTTCAAATCCATCTTCATAGAACATCTTGTCGGCAGGAATCTCATGTTTGTCGTATAATTCTTCTATTAGACTATTATCGTCTACAGAAATTTCCAGAAAAGGTTTTTCTAAGACAGATATATCCTTAACTTTGTCATTTTTATAGTCTTGCGAAGGTATACCTAGTGCTTTTGCTTTAAGTCGCAGGTTTATATCTTTTGTAACAAGAATTACCGAGTCAACATTGCTTTTTAGCAAGCTTTCGGCGGTTGCCAATATTTTATGATCTGCCGTATTCTCTTTAAATGCGTTTGTTATCAATTCTGATTTTGGCGTGTTTATTTCAACCTTGAGTTTGCCTTTGCCTTCGCCTAGCGACACTCCTCCCCCAAACAAATCATCCCCAATAAGTTCTTCTAAGACCCTCACAAAGTGACGCGCTTGGAAATTCAATAAATCTTGTCCTTTTTTAAAGTTATCTAGTTCTTCAAGTACGCATATAGGGATAACCACATCATTATCCTCAAATTTACTCAGACACTCATAATCGTGCAGTAATACGTTGGTGTCTAACACAAATGTTTTTTTCATAGTCGATATATTTAATTATTGGAGTAACACCCAAAATATGTACCAATCTACCTGCATCGCAGTTCTATCCATTCAAAACAAGAGTTTTGTTTTATTGGGGTTAAACTACTCGTCTACGGCGTTCAGGTGCACAACCTAGATAATAATAGACGTAAAACCCTTTGCCTTGGCAAAATGTTTAGTTTTTCTTTCTATTTCCTTTTTTTGATTGAGTTACAGAACCCATTCTTGTCATAGCACATCTAAATCCTATATCTTTTCTACTTTCAGCCTGATCTAAATACCGACGAGCTCCTGGCACCAACCAATAGGCCCGATCTAGAAATGAGCCACCTTTATAAACTCGTGTCTTATCAGTTATGTTAGAAGACATCAGACGCGAACCTTCCGCTTGAACATACATAGTAGAGGTGTTTGCAATACTGTCAACTTCCAGCCATTTCCCTCCTTGCACAATTTGCGACTGCGAATCACCATCTCTATAATTTCTTACATCTCTTATCGTATCATACTTAATCCGATTATGCTCATCAAAGACTAGCTCTCCGTTTTCTGTTCTTTGGGCTTCTGTAAAGACATTACCTCTATAAGGCTGAAAATCCTCAACATCCGAAGAGTTCATAGCTCTATACACATCTAGAACCCACTCGTTTACATTCCCTGACATATTGTACAATCCAAATTGATTTGGAGTCCCCAAAGAGACATCTATAGGAATAGCTCCTCCATCATTTAGGTCTCCAGCTGTACCCATGTAGTCTCCTCTTCCCCTCACAAAGTTGGATTGCATTTTACCTCTATTTTTCTTCTTCCCAGTAGATACTCTAAGGCTTGAGCCCGACCAAGAGTACAAGTTCCGACTTTCAATAAGCTCATCATCACTCAAAATACCTAATGCGGCATATTCCCATTCAGCTTCTGTTGGCAATCTATAGTCCTCATTCATATATCCATCTTCGACAGTTGCTCTTCTAGTATTCCCTTCCGCATCCGTCACGGGATTCTTACCTTCTGTGGGGGTATACTTACCCACAGTATAGGCTTCTGTTGTAAAAGAGCTCTCGCCACTTTGTTCTCCACTCATTTCTATTACCCCTTCTTTTGCCAGCATGTGCTCGTTAACCCTGTCTGTTCGCCATTTACAATATTCAACAGCTTGTTCCCACGATACTCCAACAACTGGATATTCGGCGTAAGCAGGATGAGTAAAATAATTTTGCACATAGGGTTCGTTATATGCCAGCTCACTACGCCAAACCAATGAATCGGGACGAACTTTTTCGTAATAAGCCCTATCCTCGGGATAGACACGATTAATCCAATACATATACTCTTTGTAGTCTATATTTCGGACTTCTGTTTCATCCATATAGAAGGAGTTTACCGAGACCCTCCGAGGCATATTATTCCACTTCTGCATAACGTCTTCTTCGCTTCTCCCCATGTAGAATGTTCCTCCTTCGATAAATACTAAACCTGGACCAGTAGGCTGATTATAACCAGCTCTGTATTGGAAACCTCCGTTACTAGGGTCGTTATATTTCCATCCTGTTGTAGATGATGCTGTCTTTTTACCTCTTGACTTGCAGCCACTCACGGCTGATAAGACGAACACCATTGCAACAAGAATCAAAATCCTCAAATTCATAACAGTATATAAAATTATTTTGACTACAAATATAACTAACAATATTGTATTTTATTGCAGAGTTGCTTTTTTTATTAAAAAACATATCAACAACTAGGGCAAACACAAACACAAATTGAACATAATCAAGGACAAACACAAATTGAAACATAAGCTCGCCACTCAAGTCCTCCGCATAAAACAGGTTTTATCCAGGTATTTATTTATCTTTGTAAACAGATAATAATTTATGCAAGACTGACGTTTCACATTAACCCACTCGAAATAACAGTTTATAATGACAAGGAAAAACATTACTTATACGTTTGTTGTATCGCTAGTGATGCTTTGCATTAGAGTTAGTGTAAACGCACAAATAGCTACGGATGGTTCCGTCAGAACAAATACGGCAGTTCCATTTCTCAACATATCCCCCGACTCTCGTTCTGGAGGAATGGGAGATTTAGGCATAGCTACCTCTCCCGACATAAACTCTCAAGCCCACAACGTGTCTAAATATGCTTTTATAAACTCTCACGGAGGTGTTTCCTTATCATACTCTCCATGGTTAAGAAACATGTCTGACGACATGAATCTAACTTATTTGACAGGATATGCTAAAATAAATGAGCGTCAAGGATTAAGTGCTTCTATAAGATATTTTAATTGGGGTGATTTTAAGCTTACCAACGAGAACAATATTTCTGTAGGCATTGAAAACCCTTACGAATTTGCTACAGACTTGGGATATTATATGATGCTTTCTAATCACATTTCTGGGGGAGTAGCCATCAGGTACATAAGGTCTAGTGCTGGCACTACTCAAGAAAACATCTACCCTGGGAATGCGTACTCTGCAGATATCGGTTTCTATTACAACTCAAACAAAAGAAATAAAAAACAAGATGATAATTTTTCTGCTGGCATAAATCTAGCAAACATTGGTAGTAGAATATCTTACGACCATGGTGCTAACAAGCATTTCATACCAACAACTTTGGGATTAGGAACCAACTACAGTTACAATTTTAGGTCTATGAACCAATTAAACACAGGTATCGAATTTAATAAATTACTAATCCCTCGCACTGACGACAATACAGACTTGCTTAAAGAAATAAGTATCAGCTTAGGTGCAGAATACGAATACAACAAACAATTTGCGGTGAGAACTGGATATTTCTACGAGTCGCCCGAGGTGGGAAACAAACAATATGTTACGTTAGGGGCTGGGATTGCCGTAGGGGCTTTTAATCTAGATTTCTCCTACCTCATAGCTATAACAGAAAACAGCCCACTTGCTAACACTCTGAGGTTTACTTTATCTTTCGATTTTGGGTCTATAAAAAACAGAGCATGATTAGAATAGGTTTTGGATATGACATGCATCGTCTTGCAGAAGGGGAGACTTTAATTTTGGGAGGAGTTACCATTCCTCATGAAAAAGGTACAGTTGCACATTCCGATGGTGATGTTGTTATACATGCACTTTGCGATGCGCTTCTAGGCTCTTTAAAACTCCGAGATATTGGCTTTCACTTCCCTGATTCCGACGCAGAGTTTAAAAATATCGACAGTACAATATTGCTCACTAAGACCTACAGATTAATAAGTAAAGAGAGGTACTCCCTAGGAAATGTGGACATTACAATATGCGCCGAAAGACCAAAGCTAAACCCTTATATTCCTGAGATGGAAAAGACCCTAGCTAGATGTATGAACTCCAATGTATCGCAGATATCAATTAAAGCGACAACATCCGAAAAAACAGGTTTTGTTGGTAGAGAAGAAGGTATTGCTGTTTACGCTACAGCACTCGTAATGAAAGACATATAACTCAACAATCCCTAAGCGACAAAAACTCAAGCACCTCGTTCATAAATATTATACAATCGCTATTTGTTGTTGAACTCCCAATGCCTTTGCAATGATAAATCACCAGGCTTCGTAACTCTGCACTGCGCCTAGACATCTTCTCTAAAGTATCAAACAATGGTCTGTGCAAGTTCGGGTCTTTTGCCAAGGGTATCAGCATTTCAAAAAATGGCTCGAACATATCATCTATTGCATCCTTATCAACAAGAGATAGGCGTCCAGTTAATATTATCCCTGCATATTTAACAATAAACTTCTTACCTCTGCACCATTCAAAGGCTTTGGCGTAGGAAAAGGGTAAATCTACCATCATATATTGGCACATACATCCAGCAACTTCCATAGAATTAGCACTTTTTAGCCAATAATCTACTTGCTCTTCTGTAACCTTTTCGCTCTCGTCCAACATTGTAGCAAGTATTATAGTTTCGCGCCACTGCTTATTCCACAGTTTAAGTGCCAGAACATGATCCTTGCCATACCTTGCTGACATTTCTCTCAGCGTAGGTAAAGAAACTCCGTAGTTGCATTTAAATTCAACTCCCAGTTGTTTCATTTGTCTGACAACTTCGCCATTCTTAAATTTGGGAATTTCGTGTAGAATTTTCTTGAAATTCTCATCACTACGCTTATCATCCAACAAAAAATCCATATAATCAACTCATTAGATATTCGCACACCAAACATGACATTGTTTTCATCCCTGTCAACAGGGCGCTCTCATCAATATCAAACTCGGCGGTGTGCAAAGAACGGACACTTGATGAGAATGGCTCTTTTGTTCCGAGTCTAAAAAATACCACAGGAAACAGTTGGGAATAATAAGCAAAATCCTCGCAAGTCATTCTTATATCCAGTGTATGTATTTTATCGTCGCCAAGGATTTCCCTGGTTTTCGTCATTGCCCAAAGGGTGCTTTTCTCATCGTTTACCAAGAATGGATAGCCATGATTAATCTTCACTTCGCAACTCACCCTATGCGCCACCGATACCGACTTGGCAATTTCTTCAATACGTTCTTTAGCCACAGCTCGCCACTCTTCGTCCATAGTTCTAAAAGTGCCTGATATAGTAACCTCGCTGGGGATAATATTAGTTGCCCCATTGGCAATAAATTTACCAAATGACAACACTGACGGCACTGATGGAGGGGCATTTCGGCTTACCACTTGTTGCAAGGCTGTTATTAAGCTAGCACTCGCGAGGACAGTATCAGTAAGTTTATTAGGAAGCGCTGCGTGTCCTCCATTTCCTCGAACTGTGAGGTGGACCTCGTCGCCAGATGCCATGTACATACCTGGCCTGAAGCCTACATTTCCAGCATCCATCTCGGGATAGACATGCATTCCTATTATTAGATCTGGTTGATACTCATCGAATAAGCCATCTTCTAACATCAATTTTGCGCCTCCAGGGAAAGACTCTTCGCCCAACTGAAATATAAGTAATATTTTGCCCTTTAATTCAGATTTAAGTTCGTTTAAAATTCGCGCCGTCCCCAGCAGATTTGCGCTATGCACATCATGCCCACAGGCGTGCATAACGCCTTTATTTACAGACCTATAACTACAAGCATTACTCTCTTGTATAGGCAGAGCGTCCATATCTGCTCGAAGTGCTATCGTTTTGCCTTTTTTGCCAGTATCTATAATACCAAGTATGCCGTAATTTGCAATCCCTCTTCTATATGGAACCCCTATATTATCTAGCTCTCTGCATATAAACTCCGAGGTGCGTTTCTCTTCGAACGACAATTCGGGATGCTTGTGTAAATGACGTCTTATAGAAAGCACATCATCAAATATTTTTTTTGCTAGTTTGGCTATTTGTTCCTTCATTTTGAAAAGATAAACTTTAATGAGACAATGAGCATAAATACGCCAAATGTCCTTTTCATCATTGTTTCAGAAATAGAAATAGCTATCTGAGAACCGAAATACGAGCCAACGAAGAAGCATGCTGCTATTATTGTGGCATATTTAATATTGACATAACCACTCTTCCAATAGTTGTACGCTGCTAAGAGGCTTATCGGCGGTATCATAAAGGCAATAGAGGTCCCTTGAGCCTCATGCTGCGAAAATCCTAGAAGCATTACCAATGCAGGAATAACAAGAATACCTCCTCCAATACCGAGTGTTCCTCCTAACAGCCCAGCCAGTAGTCCAATTATTATTACAACTATGGTATCATTCATTCTCTATGTTCCATTCTAAGCATTGATAGACAGATGCTATTTATCTTGCTCTGTCAAACTTTCGCCATTCCTATAGATATCAACAATTTTTATTTGGAAATAAAGCGAGGAGTAAGGTTCTATATATCCACTCCCAGTACTACCATATGCCAAATCAGACTTGAATAAAAAATTACCTGTTGAATGGAGTCTTGACATTCCAACCGAGTAATTGAAGCCCTTAATAAGGCTCGTGTCGTCATGTCCTCCATATACAAAATTGAATGTTCTTTCACTTCCTGTTCCATCAATTACGTACCCATTCGCAATGTTGACTAGTGTGTATTGGCTTATTATCGAATCTCCAATCGCAATAGGGTAATCAGGGTTTCCCAATGTATCGAAGCAATAGTATAGTCCATCTTGAGTCTGCTCTAAAGTTATTTTTTTCTCGTCTTCCATGCGATTTACAAATTCTTTAAATTCATGATCTTCTTGCTCAGGGGTACGCGGTTCTACATCATCATTACAACAGTAGAACATTGTGGTAAATAGTAAGATGATAATTGTTGTGTTTTTCATGTGTTTATAATTCTGCAATAAGCTGTAAGCTATAGGCTTTAGACTTTTGCGGGGTTAATCATTCGCCTGTGTGTCGGAAAGCTTAAAGCCTACCGCCATGGCTCGTTTCATGTATTTTATGTTTTGTTTTTGTCGCATGTACCTTGCCAATACAATCATATTTGTGTGTGAAAACTGGTTCTAATGGTTCGTTTCATTATTTTTTTCAGGGGGCAAATTTAAATATATTTTTCTAGACTACCGATTTCTTTTATTTGGGCACGTCCTTCTGCCTAGAATTGCAATTGTCGTCATAAGTATGGCAATTAAACTTTTTCAAAAAACTGATATCTTGAGTTGACATTTACAGACAACAGCAAACTTGGCATTAATCTCTCATTTACCGCTTTTTAGTCATCAATATTTTTGTTCTATGTGTGCTTTTACACTCTCCATAAGCCATTGTGGTGTAGAAGTTGCTCCACAAATACCCACCGTATCGACATCATCGAACCAATCCTCGTCTATCTCGTTTATTGACGATACAAAATGTGTCTGAGGATTTTCTTTTTTGCATACTTCATAAAGGAATTTGCCATTGGAACTTTTTTTCCCCGACACAAATATTATCGTTTGGTAGTTTTTTGCAAATTTTTTTAATATTGGCACCCTATTAGCAACTTGTCGGCATATTGTATCATTTATTTTTACTGACTCTCTTTTTTTTTCATTTATAGTCTTTACAAGATTGTTAAACCCATCGATGGGTTGTGTGGTCTGCGAGAATAGCTGTATCGGTTTTGAAAAGTCTATCTTTTCGATGTCCGATTTATCTTGCACTATTATTGCTTTATTTCCAATTTGCCCATTCAGACCTATTACCTCGGCATGGCCTCGTTTTCCATATATGACCACTTGGGCATCGGTGTCGGCAATTGCGCTGTGTTCGCGCCTAATTCGTTTTTGCAGACTCAGGACAACTGGGCAGGTGGCATCAAATAGCTGTATGCCATTTTGCGTGGCATATTCGTACACTTGTGGTGGTTCGCCGTGTGCTCGAAGTAGCACAGTGCAATTTTGCAATTTGTAGTATTCGTCGTGATTTATAGCAATTAATCCCATTCTTTTCAGCCTTTCTATTTCTTCGCTATTATGAACAATATCTCCTAGACAATATATATTACCATGCTCATTTAATTTGCTTTCTGCCGTTTTAATTGCGTTTATCACTCCAAAGCAGAAGCCTGAAGATTTATTTATTTCTACTTTCATTTGTATTCTGACGTTGGTTTTATACTTTTAAAAGCCCAGATTTTTTATCAGGCTTTCTCTTTTTCTATATCCAGACACTCGATCTTTGAAATGTAGTACAATTCTTTGGTTGATTCCAAATTCAATGTTTATCGCTTGTGTCAAATAGCTTCTGAGACTTATGTTAAAGGATGTATTTTTGAGAAAACGATATCGCAAGCCTGCACGATAGTATATCTTTTCGTCATTAAAGGCTGGAGCATCGGTATAATACAGATATCCAACATGTGTGAGTATGGCGAGTCTCCCCAACATGAGCTCGTGTGCCAGCGCTGCACCTGCACCATATATGCTATATGCACTTTTGCCGTCCGTAGCATTGTCGGAAAAATCGGTAAATAAATCAGCAATTATTCCGACCTTGTTATAGTTTGAAACCTGCGAGTTTAAGCCTAATGAGTAGGTCTGCACAAAAGTTCTAGTAGAGTCTCCTACTCCCGAAGCACATTTTCCTACGCCTGCAAATACATCTACTGACCAAATATAATCGCCTATAAAATGATGTTTTTCACTGTTAAACTCATATGCCTTGGGGTAATATCTGACCCCAACATTGCCATTTAGTACATTTAGCCCAGTATTTAGAAGTAGCATATTGCCATTAAAGATACTCTTTGCACCACCCGACAATACTAAATCTATTTTTCTACTCAGTCCAAAAGAAGCATCTAGTCGCAAACCTCCGTACATATTCAGCGAGCTCCCAAAAAGTCGATTCTCTGTGTTGCTAAGTGCATTTTATGGTTTTATGCCTCCAGAGAACCCTAGCGAAATGTCCATTTCCAGCCTGATCTTGTTTTGCCCGAGAAGGGGGATAGCAATGTAGGAATACACTGCAAACGGTGTTCCTAACCACTGCTCAACCGACTTATCGATTAAAAATCGACTAAAACCAAGCCCTGCTCTAGGGTTTCTAAGAGCCTTATGCCATTCCCTTTTCCCCTCTGTATACCAACCAAGACGCAAATCTAGTCCCGACACTGCAAAATCAATGTCCGTGGCGACTTCTTTTAAAGAGAAATATTTACCTATAAAACCTGATGTTTCTATATAAATATTATCAAAGAATCGTTCTCGCCAATAGCCCTGAGCATTTATCTGCAAACAAGATACCAGAAGAAGGGCTGTCGTTGCTAGGATTACCTTCACGCGTTTATTTTTTATCATTGCCACTGTATCTCACCGATTTAGTCATACGCTTGTTGGGTAGTAGTTTCATGGATAATTTCATTATTCTTCATCACTCTCTCGTATTATATAAACATCTTCATCTTTTTTTTTCATGTGCAACCTCTCTCTTGCTACTCTTTCTATTGCCTGTTTGTCGTTTGATATAGCTTTTATTTGGGCTTTATTCTGTTCTATATCTAAAAGAATCTTTTGTTTTTGTTTCTCAAGGGCTCTAACTTTGCTTTTCTCGATAATTGTACTCGACAAGCTGTAAGTATCTGCAAAAATAATGACAAACAATGCTACCACTGTGATTACAATATAGATAAAAGCTTTTTTGGATGTTTTTCTTAGCATAATTCTGTTTCTTTATGTATATGATTTGCCTACAAATATAGGTGGATTTGTTTTTTATTTCAAGGATATATCATAGCCGTTAGCAACAAAATATAAGTAAACAAGTAACTACTGCCCGACAAACTTGTAAATTATCTTTCCTTTTTGCCTGGCAGGTGCATCGTCACTAACATTGAAAGTGCTACGCATTGCAGCTTGCTCGGCATAGGCGTATATTGTTAGGTCATCGGGAGTGCCCTCTATCGTTGCTGTAGCCTTTATTACTTCTCCTTTCTTATTGACTATAATTTCAACCTCAACTGTTTGCGAGGACCTTGCCAAGTATACTGGCACAAACAATGTTTTGTGGTATCTATTATCTAAGTAATATACGATGTTACTTTCTCCTGAGAATATTTTTTCTTTTATCTCCTCTTCCGTCATCCCATCGGAAGTTTCTACAGGCATTTTAACAGGAGGCAGCTTGGGTATTTTTTTTGCTAGGTTTCCACTAACTCTGCGAGTCAGATCCAAAGCCTCTTCTATCTGTTGGTCGTAAGTCTCATTGGATGCTTCGTTTACATTACTCCTCAATACCTCTGAAAGTTGTTTTGTTGTTTCGACATCTGTCTGCTTACTTTTTGTAGCACCTTCGTTTGTGCTTGCATTGTTTGTTTGTGTTTCGTGCTCCAGTTCTTTTTCAGTTTCGTGTGGACTTTCTATTTCTTGTGTAAAATCTATCATTACTTCACTTTCCACGATGTTTGCAGGGGCTTTCATATCGTTTATGATGAGGAACAAAAATAAAAAGATATGGGCTATTAGAGTACCCATTATTCCGTAAATATGTTTTGTATAAAATCGTCTTAAAAATTGCATGATGACAAATTAGAACAAATTGACGGTAAAAGATAAGCCAAACCTTGTAGTTCCGTTTAAGATTGCATTTACATGTGGGGTATTCATAACTCGTTCGTAGTATCCTCTCACTCCGAATGCTTCGCTCAGAGAATATTCGGCAGTAACTCGCATCGAGGAGCCGTCCAAGCCACTCAATACGGTGGTATTGGTTTCTGTGGCGATATCTCTTATCACTGCTTTTGTTCTGTCGAAGGTGTATTGTGCTCTTATAACAAGGTCGTTACTATATTTTTTTTGCGAGTTTTTTGTTTTTATAAATAGGTCTATATTTTTGAATATATATCCAAGTGTAAACGACAATGAATTGCTACGTGTTTCCGATACTTGGAGGCTCGCAATGCTCAAAACTAAATCGCGAGTGGTCTGATAATCAAAGCCCAGATCCACATCGTTTATGAGACCAAAATCTACACCAATAAGGGGAGCAAATTGCTCTCTGAACTGCACAGTCGATATATCGTATGGCGAAATAAAGTTCCCGCTAGTTGCATCTATTACTCCCGACTCGTATCCCGATCTAATTTGATAGTTGCTAATGGAGTATGTCGATGTATAGCGATGGTTTAGTGTTATGTTTTTGAATGTATTTGCCAAAGCTGGAATGTGCTTTGTCAATCCACTATAGTTCAAACGCCAGTTTGGGAAAAATGAAAACATCGACGGTATCATACTTGTCGGCACTTTGCTAGGATTTTTTCCTGTGTACGCTGCAAAGAAAGCAGGCACAAGCACTTGCGGAGAGTTTTCGCCGTAGCCATCACGTCCTGTCAAACCACCTGTATAGCTAGGGTTTCTACTTGCTTCCTGCTTGGCTAATCGCCCTGCAAAAACACTTCTATTTGCCAAAAACTGCCCGAATGCTTTGGACTGTGACACCCCTGTTCCTTTGCCTCCCATTTTTTCGAACGCTGAGGATATTGTAACGACGCTCATTGATATATCGCCAGCCAGCGTTTGTGCTGTATTCTTGAAGTTATTATTGGCATAAGAAAAATATTGATTTTCTCGGTCTCGTCTATCGTACATCCCGTCGAGCTCTATTCTGACTTGTGGCATGGGCTCTATTGTAGCACGAAGGCTTATCCTTTCTCTTTCAGAGAATTGCATTGGATTGCCGTTAAGTATTGTCGAATCAGTTGTCATCCACCCATTCTTAAGAGCATTTTGTGCAAATCCCTTGTCCTGAAATCCAAATAAGAACGGTATTCCTGGTGCAAAGCTAGTCCCTCCCACCCCATACGTTTGCGATGTATAATTGCTTCCGCCAAACCATCCAGATTCGGGTAGAAAACCATTCATCATAGTCCCTCCTTCACGAGTGTAATTTATGTTTATGCGTCTCACAGACATCATCAGCCTAAGAGGGATATCAACAAACAACATTGGGTCTATACTTTTGCGTCGAATTGTAGCTTTAGCAAGTATCTCTGCCTTCTCAACATTCTTATCTGGAGTAAACCTGATTGTGTTTGCATTCATCACATCTATTTCACCAGACACAGCCTCGCCCTTGCTATCTATGACGTAAAGACTCGCATCCTTCGACCCCAGGTTATGATTCACCGTGTATGGTTCTGCGGCTTTTAAGTTAGCCCTCTTCTTGCTAAAAACGACACTCTTGGTTTCCGCCTGATTCAACGAATCGGCACTGATGTCCAAGGTTCTATTTTTATTGTTTCCCTTGAAGCGTTGTTCTACTTTTTTGAGGTATGGTATTTTAGAGTACAGACGCTCCAGTGTCAAAGAATTTACACTATTGACAACCATTGAGTTCTCAAGATAGTTCCCAGTTATAAACTCCGAATCTTGCTCAAGCATCGGGGCAGCATCCCATCCATAATTGCCGGCATAGTTGAAAGTTGACGAAATCCAGTCTAATGGTTTGAATTTATTTATAGGGATGCTATAATTAAATATAGCCGAATGGTCGTAGGTTATTGCACGCCCTCCCGACAAAAGGTTGTCGATTATAGTATCTCTCTTTGCATCGAAGTCGTCATCGTATCTATCCATCTTGCCATATGGTTCATCTATTCTTGCAACTCTGCGGTTTGTGAATGTCAAATCCATAGATTTTGCAGGTTTAAATTGCAAGTTTAAGCTATTCCCCCATTGCCAATCTTTTTGATATGAATTTTGCATTATCAGTTCGTCGTTGTTTATATCTCGATACTCAACCTCGTTGTAGCGTCTATACATGTCTGTCTGGAAACTTATGGCTGTAGGCAAAAGGTTAAAATTAAAATCTGAAATATACTTGAAGGGGTATTTTTGGGGTTTTACGAAACTGCGAAACGGATATACTGACAAATCTTTGGAAACACTATAATTATAAGCAAACATCCCATTATTCTGCTTATCTATATTAAAAACTTCGTTAACATTACTAGCATAATATTCGTTGTATCCATAGCTCAATGAGAAGTTAGAAATATGATAGAATGGTTTACTTCCTGGCTCTTCTCTTTTTTTCCTCCGTTCTTCTTTAGAACTAAGCGTCTTTGTATTTTCTCCACCAGAATTTACACCAGTTGTTTCTACAACATCCGACACTTGTTTTATGTCTTCGTTTGCCTCTGCGTCCAAGGGTTCGTCCTCTTGTTTCTTCTCTCTTTTAGTAGGATTAAAGTTGATGTTAGACAGGTTAAAGCTCTTTCGAGTTACCATATCTCGCGATACACTTTTTATAAAATCTTTTTCGGCATTGTCCACGGCATGTTCCAATGATTTTTCGACACTTAGGTCTGCATCTAAAGGGTTATATTCCTCTTGCTCATAACTATTTGAATATGAATAATACATTGGTATATTTGCGCCAAAGTTTACTGGCAAGAGTTTTCCTAGTTGCAGGGATGTCGAAAAGTCTATATCAGTAACATCATTTAGCAACCTTTCGGTAGATTTTTGGTCTATTGCCCCAAAGCCTGCACTTCTAAATCTGGTAGAAGCATTAAGCGAGCCTAGATCGGAAAGTTGCATTCCCATCCGAGCAATCATCCCCCAACCTCCTTTGTCCTTAATATCTGACAATCGGAGTTCGTTTACCCAAACTTCGACAGATTTTGCAGACTTGTCGGAGCTGTTTTGCTTATTCCTCACTCCTATCATAGCGTATTTCACATCGGCAAGACTAGGAGTTCCTTTTATTGAGACAATATTTTTATTATAATTTTCACCGACATGGCGAGCACTAAACACTTCGGTATATTTTGCTTCTCCAGAATTTATTTTGTCTTTCCGTTGGAGTTTCAAATCTGTAAATACATCAAGAGGTATGTCAATCCTATTTTCTTCTGGCCATATGCTGTAGGGGTCTATAGTACCCTCCTTCGTAAGCTTTAATGGCACTTCGTATTCGTAATAATTACCATTAAAATCAGTGCAAAGTCTTATAAACACAGACATATCATCATCTCTTAACGCCTCACCTTGAAGAGCTTCAGCATGAATTTCCATCTTTAATCTCTTATTCCTCCTGAAGTCGAGGTTCAGAGGCTTGTAAACGGCTTTCGCGTTGCCAAGCTCGATGTCTCTTGCAATAAGCATCATAGATTGTTCGTTCATAGCAACTCCTTGCCCTGTGCTATAATCATTTACACGCTCTATACTAGGGGGAATTACATATCCGACTTTCCCTTTTCGCTGAGAGTTTTGTTCTATGTTTATTACGCTCATCTCGAACGAGGAATTAACATCGTTGGGGACAACTCCTTCGTCCACAATGGTGTTGTCGTAAATACGCCAACTCGATTTTATAAACCCTAGCTCTCCAAACCTCATTACTAAGGGGTGTTTAAAATTCTTCATAAAGACCCTCATGAATCTAATAGATTTAAAGTCAGATATATTCCCAAACCTTTCTTCATACTCGCTTATTGGTATTCTGAAGTGATACCACACAACATCTGTCGATTGTTTATTCTCTAAAGTTACAGATGCTGTTTGCGACTCTATTATGTAATTCTGCCCATTTTCCATGGCATCAGGCCGAAGATTTACTTTATACTGGTAATACTGCTCATACTCATTCATTGTATTATCACCATTAACATCCTCTATATCAGGACTTATAGATTCTTGCGTTGAGTAAGATTCCCCACTTTGGTCAGGTAGCACAGAGTTTCCTTGGGGCAGTCTGTATTTTTTATACCTGTCGAGTATCGATGCTTGTTTTGTATCTTGGCCCGACCCTCTATAGTAATGATAATTGTCGCCTGCAGGATCTGCATAAATCTGTTGATAGGCATTGTCTGGGAGCGAACTTTTTATCGAGCTTAGATAATCAGCGTAAAACACTCGTTCTTGTTCGTCTGTCATTCCGTCGAGTCCGATATCTTGTTGGTCTTGTGTTGCAGAGTTCTCAAAAGTATTTACATATGATGATTTTTGGGGAACTATTGCCCAATCGGTGGTATCTGTTGTTGAGGTATTGTCGCTTGTCGGCAAGCCATGCTCAAAAGATTTTCGTCCATCTTTCAATATGTCTTCACTTATGTTTCCCAGATTGAAATACAAATCTCCTCCAAGTTCGCCGGCAGGAACATCATCGTACCAATCCGTAAATGGGTCCATAAGCCAGAAATCAATATACTCTATATTTGCTTCTTCAAAATCTGTAACATCCACATCTCGCATTATCCCTCCCCATCGGCTCTCAGGCTTGCTGAGTTTTCCCTCGCTATCCAGTCCTGCAAAGGCACCTTCTTTGCCATCGTCGAAGTTGTATAATCCCAATTCATCTGGATAAAAAGCCACATCAAAAGTGCTAACAATTTCTGGTTCTCCTACAGGAAGTTCTTTGTTAGGATAAAGTTCTGCAAGGCGCACTAGCCTAACGCTATTCTTCGATAATTGGTCTTTATCATTACGTAAATACTGGGGTAACAAGGAATTACCAGAGCTCAAGAACATATTATCTAGCCTGTACCAAGTGATATTTGCTCTGTTTTTCCCTGATGATGGTCCTGCTTTTGTGGACTCGGGGAACATATCCGAGGACGTTTGATGCATGGGTATTGATGCGAATTCCCATGCGCTAACTGCTTTCAAGGAGTATTCAGTTTGCGCTCCCTCGAAATCATCAAGATATACTGTTCCTTTCTCGTCGGTAGATGTCGATGGGTTCACAAAAAGTTTTGCCATCTCTACGTCCAACGACAAAGACGACTCGCCATTCGCTTTATAAAATGGCAATGCGTCAACTATGTCTGTTATTAGGTTTGATTTTGTTTTATAGGAAAGATTAGCGCCAAGCATCATGTTGTTGACGGGGTCTTGACCATAATCGACCTTTGGTATTACTGGTCTTTCGTTAAGGTACATAAATGTTCCTCCAGCAGAAAATTTATCTGAAAACTCGTATTCTGCATGTGTTCCAAGCAATGATTTTTGCGTTTGCGAAAATATTTCTTGGCTTTCAACAGAAACCTGTATAGGAGTTCCAGACTCAGCAATACCTGTGTTAATTATCTGAACCCGTCCCATTGCATAATCTACGGTGTAGTCTATGTTTTCTTGGAGCTGTCGCCCTCCTGCCATTACTTTCACCGAACCATGCGTTACGTTTAAGGCTCCTAGCATTATCTCGTTGGATGTTGCTCCCTCAAAACGTCCCTGCAACTTATATGTCGCTTTTGTTGCATCTTCTTTGGCTTTATATTTTGTAGAGTCGTAAAGTGCACTAAACACATATTTGGACGCTGAAGCAGGATCAGAAGCAAACACTTTTTCCATATTTGAACCAAAAGGTTCTACTACAGGGAAAATAATCTGACCTTTTTCTGTATTTACCGTAATTCCTGGAATAAAATCATAAAGACCATCGCTTTGAGCATCTTGCTGCGAATTTACTCTATCTGAATTTAACAATTTTAGCAGTATTACCCCTTTTTGAGTTCCGTCGGGGAAATAATTTATATCGGAAGATGTTTGTGTATTTCTATAAAGAACGTTCAATCTAAAATTCTCTTGAGATAGATTGTAGGTATTCAGAGAATAAATATTTTTCATCATCAAGTCCCAAGTCGGAAAACTAGGGCTTAGGCTTGTGCCTTTCAGAAGTTTAACAAGCAATGTTTGAGGGCTAAGAATACCATCTGTAGAAAATTCGCCCACCTGATACGTTTGTCCATTTATTGTATACTCGTATGCTACTGCCAGCACTTCGTCAGTGTTTAAAGAAGTACTCAGAGAGATGTATCCAAGCTGTGGATTCAGGGTATATTCGTTTGTTTGCAGCTTCCTTGCGTTTTCAAGCTTTTCATAGTCTCTGCCTCCACCAAAGTTATATGCATTCAAGGGTGCTAAGGTCGAGCTTATCTGGTTAACATCCCTTATACTTGAGTATGTAGATGTCAGCTCATCGTACATCTTATTGGCTCCGTTAAAAGGGATTACAGATTCCACCCCTACAAGTCCCGAGGTTTCCTGAAAGTTTGGTATTTTATTGTATATATTTGGCTTATGCTCTCCAATATCCATAAAACCGACAATGTTGCGAGAGTCTGAAAACACCCCTTTCCTATTTGTAACCCAAACTTCTATCTTGTTTATTACGATTGCGCTTTGTACGACAGGCAAACGTGATAGAGCCTTGTCATAATTGTCTCTGAAATATTGCGCTAGGAAGAAATGCCGATTTTCGTCATAATCAGTAGCTTCGATCTCAAACTCATTACTCTGAATACCTCCTTCAAGGTTTATAACCTTTGCATCTCCTCGTTGTTGCGATATAATTGTAGATACATTCAGATTGCCAAAACGCAGGTCGGTTTTTACTCCCCACAAGTTTGAGCCCCCCTGAATGAGACTTCCCGACAGGGGCATAGACACATTTCCAGCTTCAATATTTTGGACTATCTGATCCTCATCACCTTCAAAATTGATATTCATCTGATTTTCAAAATCAAAAGATGCTTCGGTATTGAAATTCATATTCAAGTTAATTCTGTCTCCGATGTTTCCTGTTACCGATAGATTTATGTTCTGGTCAAAATCAAATAATCCCACACGCCTCAGACGTTCTTCTATCTGAGGGTCATCACGCCTATTAAGCTGATATCCAAGGCTGACTTCGACATAACCTTGTGGTTTAATGTCTATAACAGAACTACCAAAGACCTTTTCAAAAATCTCGCTGTTAACGTCTAAGGATGGTATAAGTCCTAAGGAATTATCGTTTTCATCTCTAGACATCGAACGAGTCTTCCAATACTGTCTCATGGTTTGTTTAAAATCGTAGTCCAAATACTCTCTCTTTCCAAGCACCTTAGGGGCTCTGTAGTATAAATTGCCAATTTTTTGATAAAGAATAAAGTTGCCAGTTTCGATATCATACTTCCATTCGTACTTTATGTTGTCTGGATTGTGTAGTTTCAGTGGTGATTTTTCTTCCACCTTAGGTAAGCTATGCTCTTGCTGGTCTTCAAATGGATACACAAGATTTGTAGAGTCGCTGACATTTTGCGCTCTAACAATATTCATATGCCCCTCAGACAAATGCAGAAGAGCCACGAAAATTAATGAATATAAATATTTTCCCAAACTATATTACTGTTTATAACAACTTCAATGCATCCCGTATTAAGTCCTCAACACTAAGTCTGGGATTACCTTTCAAGAGCTTGTCTAAAGCTGTTTCACCTGCTTTCTTGTTGAAGCCCAACATCGTTAATGCTGATAACGCTTCATTCTTTACGGTATTGCCTTGAATATGTTTTTTTTGTGAATCTGTTGCATCCGTTCCTCCTAGAATAAGTCCTATTTTATCTTTTAACTCAAGAATCAAGCGTTGTGCTGTTTTTTGCCCTAGCCCCTTGACTTTCACTATCGTCTTTACGTCTTCAGTCTGTATGGAATGTCGAATTTCCTCCACACTCATACCCGACAGCATTAACATGGCAGTACTTGCTCCGATGCCACTCACTGATATTAGGAGGCGAAACATCTCTCTCTCTACTTTTTGACAAAATCCATAAAGCAACATAGCATCTTCTCTGACGTGCAGATGTGTATAGAGCTTTGCTTCGTTTTTTCCATTTATTTCAGAATAGCAAGAAAGCGATATTTGCAACAAATAACCAATCCCCCCTACATCTATAACTGCATACGTTGGCACAACTTCTGCCAGCTTACCTTTTAAAAAGTCATACATTTTCTTGGTTATTTTCGATTTGCTTCACTTCTCTCAATTCGTCTATATTAGGGTCACGTCTGCTTTTGTGTTGAAAATTATGACTTTTAACAGGATTTGCGCTAATCTTATCGTACGATATTCTACTCTTATAAGTATCTATTGCCATGTATAATGCATTTCTAAACGAGCTCTCGTCCGCTTCATTTTTTCCTGCTATATCGAATGCTGTTCCATGTACGGGTGATGTTCTTATTATATCCAAGCCTGCTGTGTAATTTACTCCAGAATCGAAATTTAAAAGCTTAAACACAGGTAAACCTTGGTCGTGATACATCGCCAGCACCGCGTCGAATTTGCGAAACTCTACTGACCCGAAAAATCCATCTGCAGGATAAGGTCCGTAGGCATTAATACCTATTTTTGTAGCCTCTTTAATTGCAGGAATTATAATCTCTTGTTCCTCATTTCCCAGGATACCATTCTCCCCAGCATGTGGATTAAGTGACAATACAGCAATGCGCCCCTTCCTTCTAGAGAAGTCACGTAACAAAGTGTCTGACATTATCTTCAACTTCTCCACTATGGTCTCTTTTGTTATATGGGTGGCAACATCTTTTAATGATATATGACTCGTAACAAAACCAATCTTAAGATTATCACTCGCCATAAGCATCATGTGCGAACCTCCTCCAAACTTATCTGCAAAATACTCGGTGTGCCCATTATACTTGAATCCGCTCTTCTGAATATTCTCTTTCGAAATGGGGGCCGTAACAACAACATCTATCAATCCTGACTTAAGGTCTGCAGTAGCGCTTTCTAAAGACTCGAACGAGGCCTTACCTCCTTGTTCTGTCATCTGTCCAAATTCTACTTTTATGGAGCTATCGTTTACATTGACAAGGTTAATCTTAGTTTCGTCAATCGAACTTGCAGAGTTTACACTATTTATATACACGTGCTTGCAGTCTAATATTTCTTTATAGTAAGACGCCGCCTTTGCCGACCCATAAATAACTGGCGTACAAAACTCAAGCATTTCTTTTTCGCTCAGAGCCTTTAATATGACCTCATACCCAACCCCGTTAATGTCTCCAGAGGTAATTCCTACTCTTATTTTCTTTTGTTCTACCATCATTATAAATTATAATCAACAATATTTATTCTTCTATACCGATCTCTGTCGATATAACCAGTCTTATCTAGCGCCTGTCTATAGAGCTGGAACTCTATCTACTTACGATAAATTCCACGAGGGTTCTAAGCATCTCGCCTGTTCCTCCCTCTGGACGATAGCCCCTAGCTTTAGGCAAATAGGCCGTTCCAGCAATATCTATGTGCATCCATGGATAATCTGTAAAAAATTCAAGGAATTTTCCAGCGCTTATTGCTCCTCCCTCTGGTTCGCCTAAGTTCTTGATGTCTGCTATCTCCGAATTCAAGGCATCGCCATAATCGTCCCACAATGGGAGCTCAGCAACTCTTTCGCCTGTTCTTTGGCTTGCCGATTTTATCTCCTCTATAAGCACCTCGTTTTTGCTCATAATCGCCGATGCAAAGTGCCCAAATGTCATCACTGCCGAGCCCGTCAACGTTGCCAAATCAATAACACAATTGGGCTCATAGCTTTTAGCAAAACTTAAAGCATCGGCCAAAATCAGGCGACCTTCGGCATCTGTATTTAAGACCTCGACGGTCTTTCCACTATGCATGGTAAGAATATCTCCTGGTGTCATTGCCTCCCCTCCGGGTCTATTGTCCGTAAGTGGCAATAGACCGATAACATTCTTACTAACTTTCAATTTTGATAAAGACACGAAGGTCCCTACTACAGTTGCCGCTCCTCCCATGTCAGATTTCATGTCATACATATACTTCCACGGAGTTTTTATATTCAGCCCACCAGTATCGAACATTACCCCCTTACCTACTAAAACAATAGGAGCCTTATCCCTGTCTATGTCTCCATCTATTTTTAAAATCATAAATGCTGGTGGATTAACACTGCCTTTATTTACACCTAACAGGCCTCCCATTTTAAGGCTTTCTATACGCTCTTTGCCAAAAACTTCCACAGAAAAACCGCAATCTTCTCCAAGCCGTACAACCTCGCTACAAAATTTTGCCACATCCAACTTGTTGTAAGGCTCGTTTATCAAATCTCGTGTAAGAAACAAACCTTCTAAAATGGGTCTTAAATGCAACAATATGCTTTCGATGTCAACATTAGAAAAATACACATCGCATTCAAAAGGAGCTTTAGTCTTGTCAGTTTTATACTTACCAAACGTGTATGCAGAAGAATACATTCCAAACAGAAAGTCCTCTAGTTCACCAACAGGGCTATCCGTATAGACGTTGCAGGAGCTAATAGCATGATCTTTTATGTAAGAAACGAGTTGTGCTCCTAAGTTACGCTTAGCTTCGTGACATTTCGGATTTTTTACTAATAACACCAAACCCAAAGATGTATAGACCTCTCCAATCTCTCCGCCTTGAACTTTATTTTTGATATTAGAAAAGCGAGTAATCGGATTGGCTAAAAAACTAAGGTTTTGAATTTCATCTTTTATGTAGACTGTTACTTCGGCGCTACTATCTAGCCCTGACTTTATTTTCAACTGCATTTTTATTTCATTAAGAACTACAAAAATAGTAAAATCTATCGGTTATTTGCCTAAAGTCTCAGACTACATCATATTTAACAACAGTCCCTAGAACTTCTTAAGCCTAGCATCAAGGACGTTGCAGAATACAGACAAATCATTTCTCAACTTTATAATCTCAATTTTCTGACATATTTTTGGTGTGTTTCGAGTCGAAATATTCGTTCCAGGACTGACATACCCTTATTTCCTAGAGCTTTTTACCCTAAACCCCACTATGTACTATGATTGAAAGATGCTTGACCAGCTGTGAAGCTAAAAATATATTTAAAGATTGTCCATAATATCAAGGACTAATCGCAGACATTGTCCCTTATAGTTCATTCGCTATTTAAGCTAAATGCAAAATAAGTCGGGATGACTGGATTCGAACCAGCGGCCACACGCCCCCCAGACGTGTACTCTAACCGGACTGAGCTACATCCCGTATTCTTGCGAGCGCAAAGATATAAAATTTCCTACTATCTGAACTACAAGATGAAAATAAATCTATCTTGACGTTAAATCCAGCATATGCATTAGCTCCCCTGCTACCGCATTCCAATGCATATATTGGGTTAAAAACAAGCCGATAAAGAATGAAAGAGTTGCGCCAACTGGATGCTTTCTAATTGGGGCTACACTAAAAATACACACTGAGAACCATAGCCTACAGTTCAATCCCAATAAAGCAATGTTTTTGCCAATAGGGGCATAATAAAAGGATGGAAACAGGAACAAAAGTTGGCAAGGTCCTTGTTTCTGGAGGAGAGAGACTACGCAATAGTTTTTTTCCCCCGATGCGTACCTTAGCGTACAAAATGCATCAGGATAAGTTCGGCTCTTTTTTTCTCATATTTATTGCTTTTGATTTTTTAATCAATCTCTCCACTGTAGAGCCTTGCACTAAAATGGAAAATAGCACTACCGACACTGTCATAATAAGGACAACCTGGCTGATGTCAACAGATTCGCCAAATAGAGTTACATTTATTTTTGGAATGGACAATGCCAGAGCCATAGCTAGACCGCCTCGCAATCCGCCCCATGTGAGAATAGGGATGGAATATTTATTGTTATACTTATTGAAACCAAAGGAGTTAAAGACCGTCCAAACACTCAGCAAGCGCCCTAGTAGAGCTACAATAATGGCGACACCTGCAAATGCCCAACCACAGGGCACTCGTTCCAACTTAAACACAACTAAACCTATAAGGAAAAACAGAATATTATTGAAAAAAACATTGGCAAAGTCCCAAAATTCCATCATATATTCTCTACCTTTTTTATCGAACCGCCGCATGCGACTGTAATTTCCTATGTATATACCTGCTACGACCATCGCTATAGGACCAGAAATCCCTAACTTCTCGGCAAAGATATAGCCTATTGTCGGAATCAATACTGTCAGCATAATCTGCAAAGTCCGTGAGTCGCAATACTTTAATCCTAAATCTACTAAATAGGCAAGTGCCAATCCATATGCAATACCTCCGAATGTTGCTAGCAAAAAAGAAAAGCCTACGTCAACTAGCCCCACGGTTCCTGCCCCCTGAGACACAATGCCTAAAATACTTGTAAAAACTACGAAACCAACCCCATCATTAAACAAAGATTCACCTTCGACTTGTATCTCTACGTCAACAGGAGCGTGCAATTTCTTCAATATCGCCAACACTGATATGGGGTCGGTGGGTGAAATTAATGCACCAAACAAAAGACAGTAAATAAATTCTATAGGAGCACCTATCCACTGCAAAACAAAATACAGAAGTCCTCCTATAATAAAGGTCGATAGTAGCGTCCCTAGCACCGACAATGCTATAACCTCTCTGCGTTTTTTTCTGAGCCGTTTCAGCCGAATACTAATACCTCCAGCAAAGAGCATGAAACTTAAAAAACCATTGACCAAGAAATACCTAAATTTTATGTTTTTCAGCGTGTCAAAGATACCTCGGTCGTCGTTTATTATACCGAAGTTGTAAAGCTCGATTACTATAAAGGAGAGAATTACGGAGACGGCTGTCAGCACAATAGTTTCCTGAAACCTTTTGATATAACTGTTCAATAAAGCTATTAAGGTGGAAAAGGTAATAAGGTAGCAAATTAATTCATAAGTTGTCATTGTGCATGTTATTTTGAAGCCCAAGAAAGGAAAAGTAAAACAGTCTGTTTTCACGCAACAAAGTTACTATTGTTTAATCGTATTATCTACAACGACTGATTAAATATTCATTAAGCATCAACAAAACGAGGAATCTTAGTGCTTTTTATAGTTTCCGCCGTCGCACAACAAGCACTAATTAGCGTCTTAACACAACCTTCCTTGATAGCTATTGCGCTTGTGCAGTTCTTTTACTAGTTTATCTGTGAATTCAAAATTCTTAACTCCCCACTTTGGCGCTATAAGCATATCCGATGGCGCCTGACTAGTAAAACGTTGGATGACGATATGGGGACTCAGATGCTCTAAGTATTGAATGCAAATATCGATATATTCTTCCAACGACAGCATTTGAAAAATACTGGGATTTTTAGCGTACATCTTTGCAAAGTGTGTTCCTTTATGTATTTGCAGTTGATGTAGCTTTAATGTGTCTATTGGTAGGTCTGAGAATGTCCTCGCCTGCTCAATCCAGTCGTTAACACCTTCGTTGGGAAGTCCCAATATTGCATGCACACAAACCTCTACACCTCTATTTTCAAGGCGTTTAAGAGCCCTCTCTGCATCTGCAAAGCTGTGTCCTCTATTTATTGCCGACAGGGTCTTGTCAAGGTGCGACTCTACACCAACTTCGACCGACACGTAGCATCGCGTAGCATAGTCAGAAAGCATGGCTACAACTTCTTCAGGGAGACAATCGGGACGTGTTGATATAACCAGTCCTTCAACCTTATCGACCGACAATGCTTCATCATAAATCTTTCTTAAGTCAGAAACCTTTGCATATGTATTGGTATAAGACTGAAAATATGCAAGGTAACGCATATCTTTATATTTGCGAGCAAAAAAATCTATTCCATTCCGCACCTGTTCGACAATGCTCACTGCCAAGTTAGTGTATGATGGCGAAAATGTTCTATTGTTGCAATAATGACAAGCTCCTACGGCTTTCCATCCATCTCGATTAGGACAGGTAAAACCTGCGTCTATGGAAATTTTTTGCATCTTCACAGGAAATTTCTTCTTGATATATGACGAATAATCGTTATACAAGTTTTTTTTTGTCATAATACAAATATTAGATTCCTCCACATACTGATTTCCCTGTTATTGTCGGAGTTTTTCTTTTAGATATTGTGCTGTGTACGATTTTTCGCACTTTATCATATCCTCGGGAGTACCTGCAAAAACAAGCTCACCACCTCTTTCGCCACCTTCAGGACCGATATCTATCACCCAATCGGCAAGCTTTACTACATCTAAGTTATGCTCTATCACCAACACCGTATGTCCTCTCTCTATCAAGGCATTGAACGACCATAGCAATTGCTTTATGTCATGAAAATGTAGTCCCGTAGTTGGTTCATCAAAAATATACATTGTCGGGCTGTGACGTTCGTTAGACAGAAAGAATGCCAGCTTAACACGCTGACTTTCGCCTCCGGAAAGGGTACTAGACGCTTGCCCCATTTTGATATAACCCAGACCCACATCTTTCAGAGGCCTTAACTTCTTAACTATGCGTTTTGCTATTCTGTTTTCATCCCCATCAAAGAAAGCAAGCGCCTCATCAATGGTCATACCTAGCAAATCTGAGATATTTGCACCTTTATATTTAACTTCCAGAACATCGTCTTTAAAACGCTGTCCTTTACAGCTCTCGCACTCAAGCTTCACATCTGCCATAAACTGCATCCCGATAGTTATAGTGCCGTCGCCTTGACATTCCTCACAGCGCCCACCTTCGGTATTAAAAGAGAATGTGCCAGGTGTAAATCCGTATTGTTTCGATATTTTTTGATTGGAATACAACTTGCGTATCTCGTCGTAAGCTTTCAAGTAGGTAACTGGATTTGACCTCGACGAACGACCAATTGGATTCTGGTCTACGAATTCCACCCCTGAGATAAGATCTATATCGCCCTCCAATGATACGTGCTGTCCTGTTTTCTCTTCATAAATACCAAAAAGCCTTGCCAATGCTGGATAGAAGGTTCTAGATACTAATGTAGACTTGCCTGATCCACTCACGCCAGTTACCACAGTCAAGCTATTGAGAGGAAAATCTACATCAACATTTTTCAGGTTGTTCTCGCAGGCGCCTTTCAAAGATATTTTATTTTTCATTTTCCTGCGAGACATAGGAAGTTCTATTTGCTCCTTACCCAAAAGATACTTGGCCGTAAGACTGTTTTTTGCCTTTCTCAAACCCTTCATATCTCCCTGATATACAATCTCACCTCCCTTTGAACCTGCCAGAGGACCGATGTCGATTATATAGTCTGCCGAACGTATTAATTCCTCGTCATGCTCCACCACCATTACCGTGTTACCTATACTTTGTAGCTTCCTCAATATTGCTACCAACCTGTCGGTATCTCGCGAATGCAGTCCAATCGAAGGCTCGTCAAGGATATACATTGAACCTACCAAACTGCTACCTAATGATTTTGCAAGATTAATACGCTGGCTCTCACCTCCCGACAAAGTATTGGAAAGCCTATTGAGTGTCAGATAACTCAATCCAACATCGCAGAGATAGTCAATACGAGTATTTATCTCTATTAGTAAGCGTTTTGCTATCTTGCTATCGTGTTCCGAAAGTTCCAAGCCATGAAAAAAGATGCATAACTCCGATATTGGCAATAAAACCAACTCTTGAATAGACTTTCCACCAACCTTTACATAAGTGGCATCCTTTTTTAGGCGTGTCCCATTACAATCGGGACAAGTAGTCTTGCCACGATACCTCGCAAGCATAACGCGATTCTGGATTTTATACATCTTCTTCTCTAGTGCATCGAAGAACTCATAAATACCTGCAAAATACTTAGTCCCACCCCAGACTTTCGCTTTCTGCTCCGACGTCAGCTTATTGTAAGGAACATGAATGGGTAAATCTACCTTTGTTGCATTTATACTCATCTTCTGCAGAAAACTCTTCATCTTGTCGCCACTCCAACAGACAACAGCTCCCTCGTACAGTGTTTTTGTTTTGTCGGGAATTACCAAGTCTTCATCTATGCCAATAACCTTCCCATAACCATCGCACCTCGCGCATGCTCCCAGTGGACTATTAAAAGCAAACATATTTTCTGTGGGCTCTTCGAAGAACACTCCATCCTCCTCAAAGCTATTAGAAAACGAGCGCTTTCTAATTCCTACTTCGTTTGTAATTTGTAACACACAATGCCCTCCTCCTTCGTAAAAGGCCGTCTGCACAGAGTCTGCCACACGCATTAATATATTCTCTTCAGAACCACCCGAAATTCGATCAACCAACAAATAAGTGTCGGCAAGCAGTTCTTTGCCGTCTAAGTCACTAATCTTTAGCACTTCTCCACCACTAATCACTCGGCTAAAACCCTGTTGTCCTAATACTTGCACCTCTTCAAGCATAGAGCGCCCCGCATGCAAAGTAACTGGCGACAATATAAGAACTTTCGAACTCTCAGAAAGGGTAGATATATACTTCACAACATCGGCAACACTGTCTTTGGTTACGATGTTGCCTGTTTTGGGAGAATAAGTCTTGCCTACCCTTGCATAGAGCAACTTTAAGTAATCGTAGACCTCCGTTGACGTTCCAACTGTGGAACGCACATTTCGGGTGTTTACCTTCTGCTCTATTGCTATGGCTGGTGGAATTCCCTTAACATAATCAACTTCTGGCTTGTTCATCCTGCCCAAAAACTGACGAGCATAGGACGACAAGCTTTCAACATAACGACGCTGACCCTCGGCATAAAGCGTATCGAAGGCTAATGTGGACTTACCCGAACCAGAAACCCCCGTTATTACAATAAATTTATCTCTTGGAATATTAACATTTATATTTTTCAGATTGTAGACCCTTGCCCCTTTAACCTCAATACAGTTAAGGGCTGATGGCTTATTGCGCTGTGTCATCAATTAGTACTTTTCTTGTATTATTTTGTTATTCTGAAAATCTTTATCTACATTTGCAAATACAAAAGTACGAGAATTAATTTAATTTTTTTAAACCAAAAGTTGCGCCTATTGAATATTCTACCTTTAAAATGTAAAAGTTAGAAATATGAATAACGAAAAACTTAAGATGAATGACGAGACACTTATCTCACGTTATATGGCAGGCGACAACTCTGCTATTGAGCTACTTATAAACAGGCACAAAACTCGGATATTCACTTATCTGATGATGATTTTGAAAAATAGAGATTCGGCCGAGGATATCTTTCAGGAAACTTTTATTAAGGTTATAAAATCACTGAAAAAAGGGAAATATAAAGACAATGGCAAGTTTGTATCATGGGTAATCAGAATTGCTCACAATCTTGTCATCGACCACTATCGAAAGATTAAGTTGATGAATACCCTCTCGAACGACTCATCCGACATAGACATCTTCAACTCCGCAAAATTCTCTGATGATAATATTGAAGACATTATCATAGACGACCAAATTACAAACGACGTGAAAGCACTGGTCGAAAAACTACCCGACGACCAACGGGAGGTTGTAATAATGCGCCACTACCTAGATATGAGCTTCAAAGAGATCGCTACTGCAACAGATGTTAGCATTAACACAGCCTTGGGGCGTATGCGTTATGCAATTATAAATCTCCGAAAGATGATAAAAGAAAAAAACATGTCACTTTCTAAATATTAATACATATCCCTCACAATAAAGGGATGTGCATTGGCGTTATTTTCCGTACAATACATTAAAATATTATGCCGATGACAAATCCGTCTACTTTTATCATTTGTAATGCTCGGGAGATTATTAACAACACCAACGAAAGAACTGATGTAACTTTAAAGTTTGTGCCATCCAAAGAGCTTGTGGGGAACTTAACAGCCTTTGCAAGTGCCTACGAATACTACATCGCCAATGGTTACGAACTAGAAATATTCCTGAACTGACACCACCGAGCACCAATAAAAAATGCTTGAGAAAACACTCAAGCATTTTTTATAATCTATTGGCGAATAATATCATCAACAAATATGTCTGCCCCAATCAATCTTAGAACATGCTCATCTGCTTGTTTGTAGCTGTATTTACATGTCGCTTCAAACCCACTCATTCGTTTTGTTATAAAAAACATTGAAATAACAACAAAACATCACTAAAACTAAGCTTCGCCTTGCAATATTCAACACATTGCAACAATGTTAATTACGCGAATAAAAAAGACAGGTTAATTTTATGCTAAAAGGATAATTTTCACTTCATTTGCCAAGCGAAACAAACATGTATTTTTTGATAAATAATCAATTAAAAAAATTAAAGGCCATGAAAGAAACTAGATTAGAACACGATTTGTTGGGAGAAAAAGAAATTCCTTGCGATGCTTATTATGGCATACAAACACTAAGAGCTTATATTAATTTTAAGAACATAAGCGGAGTTCAGCTAAAGAGGTACTCGCACTACATAGAGTCTTTAGCCATGGTGAAATGGGCAGCTGCTAGTGCTAATCACGATTTAGGCTTATTGGACACAAAGATCTATAATGCCATAAAAAAAGCCTGCGAAGAGATTGTAGAAGGAAAGCTACACAATCAATTCATTGTAGACATGGTACAAGGAGGTGCTGGCACATCTACAAACATGAATGCCAACGAGGTTATCGCCAACAGAGCCCTTGAAATAATGGGGCATAAAAAAGGGGAATACGAATATTGTCACCCTAACAACCACGTGAACCTTTCTCAGTCCACCAACGACGCTTACCCTACGGCTTTTAGAATAGCCTTTTGGATGAAGAACCAAGACCTCCTAAAAAGCTTGAAATCATTGATAAAAGCAATGAAAAAGAAAGAAACGGAGTTTGGAGGAGTAATAAAAATGGGAAGGACACAGTTGCAAGATGCCGTGCCGATGACCCTAGGACAAGAGTTTGGAGCATTTGCATCTACCTTGGAGGAAGAAGTTACACGTTTATCGCAAATGGCAGATTTGTTCCTCGAAGTAAACATGGGGGCAACAGCAATAGGTTCGGGTATCAACTCCGAGCCCGGATATTCGCGCTTATGCATCCAGCACCTAAGAAATATAACAGGCATGAACGTACAGCTTGCCAGCAATCTTTTCGAAGCGACATACGACACTGGCTCTTATGTTATATACTCTTCTGCCATGAAGAGACTCGCCGTAAAACTATCCAAGATTTGCAACGACTTGCGCTTGCTCTCATCTGGACCTCGGTGTGGAATTAACGAAATAAACCTACCAAAGATGCAACCTGGCTCATCCATTATGCCAGGCAAAGTCAATCCTGTTATTCCCGAGCTTATGAACCAAATATGCTTCAAAGTTATTGGCAACGACATGACAGTTACTATGGCATCAGAGGCAGGACAATTACAACTAAATGTAATGGAGCCGATTATCGTCTCGTGTATTTTCGAGTCAGTTGTGATGCTCTCAAAAGGCATGAGCAACCTAACTAAAAACTGCATCGTGGGCATAACTGCAAACATCGAGCACTGCAAAGACCAAGTCATGAATAGCATAGGCATTGTTACGGCCCTAAATCCTACTCTCGGATATGAAACCTCGTCTCGCATTGCAAAGAAAGCCCTCGCCGAAAACAAAAGCGTATATAGCTTGATACTAGAAGAAAAGTTGCTGACTCAAGAGGAACTAGACGAAATACTATCCATCGACAGAATGATTGCCCCAAGCGCATTTATAAGAAAGAAAAATCAGTAAACTCCCTTTTCATAAGCATATTGGGCACTCGAATATGGGTGCCCTTTGCTTTTTAGATATTCCAAGAATAAGTCAGGATATTGAACCAAACTCTATTTATAGTCCAGTCTCTATTTAGTGTCTGTCCATAAAGTCGGGAGTCTGAACTAGAAAGTTCAAGATCAAGGCTTGCGAAACTTTGTGAATTGGGAGTTTACTTGTGTAAATGACTAATTCGCAAAGTGAGCATAACGCAGATATTGGACTTTATAGACAGGCTCTATTTAGATGCACGCAAGCGAAAAGCTTATCTTTGCAAAAGAAATAGCAAAACAAATGAATAGCAAAATAAAAAGATACAGAGCAATAGGAGTAATGTCAGGAACGTCCTTAGACGGGCTAGACATGGCAGACTGTGAATTCTATATGACCGATGGAAAATGGAACTTTAAGGTACTTAATGCTTCGGTAGTTCCACATAGTGAGAATATGGTAGAACGACTAAAAAATGCCATTAACTTATCGGGATTGGAATTACTGAAACTAGACAAGGAATTAGGCTTGTACATCGGCAGCTCTGTTGGCGATTTCATAGTAAAAAACAACATCAGACCCGACTTTGTCGCCTCGCACGGGCACACCATCTTTCACTCTCCAGCAGATGGCTACACCATGCAGATTGGATGCGGATATAACATTGCTAAACTAACGAAACTGCCAGTAATATACGACTTCCGTTCTGCAGACATTGCGCTAGGAGGTCAGGGCGCACCACTCGTCCCTATAGGAGACCGACTATTGTTTAACCAGTACGATGCCTGCGTAAACATTGGCGGAATATCGAATATCTCTTTTTTAAAAGACAACAAGACCCTAGCTTTTGATATTTGTCACTCCAACATGGCCCTAAACTATCTATGTCAGAAGTTTTTCAACTGCAAATATGACAAAGACGGACTGATTGCAAAAGAAGGCACATTAAAAGCCGATCTGAACGCCACACTGAACAAATTCGCTTATTATCAGAAAACGCACCCAAAAACATTGGGATTCGAGCAGTTTGAAGATTTCTTACTACCGATAATCAGCAATAGTAACATAGAAGCTAAAGACCTACTTTGCACATACACCCATCATATAGCAATGCAAATAGCAAAAGCAATAAACAGTACCTTTAAAGACACTAAAGACGAAAAACAAATCCTATTCTCGGGTGGCGGAGCAAAAAATAAATTCCTAATGATGCTTATTGGCTTTTACACTATCAATAATATTAACATTCCAGACGACACTATCATCGATTACAAAGAAGCTATTATCTTTGCATTTCTTGGTGTTTTGAAGCGCGAAAAACAAGCAAACTGCCTATCTAGCGTAACAGGAGCAGCTTTTGACAATATTGGAGGATTGGAAGTAAACTTGTTTAATACATGAAACAGTCATGGCGGTAGGTTTTAAGTCTAGGCTTTAAGCTTCCCGACATACAGGCGAATAATTAACCCAGCAAAAGTATAAAGCCTATAGCTTACAGCTTATTGCAGAATTTTAAACAAATGAATCATACGATACTGCTAATAATACTATTGATATATTTCCTTTTTTTATACCTGCTTTCGAGCTTAGTATCGTCGAAGACTGATAGCGATACTTTTTTTTTGGCAAACCGCAATTCGCCATGGTGGCTTGTGTCCATCGGCATGGTTGGAGCGTCCTTGTCGGCAGTAACATTCATCTCCATTCCTGGAGTTGTAGGCGCTGGGGGCATAAACCAACAGTTTTCATACATGCAAATGGCACTGGGCTATGTTGCTGGCTACTATGTCGTCGCTTATGTGCTGTTGCCTTTATATTATCGGCTTCGGCTAACATCCATTTACGAATATATCGGAGGGCGCTTCGGAGTTTCGTCACAAAGGGTTGCATCGGTTTCTTTCATCATTTCCCGAGGAGTAAGTGGAGCCTTGCGCTTCTATCTAATACTATCCATTCTTCACACCTTCTTGTTTCAGCACCTAGGAATACCATTTTTCGTCTCATCAGCAGCAATGATGCTATTTGTATGGCTATACACCAATAGGGCTGGACTAAAAACTCTTGTACTTACTGATGCCGTTCAGACCATAATATTTCTAGTTGTTTTGATTGTTACCATTATATATCTGATCAACGTCCTAGACTTATCGATTATAGACCTTGGTAACGAATTTGACAAAAACAAGCTGTCGAAGATGTTTTTTTTCGATAATGGATGGAGCAAGCCCAACAACTTCTTCAAACAATTTATCTCGGGCTTTCTTATTGTACTGGTAATGACAGGACTTGACCAAGACATCATGCAAAAGAACCTCAGTTGCAAAAACTTGAAAGAAGCTCAGAAGAACATGGTCTCGGTGGGATATATCTTCCTACCCGTATCATTCTTATTTCTGCTACTTGGGGGCTTGATGGTCTTGTACATGAATAAATTTGGGATAGACGTGCCCACCAAAGAACTCGACAGTGGCGTGCTCACAAAAAATTACGATATGATTTACCCAACATTAGCACTTGATCACTTTACGCCCTACATTGGCGTTTTATTCTTCATCGGCATCACTGCGGCGGCATGCTCCAGTATAGACTCGGTGCTAACATCCGTAGCAACATCTATTTCCAAAGATATATTGCAAATTGACGACCTTGCGAAACTGTCGCTAAAACGTCGCAACACGATTTATGCCTTCGTGGTACTATTCACCTATTTGATAATGCTGTTTTTTGGTTACTATTCCAAAGGCTCGCTCATAAATGCAATCTTCAAACTCAGCGGATACACCTACGGACCCTTGCTTGGCATGTATGCTTTCGGGCTACTTACCAAAAAGACGATTGTCGATTATCACAGTATTGGCATTGCAATACTTGCTCCTACACTGACATACCTGCTCACACTGTACTCAGAAACCTTGCTCTTTGGCTATAAGCCTGGATTTGAGATATTGCTTTGGAACGCCATATTTACCTACATAATGTTGTGCTTATCTTCCAGATTTCAAAACGCATCGTTACGAGTCAGGTAATTATAATCTTTAATAATCGTTCGTAGAAAATTCAAATCGGCGACTCCGTTTTTGGGGCTTTCGCCCATGACTCCAATAAGTTTATTGCAAAGAAGTTCCATCAGCTCTTGGTTATACTTCTTATCTAGTCTCTCGATGTTTTCTTTAATAATCCTTACGTCATTGTCCGATAAATTGACGACTGAATGATACATCGGGACATAATCGTCAGCAAGTTGCGTAAGTATTGTTTTGCTTAGGTCAGATTTCTCTCGAAGCCAAATAACACACGTCCCAGCAACCTTATCGCCCAGTCTTTGCCCTTTCTTGCTCGTCGTTATGGATATAATTCCAGCAATGCTATAGAAAATATAAACATCGACAAGCATAAATATCCAACGCATAAAATAATCGTAGAATCTAGCCTCGAAACCATCTATCTTGACGACCTTTATTCCAACTATCTTCTTGCCTATTGTCGATCCATTCATGAAATATTCGGAAATGAGAGTATAAAAAGCAACTGGAATAAATATACTTGCGTAAATGAGCATGATCTTGGTGCCAACATCAAAATTTAAAACATCTATTTCATAAAACTCAATACAAACAAAGTACCAAGCAATGATAAATATAATTTTCACCGCCCAATCTATCAGAAAAGAGACGAATCGCCTACCCATTCCTGCTTGTGGCATCCAAACACTTATGTTCTGTGCTGTTAAGATTTCTATTTTCTTCATTTTTTTATTACATTTGCAAAAGTATGAGAGAAATTGCATTCATAGAGCAAAATAAAGAAAAATGGGCGGAGTTTGAAAATATTATCAAAAACAAACACCAACATAACTCCGACAAACTAGTGGAAGTATATACTTGCATAATGAATGATTTTGCTTATTCTCAAACATATTACCCCAAGAGCAAACTCAACGACTACCTCAACAACATCGCTTCCAATCTTTATAAAATCATATACAACAAGAATAAAGGACAGAAAAAAGGAGTTTTAGACTTCTTTCTGAAGGAAGCTCCAAAGATATTCTACGAAAGGCGAGCATACCTTTACGCCTCCTTTGCTATTTTTTCCTTTTTTGTCCTTATTGGCGTAGTATCTACGGCGTATGACCCCTATTTTCCTACAAAGATATTGGGCAAGGCATACGTAGAGACAACTAAAGACAATATCGCCAATGGCAACCCTACGGCAATTTACGCAGGAGGTGGAGAAACTGAAAATTTCTTACGGTTTACCATACACAACACTAGCATAGCCATGAGATGCTTTATCTACGGAGTGTTCGGAGCAATAATTACCATATTCGTTTTGATCCAGAACGGCGTTATGCTTGGAACATTCCAATACATGTTCTATCAAGAGGGGGTTCTGCTTGAAAGCATGAAAGCAATTTGGATTCATGGCTCAATAGAGATTTTTAGTATAATCATTTCTGGAGGAGCTGGGCTGATACTAGGATGTAGCGTATTGTTTCCAAATACATATTCTAGATTTGAGTCTTTTAAAAGAGGAGGGCGCGACGGAGTGAAAATAATGATTACGATAGTTCCATTTTTTCTGCTAGCAGCATTTCTAGAGGGATACATAACTAAGTATGCCAACTATATACCTGGCTTCTTATGTGGAGCGCTAATCTTAATCCTTTTGACAGGCATTTCGTATTATTATTTGATATATCCAATAATTCTAAACCGAAGGCTGAATGATTAATAAATTTCACTTTAGCACAGTCATACTTATTTGTGTCTTCTGTTTTATTGACAAAGGCGAATGTCAAGACCTTGATTCTATTACAGAGCAAGTCCAAAGCGATGCCCAAACAAATACAAAAATAAACCTCGCACCTGGCACAATCTTTTCCGAACAAGACTACAGAGGAATCTCAGAAAAGAACGTAAGAAAATATAAGAAAAAAGAAGACCAAAATATTTCCACACCCTTCATATGGGACATTATATCGTCTATTGTTATCTTCATAAAACGCTTTTACTACATATTCATTATTATCATTGCGCTCATTGTAGCATACTACGCTACTGGCATGGGAAAGTACTTGCGTCAGCAACAAAAGACAAATAAAAATTTGGATTACAACTCTGACGAAGAAGAGGAAATAGATCTAAAATTATCAAATTTCGATGCATTAATATCCAAATACGAAAATCTCAGAGAATTTAGAGTTGCTGTGCGTTACTTATATCTGTTACTATTGCAAAAACTCGATGAAAAATCTATTATCACTGCCGCCGAAACAAAGAAGAACATAGATTACTACTACGAAATTAAGGACTCCGAGATGCAAAAAAACTTCGATACAGCACTGCACCTATACGAATACATATGGTATGGAAAAAACAGTCTGCAAGAACAGGACTACAAATCAGTATCATCGTTTTACAAGCGCTTCTATTTGCAAATAAGATGAAACTAGCTATAAACAACATATTGCTCGTGACACTCGTCTTGCTCCTTATGGTCAGTTGCAACAAGGTCGACCCAAAAGGATACAAAATATACAACGACAATAAGGATGAATGGTATCCTGACAGAACAAAGGTGTACATGCCTCTTTATAAATATGCAGACATACACAGCGAGTTCATGGACACGGACACACCTAGCTCCTTGCTCATACACCAAGGGCGCACCATCTTTCTGAGCGATTCATCGGTTGCCGTCCTATTCAAATATATAGAAAGTGGGCACAATGCGCTGATTTTCGACGATAGCTTTAGCTTTGCTGACGACTACATAAAAACTTATGTCAGCGAGGAGAGTAGTAGCACAGACACATCGGTATTTATTCTGACTGATGAGGAAGCTAGCACCTGCCGAATACATAACTCATGGGAGAACACACAATTTCGCATTCCTAAATTCGACCTGCGCCCCGACAGTTCCAAAATACTCGGATATTGGAAAGAAGACAATAATATACATGTCAATTTTATATGCATTCCCTATGGAAAGGGGAAAATATACTTACACCTGCAGAAGGAGATACTTCAAAACGGAAAATTTCTGGACCCAAACAATCTACCTTATATAAACAAAGTCCTGTCAGTAATTCCGAACAACAAGGTCTACGAATTCAACACAAAATATGAATACGAAGGTCCAAAGCCCGAAAACATGGCACTGTCTTTTATCATGGACAATCCACCACTGAGAAACGCATGGTATTTAATATTGGCAACAGTGCTTATATTCGCAATTTTCAATGCCAGGCGCAAACAACGAGTAGTACCAATAAGCAAAACACTACCAAACCGGACGGCAGAATTTGTGGACAGTGTTAGCAAACTCTACTTGCTAAAACCCGAAGAGAATTATGAGCTAATAGCCAAAAAAGAAGTAAAATACCTGTTGGAGTTCATCCGAACAAAACTTTTTTTGAACACTTCAAAGCTGGACGATAAGTTCGTTGCAGAGCTTTCGCAGAAAACAGGAATAAATAGCAAAGAGATAGAAAGCCTGACCAGAAGTGTTAGACATATTATCAAAAAAGCTGACGTAAGCCAATCGAGACTCATAATCTTGAACGAAAAGATTGAGAAATTTTATAAAAAAACATCTTATTATGGAAGACAATAATTACACTGCTCCCGACAATACCACTGTCGCACAAGCAGAGAGTAAAACAGAAGAACAAGGACTGCCAAACTTTAAAGACCGAGTGGAGCTAGAAGAGCTAAAAAACAACATAGGACTCATAAAGAACGAAATCGGTAAAGTAATAGTTGGTCAAGCAAAAATGATAGACCTATTGCTGACAGCCATCTTAGCAGATGGACACGTGCTCCTAGAAGGAGCTCCTGGAGTAGCTAAAACAATCACCGCAAAGCTAGTGGCTCGTTGCATATCCGCAGATTTCAACCGGGTGCAATTCACCCCAGACCTGATGCCTTCAGATGTGCTAGGAACATCGGTTTTCAACATGAAAAACTCGGAATTTGAATTTATGCCCGGCCCTGTGTTCTCCAATATTGTTCTAACCGACGAAATTAACAGAGCCCCTGCAAAAACACAAGCAGCCTTGTTCGAAGTAATGGAAGAACGCCAAGTTACGATAGACGGAAAGCTCTACAAGATGGAAGCTCCATACATTGTGCTTGCGACGCAAAACCCCATTGAGCAAGAGGGCACTTACAAACTACCCGAAGCACAGCTGGACAGATTTTTGTTTAAAATAGAAATCCCGTATCCAGAGCTAGACGATGAGGTGGAAATATTGAAAAGAGAAAATGCCTATAAAGTATCGAAGATGGAAACCGTTGACACCGTAATCAGCAAAGAACAGCTCATCAAATGCCAGAACATAGCCAAAGATATTGTGGTGGAAGATAGTCTTATCAAATATATCGCCCAAATTGTTGCTAGCACTCGCAACAATCCATACTTATATCTAGGAGCATCGCCTCGTGCATCCATAGCCATCCTCAATGCCTCAAAAGCATACGCAGCCATCAGAGGTCGAGACTTTGTGATGCCCGAAGATATCAATTTCGTTGCATACCCAGTGCTCAACCATCGGGTTATCCTTACTCCAGAGCGCGAAATGGAAGGATTCAGCACAATGCAGGTTGTAGAACAAATTATTAAAAGCGTAGAAGTTCCCCGATAAACACGGACATGGCAAAAACAAGCACTAAAGCGAAAGAAACAGAAGCAAGAAGAAAAAAAACGTGGGCTCTTTACATCAACAACCAGCTGTTCTATGGAATAGTTGTTGTCGTTGTGCTTTATGTTATGGAATTTCTATTGCCCGCCATCAACCCAATCGGCACAATTGCCCTCATACTACTAGTAATGACCCTAGTGCTGGACATTGTTATGCTATTTACCAACAAAAATGCTATCTCTTTCCAGCGCATCATCAACACAAAACTATCATTGGGCGACCAAAATAAGGTCGAACTTCTGATTACAAATAATGGCACTCGCAAAATGAACATCAGAGTCATCGAAGAACTACCATATCAGTTTCAGGAACGCAACTTCTCCATAGTTACATCCCTACCACCACAAGGACAAAAAACATTAACCTACAACCTGTGCCCAACCTCTCGTGGCGAATATTATTTCGGATACACCAATATATATGTATCATCTGGTATCACATTTGCATCGCGCCGATACAGATTTGGTTCCAACATGCCAGAGAAAGACAAGACCTCCACGTTCATGGCAAAAGTATATCCATCCATCATACAGATGAAGAAGTACAGCATCAAGAACTTTGTACATTCTGACATAAACGATAACATAAAACGAGTGCGTCGAATTGGGCATACTATGGAATTTGAACAGATAAAAGAATATGTGAAGGGCGACAACATCAAAGACCTTAACTGGAAAGCCACTGCCAAACGCCACTCGCTGATGACAAATCAATACGAAGATACGCAGTCGCAACACATATACACCCTTATCGACAAGGGACGGAATATGAAAACGCTCTTCAATGGCATAACTCTGATGGACCACGCAATAAACACATCGCTAGTAATCAGTAAAGCTTGTATCGACAAACACGACAAGGTGGGGCTATGCACATTCTCGCGAGGAATCGAAGATACTGTGCCTGCCGACAATAAAACCTTGCACATCGGCAAGATACTGGAATCGCTATACTCCATAGAAACCGACTATAAAGAATCTGACTTTGGACGTTTGTATGCAAATATGCAACAACGCATAAAGCAGCGTAGCCTCATTTTCCTATACACCAACTTCGAAAGCCTCGACTCTGTCAGGCGACAAATGAAATATCTCAAGGCAATAAACCAAAAGCATTTGCTGGTAGTGATATTTTTCAAAAATCTGGAACTAGACGACTTATCGCAAAAAAATGCTAACAGCATCAAGGACGTTTTCGATAAAGTCATAGCATCGCAGTTCATATACGAGAAGCAACAGATCGTGGCAGAACTAAAAACTCAAGGTATCGGCGCACTACTCTCTAGCCCCGACACTCTGAGCTTCGACACCCTAAATAAGTACCTCGAAATAAAAGCACGAGGAACACTATAGAGCGAATTATGTGAATTGGGAGTTTACTTGTGTAAATGACTAATTCGCAAAGTGAGCATAACGCAGATATTGGACTTTATAGACAGTCTTAATTTGCATAAATAATGTTAGCTTTGCATTCACTCTCAACTAGAGAGTTTTTTCTTACAAGTAAATTACTATGAATCGCTTTTTATTACTTTCCGCTTCGTTGCTCTATTTTACTTCCTCGTCCCTTGCTCAGGGCGATTTTGTAAAACCAATGAACATTCCCGTATTGCTTTCTGGCAACTTTGGCGAACTTCGAGAGGACCACTTTCATATGGGCCTCGACTTTACGACCAAACGTCAGACAGGCATTCCAGTATTTTCTATAGCCGATGGTCAGGTTGTCCGAGTAAAGGTAAGCTACGGAGGTTACGGAAAAGCCTTGTATGTGCGCCACAGCAATGGGTATATGTCTGTATATGCCCATCTACATAAGTTTCGACCAGAGATAGAACAGTTGACTCAAGATCAGCAGTATAAATTCAAGAACTATGTGGTAGATATAAATTGCGAAGCTCGGAATATCTTTATTGAGAAGGGTGAAGTCTTAGCATATTCGGGCAATACAGGAGGCTCTTCTGGACCTCATTTGCATTTCGAAATTAGAAACTCTGATGGCGATATGGTCTACAACCCACTAGCTTTTTACCATCTGTCAGATAATACATCCCCTGTGGTAAGTTCTGTTTTTGCATATGCCACTGATTTGACATCCAAGGTATCGGGGCTTAAAAACAAAGAGCGTTTTTTGGCAAAGTGCCTTGGCAATTCAAAATATACCATCACCGAACCCATAAGAGTAAGTGGGAGTGTCGGCTTTGGCATAGAAGCCATTGACAGAACCGACGACAAGACATATAGGTATGGGGTGTACGATTTAAAACTGTACAGCGAGGACAAGCTATTGTTTGAATCAACTTTCGACTCTATACCCTACGAAAATGTTAGACATTCAAACAGTTACCTAGACTACTATGAATACGTAAAGAACCGAAGATACGTAAATAAGCTCTGGCGAGAAGCCCTGAACGACCTTATCATTTATAAAACGCAAGGCAATGGCACGGTAAAACTTACTGCAGGCGAAAAACAAGATTTTGTTGCTGTGCTGAAAGATTTTAATGGTAACACATCGACCATAAGTTTCTCCGCAATAGGTGTCGATAAGCCTTCTGAGATAGAGAAGATACCCAACGAGGCAAGGTTGTACAAAGCACAAGAAAGCATACGCGTCAACGGAGACTACTTTTTTGTAAGCATGGACTCAGCGTCATTATTTAGCGATGAATATTTGTCTATCTACAAATGTCAGACGGCTTCTAATGGATGCTTAGCCTCGTTTCAAATAGATTTCGACAATATCCCATTGCGAAAACAAGGGCAACTTGTTGTGTTGTTGTCGCAATATCCATCGCAACTCCGAGACAAATTAGCAATAATGAGAGAATTAGAAAATCGCTCTTATGGTATAGACTTCGACAACGACGGAAAGTTCCTGCGTTGCTCATTCGAGGAATTGGGGCGTTATAATCTGCTTGTCGACACAGTAGCTCCCAATATAATGATGAAGAAAGAGCCTATATCGCACTCCTCCAAGACGCCACATATCAGCTTCAGAGCCTACGACAACCTATCGGGAGTAAAGAGCGTCAATGCATTTATCGACAACGAATGGATATTGCTGGAATATACACAAAGTCAATCTTTATATCACTATGTCTTTGATAGAAACAGATTGACAGTCGACAAGAACCACCTATTAGAGATTGAACTGGAAGACCGATGTGGGAATAGATACAGCTACAAAAAACAATTCTACTACTAGACCTATGTATCAATACGAATATAGAATGCCAGCCCTTACTGCTGATGTAATTTTACATACAGACAATGAGGTGTTGCTGATTGAAAGGCTCCGTGAACCATTTAAAGGCAAATGGGCAATACCTGGAGGCTTTGTAGATTTTGAAGAGCCTGTTGCTGATGCTGCCGCAAGAGAACTGAAAGAGGAAACCACCATAGAGTTATCTCCGTCGGAGCTTAGCCTTTTTAAGCTCGCAGACAAAAAAGGACGAGACCCTCGTGGTTGGGTGCTTACAGGAGTCTACTCTCATAGACTCCCAAGGCCTGTGACAGCCCATGCCAATGATGATGCTGCCAAGGCTAAGTGGTTTGACTTTGACAAGCTCCCAGATATGGCTTTCGACCACGAAGAAATATTGGCGGAATTTTGTCAGTCGATACTAACAAGGTCATCTAAAGTAATATTAAATTAAAGTTCTTAGCCATCCAATTATACTCAATTTGTGTAGTTTTGCACCGAATTTGGAAAAGATTTTTTTTACAAGATTAAAAGCTAGTGGCTAGCACCTAAAAAATAAAACACATGAAGTACACCAAGATTATCGCGTCAATATCAGATATCAGATGTGAGGTTGATTTTATTCGTTCCTTGTATGATGAGGGAATGAATGTAGCAAGGATGAACACAGCTCACATTACGGAGGAGTCTGCCCTCAACCTTCTAAATAACATACGAGCAGTGTCCGAAGAGATTGCAATACTAATAGACACAAAAGGACCTGAAGTGAGGACAGTGTCTGAAGATACACTGGAGCTTAAAATTGGCGATAGGGTTACTATAGTTAACGACGTCGAAGCCGTTTCTGCCAAAGAGAATATCATAAGTACTAACTACGATAGATTTGTCAAAGATGTACCTGGAGGGAGCAGTATCCTTATCGACGACGGCGAAACAGAATTGTTGGTTATAGACAAACAAGACAATAAGCTTATTTGCGATGTTATGAACATCGGCACCATCAAGAATAAAAAAAGCATAAATGTCCCTAAGTGCAGTTTCGACCTTCCCGCACTTACCGAGAAAGATATAAAATATATACGCTTTGCAGCAAGGAACAAAATAGACTTTATTGCCCATTCCTTTGTAAGATCTAAAGCCGACGTGGATGCCGTTCAGAAAATCTTGAACGAAGAAGGAAGCGATGCCAAAATTATTGCCAAGATTGAAAACGAGCAAGGAGTAAAGAATATAGACGAAATTCTAGACAGTGCTTATGGAATAATGGTTGCTCGTGGCGACTTGGGCATCGAAGTACCTGCCGAAAAATTGCCTGTGTACCAGGTGGAGCTAGTGCGAAAATGCGTACAGCGTAGTAAGATTGTTATCATTGCAACACAGATGTTGCACACCATGATAGACAACCCTCGCCCAACAAGAGCCGAGGTTAGCGACATTGCAACGGCCATCTTTTCTCGTACCGATGCAATAATGCTTAGTGGCGAAACTGCTTACGGTAAATACCCAGTAGAGTCAGTAAGGATAATGTCTAAAATTGCAAGGGAAGTAGAGAAAAGCAAAAATAAAAGAAACGACATCGTACCCAACACCGACAATGACGATGTTGCAGCTCATCTTGCAGGCTTTGCCGTCCAATCAGCAGAAGACCTAAACGCCAAAGCTATTGTTACAAACACCCTGTCGGGCAAAACAGCAAGGTACATATCAGCATTCAGAGGAGTGAAACCAGTATATGCAATGTGTTACAACGAAAGTGTTATGCGCAAACTAGCAATATCCTATGGTGTTTTCCCATTTACTGAGAGCCCAAAGAAGAACAAAGAGAAAACAGTGAAAGCAGCATTAGACAGATTGATAGACGACAAGGTACTAACCAAAAAAGACCTTGTTGTTTATGCTGGTGGAAGTTTTGGTGTTGGCGGAGGTACCACTTTTGTAGAAATATCCGATGTGGATTCTTTGACTAGGAAATAATATTAATATTTAAATAATTAAGATAATGAAAAAAGTTCTTTACTTATTCTCCATACTTATGATTGGAGTTGTGGGACTGAAAGCCCAAGACAAGCTCGACCTTGGAGTGCGCGTGGGAGCAAGATTTGCAAATTACAAAGCAGCAAAAAATTTTGAAACAGAAAACTCCTTGGGGTACAACTTTGGAGCTTTTGCGAGACTTGGAATTGTTGGAAACTTATTCGTTCAGCCCGAGGCTTATTACACACT
>JBKECH010000034.1:0-3889 GCA_047974415.1 Bacteroidales bacterium | reverse complement strand
TGTTTGCGATATACACTTTGGTAGATGTCGGAAAACACTTGACTGCTTCGTTTTAAATTAGCATCCGATAAAGTGCTTCTCCTAACAATGTATGACAATCCCAAATGAGAAAGTTTGTGAGCATTAGCTAACAGACCTATAATGGTTTCCCTGATTGAAGCATAGCCTTTGAAACAAACAAATAGCATCACTACTAAATGATGGTAGGTATTAAACTTTTTGACGTAATGTTCCGCTTTGTGAGCCTTTGCAATACGACGTACTTCGCCTTTATCTATAAACCTTAACAATTGATTAATATCGGCTGTCCGATAAAATTATTACTTTTACCCATGTCTTAACTTTTATAGTATAGTAGCTCAAAAGTAGGCATGCTGAGTCAGATTGAAAAATCTGGCTCAGTAATTTTTAACCGGACAGTAGTGTTTAGAAATAAAAGCCTTTCTCCCTAATTCTGTGAGTTTCTTTATCAATTTTAGAGACTATCCATAATCCCAAAATATGCACTAGTCCTCGCTACGGCGTTCCAACGATAATCTGGGTTGAACCAATTTGCAAGTATACATTGGTGTTGAGTATGAGTGATAGAATTTATTATCAAGACACTTCTTCTCGTCTTTCCATTAAAAAGCTTATATTTGTACTTGAATAATAAGAAAGAAATTTTCTAATAATAAAAGACTGTTGACAGTCAAAAAAATAAATACAATGACTATAAATTTTGAAGAGCGTTGGGCTTATAATCCCGAAGACGTAAAATCCTATGACACAAACAGAATCCGCAAAGAATTTCTTATTGAGAAGCTCATGGAAAACGATAAAATCCACATGGTCTATTCGCATATTGAGCGTTTCATTACGGGAGGAGCTGTTCCTACAAGTAAGGAACTAAAACTAGAAACTATCGATGCTCTAAAAGCAGAACATTTCTGCGACCGTCGAGAGGTCGGTATTATAAATGTTGGTGAGGCAGGTATCGTATCAGTTGACGAAAGGGAATACTTGCTGGACTTTAAAGATGCGCTATACATTGGCAAAGGTGCTAAGAACGTAATATTTAAATCTAAAGACCCGAGCAAACCTGCACATTTCTATTTTAATTCTACCCCTGCACACAAATCGTTTCCCACAAAACATATAACACTAAAGGATGCAAACGTGCTTCACATGGGCTCACTCGAAAGCTCTAACGAACGAAACATAAATCAATTATTAATAAATACAGTGGTCGAAACTTGCCAGCTTCAGATGGGCATGACCGAACTTAAGACCGGAAGTGTATGGAACACAATGCCTGCACACACGCATAGCCGCCGAAATGAGGTTTATTTCTATTTTAACATTCCCGAAAATCAAGCCGTGTGCCATTTTATGGGAGAGCCCTCCGAAACTCGCCACATATGGATGAAGAATGAGCAAGCTGTAATCTCGCCTGCATGGTCAATTCACTCGGCAGCAGGAACTAGCAATTACATTTTCATCTGGGGAATGGCAGGCGAAAATCTTGATTATACTGACATGGACATTATACAACCTACAGAATTACGCTAAACTAGAGTCTGTCTATAAAGTCCAATATCTACGTTATGCACACTTTACGAATCAGCTATTTACACAAGTAGGTTCACAAAGTTTCACAAACCTTGATATTTAACTTTCTAGTTCAAGCTCCCAACATTATGAATAATCACTAAAATAATCAAATGAATATACAATGAACAAACTATTTGACTTGTCGGGCAAAGTAGCCCTCGTTACGGGAGGGACTCACGGCATAGGAATGGCCATAGGCAAAATTCTGGGTAAAGCAGGAGCAAAGATCTGTGTAAACGATCTTTCTGTTGAAAAATTAGAACAATGCAAGGCAGAATATAAAGACGAAGGAATCGATGTTTTTGCAATAAAATTTGACGTTACCGACGAAAAAGACGTCAATCGTGGAATATCAGAAATAGAAAAAACCGTAGGCGATATTGACATATTGGTCAACAATGCTGGCATAATAAAACGTATTCCAATCCTCGAAATGCCCATTGCCGATTACAAGCAAGTTATTGACGTAGACCTTGTTGCCCCACTGATTGTTGCTAAGCGCGTAGCACCAAAAATGATAGAAAAACGCTCGGGAAAGATTATCAATATGTGCTCCATGATGAGTGTTTATGGACGTAATTCTGTGTCTGCATATGCCTCTGCCAAAGGAGGACTGAAGTTGCTTACTGCCAACATGTGTTGCGAATGGGCAAAATACAACATACAAATAAACGGCATAGGTCCTGGATATATCGCAACCTCGCAGACTGCCCCGATTCGTGAAAATGGACACCCATTCAACGACCTAGTTATGACTCGCACCCCCGCAGCGCGCTGGGGAGAACCCGAGGATGTCGGAAACGCAGCAATGTTCCTCGCTTCAAAAGCTGCCGATTTTGTGAACGGACACATACTATATGTCGACGGTGGAATCTTAGCAAACTTCGGCTACGTGAAAGGCGAGAACGAACTATAAATCAATACACATGCGGCAATGCCGACGTAAACTGGCATTGCCGTATATGCACATCTCTTACCTAAGCTCCCAATTATTGATGAATATGACCTATTACATTTTTTCTGCAACACTACAAAGAGTCATTTATGGCCCTCATCTTTGTTAGACACATACCATAATAATAGTCTCCGACAAAAAGCATATCAACCGTCTTTTTTCGTAGCTTTGTTGGCTTATTCTTCAAAATTCTACCTATGGCTTCCCTGCACAAATGGCATCAATCTTCTGCTTGGGCACTATTGCCCTTAGGCATTTTCATCTTGTTGTATTTACTAACTTATACCTTTACAGGCGACATCTATCGGCTACCTGTTTCCATCGCCTTTATTGTGGCCTCCCTAGTGGCGATTTTAAATTCTAAGGAGAAAAAGCTCAACGACCGCATCATGCGTTTCTGCCGAGGAGCTGCCAATGAAACCATTCTTTTCATGGTGATTATCTTCATTCTAGCAGGAGCTTTCGCTGGCACCACCAAAGCCATGGGCGCTGTTGATGCCACGGTAGACATGATGCTCTATCTGCTGCCAGAAAGCACCATGCTCGCCAGTATATTCCTAGCCGCCTGCTTCATTTCTATGGCCCTGGGCACATCTACTGGCACCATAGCGGCACTCACCCCTATTGCAGAGGGTCTGTCAGCTCAGCTAGAGGTGGGCTTACCTTTTCTCTTAGGCATCGTGGTGGGTGGCTCCATGTTTGGCGACAACCTGTCGTTTATTTCCGACACCACCATCGTTGCCACACGCACACAAGGATGTCGCATGAAGGATAAGTTTAAGGTGAATATTCGCATTGTTCTGCCCGCCGCACTCTTGCTACTCGGCTGGTATGTTTATGTGGGAACTTCAGTGGAAAGCACGCTAAATTTGAGCTTCGGCGAAATAGACTGGCTGAAGGTGCTGCCCTACTTGGCGGTGCTAGTGGCGGCTCTTGCCGGAATGAATGTGATAACGGTGCTGGCCTTTGGCATTGTGCTATCGGGGGCAGTGGGATTACTCGCTGGCGGATTCAGCTTGTGGGACTGGACGAGTGCCATGAACCAAGGCGTGGTGAGCGACATGGGGGAGCTGATTATCGTATCGCTTTTGGCTGGCGGTATGTTTGAACTCATTCGCCACAATGGCGGCATTAGTTGGCTGATGGAGAAAATGACGAGGAACATCAACTCGAAACGCTCGGCAGAATTTGCCATAGCTGGGCTGAGCTCTTTCACCAACCTCTGTACTGCCAACAACACCATAGCACTCATCATATGCGGACCGATAGCGAAGAAAATCAGCGATAAATTTGAGCTCGACAACCGCAAAGTAGCCAGTCTGCTCGACACCTTCCCTTGCT
>JBKECH010000001.1:0-34410 GCA_047974415.1 Bacteroidales bacterium | reverse complement strand
GGGCGGTTCTAATGGGGTCTTCCACCTTGTTTTTGTTCTGCGAGAAAGTATTGGCACTGAGCAGAACTAATACTACTAATAGGTATAAATGTTTCATCCTTTAAGTTTGCACAAAGAGCTGCTGTCAGCATCTTTTTTTTGATAGTGCAAATTTATGACTGTTAGAAAAGGACTACAATCCCCAATAATGGTCATTTTTTAAGGCTTTTTCAGAAAGAAACCCCCAATTGTTGGGAGCTTGGGGTGGGAGATGGGGTAGGAGCAGAGTCTAATAGGGAGAAGCGCTCTACTAAATTTCAAAAAATAATAAAAAAGGGGAATAGGAAAAGCGTGGATATGATGGAATGAGAGTACAATGAGGGAACTAATTCCTCATTGTACTACTCGATTCATTGTTTTATGAAGTTACCTTCCCGTCTAGGGGGTATCTATCTTTTGGATATTCTCCGTCGTCTAGTTTCTTTCGAACAACTTTAAAGCATTCGATTGTGTACTTCACATCTTCTAGTGAATGCATTGCCGTAGGAATAAGCCGTATAAGGAGTTCTCCCTTAGGAATGACAGGATAAACCACAATTGAACAGAATAGATTGTAATTCTCTCTCAAGTCGTAAACTACTTGTGTGCCTTCGATGGGCGAACCACTGAGGTACACTGGTGTTACGGCGGTATTTGTTCGTCCTAGATTGAATCCGTCTGCTCTTAATCCGTCTTGCAGGGCTGTTGCAACTTCCCACAGTTTATCTTTGAGTTCGGGCATTGTACGAAGCATTTCTAAGCGTTTTTGTGCTCCTATTACTAGTGGCATTGGCAATGACTTGGCAAATGTTTGCGAACGCATATTGTACCTCAATATATTACATACTTCTGTGTTGCAGGCTACAAATGCACCTATCAGAGCCATGGACTTGGCGAATGTACCAAAGAGTACATCTACGCCGTCTGTACACCCAAGATGCTCTGCTGCTCCAGCGCCTGTTTTACCCATTGTTCCAAAACCATGAGCGTCATCTACTAGCAGTCTGAAATTAAAATCTTTTTTTAGAGCAACTATCTCGTCTAGTTTGCCAAGTACTCCCGACATTCCAAAAACTCCTTCAGTGATAACAAGTATTCCTCCTCCTTGTTTGTCGGCAAGAGTGGTGGCGCGCGAAAGTTGTTTTTTCAGGCTTTCCATGTCGTTGTGCTGATAAACGTATCTTTTGCCCATGTGTAGGCGAACACCGTCTAATATGCAAGCATGGGAATCGGAGTCATACACAATAACATCATTTCTGTCGACAAGAGCGTCTATTATAGACACCATTCCTTGGTATCCGAAGTTAAGTAAGAATGCATCTTCCTTTCCAACAAATTCTGCAAGCGAACGCTCTAGCTTTTCATGCTCTGAGGTTTGTCCAGACATCATCCGTGCTCCCATTGGGTAGCCTAGTCCCCACCTGGCAGCTGCTTCGGCATCTACTTTTCTGATTTCGGGATGATTTGCAAGCCCTAGATAATTGTTTAAGCTCCAGGTTAACACCTCTTTACCATTAAACATCATCCTTGCATTTATTTCCCCTTCTAATTTAGGGAAGGTAAAGTATCCGTGCGACATGTCCATATGCCGACCAATATTACCTCTTTTTGAAACTACCTTTTCAAATAAATCCACTTTGTTCAATTTATTGCGACACAGAGTGTCAATTATACTTATTTTTATATTATCATTCCAACACCTACGGTATTGTTTGTAGATTCGTCTATAAGCACCAAAGAGCCTGTACTTCTATTTTTGGAGTAGCTGTCGAAGCATATTGGTTTTGATGTTTTTATCCTAACTTTAGCAATGTCGTTAAGTCCGATTTTTTTGTCATCAGTGATTTTTGCTAATGTATTTACGTCTATTTTAAATACTACTTCTTTTATTATCGCTCTAGCTTCGGAAGAGCAATGCATCAGCGAGTACTTACCTCCTTCTGTCATTGGCTCTTCGCTCATCCAACACATCATTATTTCGATGTTGTTTGACTCTTGAGGTTTGTTGTCAGGCTTTGCAATCATATCGCCACGAGATATGTCAATATCATCTTCTAGTCTGATTGTTGCCGACATTGGAGGAAAAGCTTTCTCGAGTTCTTCGCCTGCAAATTCTACATGAGAGATTTTAGATTTCTTTCCTGATGGGAGAATGATAACTTCCTCTCCTTTTCTAAAGATGCCACCCACTACTCGTCCAGCATACCCTCTGTAGTCATGATGCTCATTGGTATATGGTCTAATTACACATTGAACGGGGAGACGAGCATCATCTAGATTTTCGTCGCTCCCGATATGTATATTTTCGAGTATATGCATAAGTGTTCCGCCCTTATGCCATTTCATATTTTCTGATCGTCCAACTACATTATCGCCTTTTAAGGCACTAATTGGTACGTATTGGATATCTTTTACATTTAGTTTTTCAGAGAACTTTTGGTATTCTGCTTTTATCTTTTCAAATACATCCTGACTGTAATCTGCAATATCCATCTTGTTGACACACACTATTATATGAGGTATTTGTAAGAGGGAGGCTATATAGGAGTGTCTGTAAGTTTGTTCCACCACTCCATTGCGAGCGTCTACGAGAATTAGAGCAACATTTGCCGTAGATGCTCCTGTCACCATATTTCTAGTATACTGAATATGTCCTGGTGTGTCGGCAATAATAAACTTTCGTTTTGGTGTAGCAAAATATCTATATGCCACATCTATGGTTATGCCTTGTTCTCTTTCGGCTTTTAAACCGTCAGTGAGCAGGGCTAGGTTCATGTTGTCTTGTCCTCTTCTTTTGCTGTCTCTTTCTACAGCTTCGAGCTGGTCCTCAAAGATTGATTTACTATCGTATAAAAGGCGACCTATGAGGGTGGATTTGCCGTCGTCCACGCTTCCTGCGGTGGTAAAACGCAATAATTCCATATTTAGGTATCCTTGATTATCAAATTTATCTTGCATTTCGGGCTTCTAGTTAAGATTAAAAGTATCCTTGTTTTTTTCTATCTTCCATTGCCGATTCGGAGCGTTTGTCGTCTGCACGCCCTCCTCTTTCGGTGACACGTGTAACTGCGATTTCGTCTATAATATCCAAAACCGACGAGGCTTTAGATGCAGTTAGTCCAGTACAAGTAATGTCGCCAATGGTTCGACATCTGAAGTCGCCTTCGACAATCTTTTCGTTTTCTTTCAATTGCATAAAATCAGCCCATGCCAACCACATACCATCTCTCATAAAGGCCTTACGTTTGTGAGTGAAGTATAGGCTTGGTAATTTTATTTGTTCTCGATATATGTATTGCCAGACGTCCATCTCGGTCCAGTTTGAAATTGGGAATACTCTGAAATGTTCGCCCATATTCTTTTTGCCATTAAAAATATTCCAGAGTTCTGGTCGCTGTCTCTTTGGGTCCCATTGTCCGAAATCGTCTCTATGAGAAAAGAAGCGTTCTTTAGCTCTTGCTTTTTCCTCGTCTCGACGTCCTCCTCCGAGTGCTGCGTCGAACTTATTTTTTTCTATTGCATCGAGGAGTGTTATGGTTTGCAAAGAGTTCCTACTCGCATAAATCCCCGACTCTTCCTTCACTCTGCCTGTGTCGATAGATTCTTGTACAGAACCTACTACCAATCTAGCCCCCAACTCTTTTACTATGTCATCTCGAAACTTGATTGTTTCATCAAAATTATGACCCGTATCGACGTGCAATAGGGTAAAAGGTATTTTGGCAGGCGCAAAGGCTTTTTTTGCAAGATGTACCATAATAATAGAGTCCTTGCCTCCTGAAAACATCAGGGCAGGGTTTTCAAATTGAGTAGCTACCTCTCTCAATACATAAACTGCCTCAGACTCAAGCTCATCTAAGTGGTTCAAAAAATAATCATCCATAAGTTTTCAAAATAAAACATACAAAGGTAGTTGTAAAATATGACATTGACAAGTTGGTGTTCAGAATACGCAACGGAGCTTCGTAGCGAAGAACTTAAGCTTGATAAAATACCTGTTATGGTGGAATTTGGGAGCGTGTTATATTATTTGATGTGAGCTAAGTGTTGTGTAACTATCTTAGAACGACCAGAATACAGGGATGAGTACAATGGCAATGCCCCCGAGAAGTATTTGTAGAGGTAGGCCTATTCTTACGAAGTCGCCATATTTGTAAGATCCCAAGTTCTGTGTTATGAGATTTGCCTGCGAGCCCAGTGGTGTAACAAAACCCAAAGATGCCGATACGCATATTGCCATTATGAAGGCTTTGGGGTCGACGTTTAGGTTTTCGGCTACATTTATGGCTATGGGAAATGATATAGCTACAGCTACATTATTAGTAATTAGCTCGGTAAGTAGTGATGTGACTAGGTATATTATGACCAACATTCCATATGGACCTATGGGCTTGCTCATTATTGCCAGACTGTCTGCAATGATCGACGCTAAGCCAGACTCCTCTATAGCGGTGCTGATTCCGAATGCACTAGCTATAGCAATCAGTACGTCCCATCTAACAAACTTTGTAAATTGGAAAAGAGGAATAAGCCCCGATACTACCATGGATACTACTGCAAATACTACGAAGTATAGCATTGCATCGATACCTGATACATCGTTTCGACTTTGTAGAAGAAGTGTTCCAACAACCATGACTATTACAGTTATTAGTATTGAAATTATTTTTCGAATATTAATACTCTGATTTTCAATTTCTGTTGATTCTGAAGTAAGATAGAAGTTTTTTGATTCTCCCAAATTTTTTGCGAACTTCATGTTTGCCAGCATTATAATGTTGTCACCTTCCTTCATTTCTACACTATCTAGTTCAAAGTTTGAAAAGCGTTTGCCGTTGCGATGTATAGCAAGAACTTTAGATCGGAACTTTTCGGCAAAGCCATAAGTGGAAACGGTTTGTCCGATACCTGGGAAGCGTGGCGACAGTACAACTTCTACTTGGGTCAGATCCTCTGTTTTACCTAATTTAGAGATTTCATCCCAGCCACAAACTTGAATGTCTGGCATGGATATAGCCGTAGTTACGCACTGAGAATTGCCAGCAAGTGCTAGTACATCGCCCTTTGCTAGTTTTAAAGGAGCGTTGTATGTTTTTATTTTTTTGTTGTCTCGACTAATTTGGACAACCTTAAAATCTCTTAGTAGAGGGTGCGAACGTTTTTCAATATATTCTCCAATTAGTCCGCTACCTTCGGGGATGAGTACTTCTATATAGTAGTCTCTAAATGCTGACTGGTCTAGTTTCTTTTTGTCTACAAATTCTCCAGGCAGGAATCTATTCCCAACGATAGAAACGTACAAAATACCCACTATTGCCAAAATGGAGCATAGTTTCATTGGCTCGAATATGTTTAGGGTTTCCATATTCTGACCTATTAGCAAGCCATTAACAACTAGATTGGATGTAGATCCTAGCATCGTTGTAGCCCCTCCCAATATTGCAGCGTAGGAGAGGGGGATTAGGAATTTCTGCGATGAGATGTTGAATTTTTCTGCCATTCTTTTTATAAATGGCAAGAAGATAGCTACTACCGTTACGCTGTTAACTAATGTGGCGAGCATGGAAATAGGCAACATTAATCTGAGAATCATCCTTGGGAGTGGGATTTTCCTATCAAAAAGAGTTATTTTCGACAGCAATAAGAACATTCCTGAACGACTGATGCCCTCACCCACAATAAAAAGCAACATTATTACTATTGTAACTTTGTTAGAAAAGCCCATGAAAGCATCGTCAATACTTATGACGTCAGTAACAACGAGTAACGTTAGTATTGAGAATAGGACTGTGCCAGGGCGGAAGGTCTCTCTGTTTAAGAGAATTAGTCCAACAATAATAATGGCTATAGCAATTCCCAGTTCCATACAAGGATATATGCTATTATATAGGCTTAGTCAGGTCGTCTAGCAATTGCTTTATGTCGCCGTCGACAAGAGGTGATATTTTCTCATTTATTTCTTTATGGTAGGTATTTAGCCATTCTAGTTCTTTGTCTAATAGCAATTCTTTGATTATCGGTTTTGTGTCTATAGGGCAGAGTGTCAATGTTTCCCATTTCAAGAAATCTCCGTATTCATTTTTTGCATCTAGTGCTGACACAACTAGGTTTTCTATTCTTATCCCATATTCATTGCTTCTGTATATCCCTGGTTCATTTGAGAAAATCATACCTTCTTTTATCCCAACAGGGTTGTATTCCTTGCGAATGTTCGCAGGCCCTTCGTGCACGTTCATAAAATATCCAACACCGTGCCCAGTTCCATGTCCGTAGTCTAGATTGCTTACCCATAATGCTCTGCGTGCGTATGCGTCGAGCTGCATTCCTAAAGTGCCTTTTGGGAACTTTGCCAGAGTTAGGTTTATCATACCCTTTAGCACCATTGTATAGTCAATCTGTTGCTGTTCCGTAAGTTCACCCAAAGCAAAGGTGCGAGTGATGTCGGTAGTCCCGTCTTGATATTGGGCTCCAGAGTCGCACAAAAGAAAACCTTTGTGATCTATGGACAATGCTGACTCTTCTGTAACACGGTAGTGTACTATGGCTCCGTTGGGATTGAACCCGATTATTGGGAAAAAACTAGGTCCGTAATAATTGTCCTGCACAGATCTTGTTTCCATAACCTTATTGGCCGCATCTAGTTCGCTAATGCCTTTGCCTGTATTCTTACGAAGCCAATCTATAAAATTAAGCATTGCTACGGCGTCTTTCTTCATAGCATTTCTTATATGCGCAATCTCCGAAGGGTGCTTTACTGCTTTTAGGTATGTTGCAGGCGAATTGCCTTTGACTGTCTTGTTCTTGAATACAACCAATTCTCGGAGGGCTATGTTTATTCTTGAATTATCTATCAGGAATGTTTCGCCACTTACATCGACAAGACGAGTCTCGACATTGTAGTATGAGTCTACTTCAACACCGTCCAAGCTCAGTTCTTCTTTTATTGTGTCGGGAAGGGCTCCGTCTGCTACAAATAGAACCTTTTGTTTTCTGGTGAATAAGAAATAGCTTACAAACACTGGGTTGCATTGTACATCTGTGCCTCGCAGGTTTAGTAGCCATGCAATTTCGTCTAGTGCTACCATGATTTGTGCTGTAGCTCCATTTTTAGCTAGTTTGTCACCAAGTTGTGCTAGTTTGTCTGCTCTCGAAATTGTTGCAAACTCTTTGTCGTGATTAAAAATTGCTTTCCCAGGAATCGTTGGTCTGTCTTTCCATACTTCGCTGAGTAAATCGCCACATTCTACCATATTTATGCCTTTGCGTGAGCATCGTTTTTTCACTGATTTTAAAAACGCTGGAGAAAATGTAAATCCATCGTAACCGACTTTATCGTCTTTTGTATAGCTCGAATACAAAAACTGACAAACGGTGGGGGTGCCATCTATTCCTTGTTTAAAAAGTTCAATCCCTGTGCCATCAAGTTCTTCCTCGGCTTGTAGAAAATATCGAGAGTCTGTCCAAAGAATAGCTCGTTCCATTGTTATGACAACATTGCCTGCACTTCCCGTGAAACCAGTAATGAACTTCCTAGTTTCCCACCTTGAGGGCATGTATTCGCTCATATGAGGGTCTGTGCCTGATATTACATAGGCGTCGATATGACTGCCTCTCATTACTTTGCGAAGAGCTTCTATTCGTTTTACTATTTCTTGTTTAGACATCTTATTTATTTTTTGCTAGTAGTCTTTAATACCCCCTAGCTATTATTAATTCCGTTTAATGACATGTGTAATCGGCTTTATAGACAGCGTTTACTAATGATTTCCCGTTTGCACTTAATTAGATTCTGTCTATAAAGTCCAATATCTGTGTTATGCTCACTTTGCGAATCGGTCATTTACACAAGTAAACTCCCAACATACAGAACGACAAACCTTGATATTTAACTTTATAGCTCAGATTCCTTACATACAGGCACTAATTATTACCTAGCATCCATAAGCTTTGCAAGAATATCCCTCATTGCTTGTGATGAAATCTCTTTCATGTCAATCTTATGCAAAGGTACAAATTTAACCTTATCTACATCGTCGTCTACTTCCAAACATGAAAAATCAGTTACTTCACATAGATAGACAATATCTATTGTATTGACAATTAGTCCTCCAAATGGATACTTGTTTGTGTATGTTCCGAAGTATGATAGTTTATTGATTTTGAGATTTAGTTCTTCTGCAACTTCCCTTTTTACTGCATCCTCTGCTGTTTCTTCGAATTCTAAGAAGCCTCCTGGTAGCTCGTAACTTCCTCTGAAAGGTTCTCTGGCGCGCCTACATAGCAATAATTCCTTATTTTCGTTGAATATTATTGCCGTGGCTGCTCCTGATGCGTTTATAAAGAGATTGAAGCGGCAATTAGGGCAATATAACTCTCTTTCTGAGCGGACCACTAGATTATTTGTTCCACATCTAGGACAGTACTTAAAAACTTCTGCGATATTCTTTGTATCTTTCATAATCTGCTATGAAAATTTATTTTTTGATAAAATCGTATTTATGCCAGAACAAGCACTAGCTTGCCTACTGTGCAGCTTCATTCCTTCAAAACAAGACGCATGCAATACATTAAATAGATGCATTCAATGCGTCTCTACGATGCCATGGCGCGGAATTTAGGTTTTGTCTAGTTGACTTCTCCTCACTCCACTTTCACCCTTTTCAATTCGGTGTTGGCATTAAAGGTGGGAAAATACATCTGCTCCACTTTGGCAGGATTGAGTGTGTATATCCCGGTATATCTTGCCACTAGGTCTACTTCAAAGATATAAGTCCCAGCCTTCAAGTTGCGGCAGAAGATGGCGGTTTCATTCTTGAAATACTCCCGATGGTTTCCGCCCCAATAATTTATCTTCTTGTCGGCATAAGAGCATGATGCAGGTATCGGAATGTTTATCAGCACATACTCCGCATCACCAGACGCAGTCACTTCAACGCACAGTTTCACCTCCTCACCAGCCTTCAGCACCCAGTCGGGCTTGCCTTCTATGCGGCTGGTGATTTCGAAGTCTTTCTTCTGAACCGATGGGCTGCTATCCCAATAGCGCTGATAGGAGGTGAAGTATAGGGGTGAATCGCCTGATTTGGAGAGCTTGATGCTTTGCTTCGGGCGGAGCTTCATTTCGAAAGGAAATTTGCCTACTGTTTTTTCTACTCCTCCCTGCAGCACTAGCTTGGCGGGTGTTAGCTCTTTTCTTTCGCCCAGCAAGTCAGGCAGTATGGTTTCTATAATTCGCGCCGACTCGTAGGTGTTGAGCCAATGTCCATTTCTGCGCTTGTTCAGCAGGAAACTGCGCATTTCAGCTAGTTTCTTATCGACCACTGTAGAGTCGTTTCGCAACAAGCGATAGACAGCAAGAGTGTACTGCACTTCATTGCGAAGTAAGCTGTGCTTCTTTTGGTCGGCGAAGTATTGCTGACCGAGTAGTTTAGTTTGTCGATACGAGTTTAGGGTGTCGAGCTGGTACGGCATGTCGCACATCTGCTTCAATTCCAACAGCCCGAGCAAACTGCCTAGGGTGCTATCCGATTGGTTTTCTAATTGGGCGATATAATGCGGATAATCGACTGAAGCATGTAGCAATCGAAGGAACTTAAGGCGCTGTAGGCTTTCGCTGAAATCAGTCTTTTGCTCCAGTTTCAGCACTTGAGCTTTGGCCACATCGCGACGAAAAGACACGGGGTAATCCATTTGCTCGGCATGCAACAAGGCTTCCAACACGTGAATAGAAATCCACAGCTCGGCAGGCGATTTCTCCCACCAGCCCCATAGTCCGCTGTCTTGTTGTCGTTTTTGGATCTGAGCGATGAGTTGCTCCACCTCTTTTTGGCAAGTGAATTCTTTCTGCCTAGCTACGGCAATCTGCTGCCTTGCCAAATAGGCTTTAAGCTTAGATGCCAACTGTTCTGTGCATTTATATTTATAGTTTATCAACCTATCGATTTCTTTCTCCAGCACATCGGCAGCATCGGCAGAGGCATAGAGGTGAAGTTCGCCTAGGCTCTCATCATAAGGTAGCGTGATGGTGGTGTCTTTATCGAGTGTGTGAAAGTTGCCTTTCACGGTTTCCATTCCCACCGGATAAATTGGCACTTTTCGTTGTTCGCCATCAAAATAACCATCGTGCATTTTCATGCTGTACTTTAAATGGAGCGTGTCGGTAGTGGCGGAAACAAGCACGGTGTCTATAGCAGCGTGTTCAACTTGATGGTCGGCATGCAACAGTTCTTCGCCATTCTTTGCGAAGCTCACTTGCGCACGCACCGAGTTGTTTGTGTAGTTCAGCAACTTGCCGATGACATTTATCGTATCATTCTTCACTGCAAAACGAGGAGCTGCCAATTGTGCCATCAACGGTTTGTATGATTTAATTCTTCCGCTCCATTGCCCCGACTGTTTTTTATCGCTCATGGCCAGAAAGTGCGTATCCCAGGCGGTTACATCGTCGGGGAAGGTGGTTTTGAAGCTGGCTTTCCCCTGCTTATCGGTTGTTAGTCTGGGCTGCCAGAAGGCATAATCAGAGAAGTTATTCCTGATGCTGTTTGCCTGCGCTACTTGCGCTAGAAATTCTGCGTCGAAATTGGCGCCTTTTTGCGAAGGTGTCAGTCCATCTTTGGTCGCCATCAAAATTACCCCATGAGCCCCTCGGGCTCCATAGATGGATTTAGACTCAGTATCTTTAAGCACACTTATATTCGACATCGTTTCCATATCCAAATCTCCCATATCCCCGGTATACACTTCTCCATTAATGATAATTAACGGACTAGCGTCATCATTATCCACTGAGCTTACTCCTCGCACCTGAATGCCCGGCACGATACCCTGCAAACGATAGCTCACCAAGGGCGCTCCTGTTTCTATAGTAACAACGGAAGCACTACAGTTTTTTACCTTTCTTTCTACCTTATGCCCCACTATCACTACTTCATCTAACTTTTCTTTCGAAACGCTCAGTTCCACATTTAGCCTACCACTGGAAGGTGCCACATGCTCTTGCTGGTCGCATCCGACGAAAGAGAACTGGAGTGTTTGGAAACCACTGGGTATCGTCATGGAGTAGTAGCCCTCATTGTTTGTGAAGGTGCCATAATTGGTGCCTTTCACTTGCACGGTAACACCAGCTATGCCATCTTTAGAATCAGCGTCATAGACATAGCCCGCCACCTCTCGACCACTTCCTTCATATTTAAACTGCTGGTGATAGCTCCTGTATATATCGCTCAATTGTCTATCGCCACTTTTATTGTCGCCCTGGTATTTTTTATTGTCATCCAAATGCTTTTCGATGATTTCGCTCACGCGCATGCTGAAGCTATCTTTCTGCATGACTTTGGGCTGTGTAATGGCGTGATAATTCTGCCCGTCGGCTTTCACAAGCAGCGAATCTTCCATGTGGTACTTCGCTCCTGCATAGAAGAAGACCAATCTATAATAGCCTGGCTTCAGCCCACACATGTTGGTTTCTTTCCCAGGGTAGAGACGAATGAAGTTGGCTTCATCATATTTAAACAAAAGCGTATTCAAACAGAAGTTCTCTTCCTTTGTTTTCTGTTGCAAATCGATAAGCAAGTCGCCCTCTCCAACTGCGCTAGCCTTTGGGTAGTGATAGAGTTCCTTTCGTTGCCTTTGCTGTGCTTTCTCTTTGCTTAGATAGTTCCGCCAGCTTTTTTCTAGCGAGTTGGTACTCCATATAGAATCGCCCAAGCTACTACGAACTCCATATCGGAACAATTCTCGCGGGTAGTTTTTGGTATTTGCCTCGCGCATTTTTAGCAGCTTGTCTTGAAACTCATATTCGAAGAACGGCTCGTGGCGAAACCTCATGGAGGTGCTAGGGGAGTCTTCCTTGATTTGTCGATAGTTCAGTTCGCCCGACACAGGGCCCAGCCAACGCCCTTGGTGAGCTCCTTTAGCATCGTGGAGCTGGTAGAAGTTGAACTGACCATCCCACTGACGGATGTAGCTACCCTCTTTTTTATAAATGTGCCGATAGGGAGCAATGTAGGGATATAACACCTCTTTTTCCTCCTTGGTGAGTTCATGGGGCGCATCTTTTATCGTGAATTGCTCGCTTTCGCTATCTTTATCGAGGCTGAAGATGAGCTTCTTTTTTGCTTCGATGTGCAGGCTGTCTATAACAATAGTGTTTTGGGTGGTGCGCAATTCCACTTGGTGATAACCTGGAGATATGGCAAAGGAATAGGGGCGCTCGTTGGACGACCAGCTGAAATACACCGGCTTGTTATCGACATAGATGACATGAATAGGCAGTATCTTTCCTTTCGACAGCACGAAAGGGGCAAACTGCGTGAGTTTATCTTCCAGCTCATAGCTGAAACGATAGATTTCACTTTGGGGGTAAATGAAATTATAGTAAGCAATGGTGTCGAGTCCTGCTAAAATTCGCCAAGTATCATAGTCTAGGGAAGTCTTCATTTGCATGCCATCTAGTTTGCCCAAGGAGAAGTTGTTAATGTATTTTTTGCCGCCCCTGTTTTTCTCGAATCTCGGAAGCAGGGGAGCGTCAGACTTAAACTTTTGTGTCAGCCCATAGGCAGTTAGGTCTACCCCCTCCACAGGTTTCCCTTGGTTGTCGGTTACTACGATATCTACTTTGGTTTGCTGCCCAGGATAGACCAATCGAGGCTGCGTGATTTGCAACTGCAACTTCCGCTCTTGCAGAAGCAATGGGTAGTTTTCCTCTTTCACACTACCGCCCCACAAATAGCGCAATGACACGAGATACGGTTGTTTGCTGTTTGTTTTCTTCTCCCAGCGTAGCGAGTCGGCATAGCCATAATCTTGCAACTTATTCTTCTTATAGATATGATAGGCGAAAGGTAGTTTTCGGGGGTTGTTCACTACCAATTGCAGCGAATCGTTGGTACGATTGGATAGGAGGCGTACTTTGGAGGCTTCGTCAAGCATATTCACCCTTTTGCTCTGCTTGCCCGAGCGAATGATATAGGACGAGTAGTATGGTTCGATTTTCAGAATGCAAGGTGTACTTCCTTCGTAGACTAGCGTTTCTTTGTTGAAATTATCTATTCCGTAAATCTGTGCCTTTTTCATTTTTACCTCCTTGTTTTCGGTATAGCTGAAGCGTATGGAGTCGGTCTGTACTTCGGCATTAAAACGTCGCACTTGGTGGTAGTAAGTCATTATTTTTCGCTTCGCCAACGCCTCATTGTCGGAGTTTAGCAGGCGAAGGTTCACCTGATATTTCAAATTTGCCTGCGGAAACAGCGAGTCCGACAGCACAATCTCGGTTTCGCCCGTGGGTTCTAGTTTTTGCTCTAATCGCAACAAGACATTCGGCACGAACACTTGGTTTTGATGATACTCCTTTACTCTTTGGGGCGTGAGAGTTACTTCCACCCGAGCATCCATTAGGTTGAGATTATTTTCATCGCTAGCTCGCACATATATCTTCGCTCCCTTTCCTCGGAAGTGCTCTTCGCTTTCTAGTCGCCAATCTAGCTTGTTGCCCTTTAACTCATAATCTTCATAGATGAAACTACGTTTCAGATAAGTTCGCTTGCCACTAGTCAGCTCCATCGTATAGTAGTTATTGAGCTTCAGCTTTAGCGAATCATGCAGTAGAAACGCATCGGAATAAGCTCCCTTTCGATAGGGTTTTAAAGTTGAAATCTCCTTCCATTCGCCCGACTCATAGAGCTTCACTTGCATTTTTTTGTTTATTGGTCGTCCTTTTTTGTTGGTCATGAAAGCCTTAAACTTCACCGTGTCGCCGGGCTGATATTTTGGTTTGTTAAACACCAAATAGCCTTTAGCTTTCTGGCTGTAATTGTTACAGTGGTAATCATCAAACCAGCATGCCACCTTTTCATAAGAATTAATGGCGAAATGCTTCGTGCGATTGATGGTACCTTGTGCATAGCCTTGCTCTATCGACTTCACTCCATCAATCGGCAAATAAACCAGATATCGAATGGGGCGAGCCAAGTATTTCACAGGAGTTCGGTAGAGAAAGGCATTGGCATTTCGCTTCGCCCACGAGTTTTTATGGTTTTTCATCAGCTCATAGTAGGCAGTGAAGCCCCTATAGTTCACCTCAAGCAGCCCATCTCGGTTTGATTTTTTGTCAATATATAATTGTGCCTTCTCATTGAAATGAAGTTTCTTGCGGCCCACTTTCACTTGGGCATCTGCAATGATTTCGCCCTTCGAGTCGAGCAATTGCACACACAAATCCGTATTATTGTTATACACATATGGCTTAAAATTGCTTACCGTTTCTAGGCTTGCTCGCTGCATACCTCTGTCGGCATAGGTCGTCAGGTAATGCCCTTGCGGAAGTGTTTGGGTGTATTCCTCGTCGGTGAGAAAGGAGTCAACCAATGTGTGAAGCAGCATTGGGTCGAGCTCTACATCCTTTTTGCTGTATATTTGCTTAGCTTCTGCGGAAGATACCTTATATATATAAGTATAGCTGCTCGAAGTTCGGCTATTCAGAAGTCGTTGTGCTTGACTGTCCAAAGAGAAGAGCACTAATAGGAGAAGAATACCTGAACGAAGCTTGCGTCGATTGAAATGCTGATACATAAGCTGAGATTTAGGTGATGATTAAAACATTTCTTCAAAGATACATTTTTTTGGTTCTTATTTCAAAATATTGTTGTCTGAAAGGTGTCGTAGCATTGCAATAAAGTGTGTTATGGTCTATGTTTTTATATAAATATTAGGTGAGTAATGAACATTTTTTGCTATCAATTCGTTTCTCATACTGTCAATTAATTTTATGCTGTTTGCATAATTGAGAGACAGGCGAAAAATAATACAATAACTCATTTATATATTATGAAAAAGTATCTATTAATTACACTTCTAGCTTTTTTTGCAATCGATAGCTCTATTGCTCAAAACGTAGAACTAGCAAAAGAAACTGAATTAGCAGAGGTGCGCGCCACCAGCATTCAGTCGAAAAGCGAGAACGAGCTGAATGACAACGTTACTATTCCACCTGCAAAAGAGGGAGATAAGGCCGGCCTAGGAGATTCCGACCAACTGTTCAGACAGCTGTCTTTTATTCCTCTGCCAGTCCTTGCATCTAGCCCCGCTAATGGATTTATGTTTGGTGTAGCACCCTCGTTAAGCTGGCTGTTTGGAGACGAAGCTACTACTAGTCGGTCGTCCATGGTTTCTTCGCTTGTATATACGACAAAAAAGCAGTTTTTATTCACGGCTAAAAGTACAGTGTTTTCAAACGACGACAGTTGGACCTTCCTTGGCGACTGGCGATATTTTGTAACCTCTCAGCCTACTTTTGGTTTGGGAACTGGTCCAAATTCTTCCAAATTGGCGTATAACGATTTTTCAGGTATCGAAGGCAATCACATTTTTAACGTGCCAGAATTTGAAGATGCAAGTTTTATCGATGGTTTGTCTGGCGGACAGTTTATGAAGTTTAATTATTTTAGATTTCATCAAACAGCCCTTAAGCGCATTGAGGATACTCGTTTCTTTGCAGGAATTGGCTACCATTTAGATTACCATTCTAAAATTGATGATCAAGCATTGAGTCTTATAGGAGACACGGTAACTATTACATCCAGGTATGCTTATGCACGCACTAAGGATTTTGATTTGGACAAAACGATTACTTCTGGAGTGTCATTTAATGCCTTGTACGACAGTCGCGACAGCCCAATTAACCCTTATTCGGGGCGTTATGCATACATAAACTTTCGAGTAAATCCAAAGTTCTTAGGTAGTGACGAAAATTCGACTTCGCTCTGGATGGAATACCGAGACTATTTCAATCTTAGCAAAAAACGTCCTCGACATATGCTAGCATTCTGGACTTATGGTAGCTTTGTTACCTCTGGAGACTTGCCATATCTTGACTTGCCAGCAGTTGGATGGGATCAATTTGGACGCTCGGGGCGAGGCTTCTCTCAAGGTCGTTTTCGTGGCGAAGACTTGGTATATGCCGAGCTAGAATATCGGGTCCCTCTTCAAAAAAATAAGGAAACTCTAGGAGCCGTTTTTTATACCACCTTCACAACAGCATCTAGTCGTACAAACAATATAAGCTTGTTTGACTATGTTGAGCCTACTGCAGGAGCAGGACTGCGCATTATGCTCGATAAAAGAGCTAGAACAAACCTAACCATAGATTACGCAATTGGTAAATATGGTTCGAAGGGCTTCTACCTCAATGTTAACGAAGCATTCTAAAGATTAAAACCTCGCTTAAGACGCTAAATAACAAGGGCTGTCGATTATCGACAGCCCTTGTTGTATCCCTCTACAAGCTTCTAGTTTTATACACATAAGAAAGAAACATTTCTCCATATATGCAGTTTCTTTTGAAAACTGGCACTTTTTTTTATCGGACACTTCTAGAGATAGTCATTTAGTTGCATGTCCTTATTTTAAACCTATCATCAACTCTGAATGATAAACATTATCCGCCTTGACCATTCTCTGGACAAGGTTGTTGAAGATATTATCCTTGGACTGCGATCTATTTATCCTGTAGCAGAATTCGGACAAGTAAGGCTCAATGTTGAAATCGCTAACCCATGAGTATATCGTCCGAATCCAAGACTTTATTTGATGAATAATTGTATGCAAGGCTATAAAGTTTGCGCCTTTATTGCTTGGAATTTGCGCTATATTGTAATATCTCTTGAGTGGCAATCGTCTTGTTTTCAGTTTTGACAAAGGTGCAAAAACTATGCAATTAAATGTCTATCTCTATGTAATGAAATGTCGTCCTTTTCTTCCAAAATAACCTTCGTAGTCATTACGATTGCCGTTTTCCTTTCAAAATGTGATTCGTAGTCATTACGATTGCCGTTTTCCTTTCAAAATGCTATTCGTAGTCATTACGATTGTCATTTTCCTTTCAAAATGCTAATCGTAGTCATTACGATTGCCATTTTCCTTTCAAAATGTGATTCGTAGTCATTACGATTGCCGTTTTCCTTTCAAAATGTAATTCGTAGTCATTACGATTGTCATTTTCCTTTCAAAATGCTATTCGTAGTCATTACGATTGTCATTTTCCTTTCAAAATGCTAATCGTAGTCATTACGATTGTCGTTTTCCTTTCAAAATGTAATTCGTAGCCATTACGATTGTTATTTTCCTTTCAAAATGTAAGTTGTAGCAATTCCATGCCCACCATATGGAGCGGGCTCTGCTTTTTTCAAATTGCTCTGCTTTTCCGTCGCCATAAGTGAAATATTTTTCTATCTCGCTAGCATGGCCTAGGTGGAATTTCCAATCGTCTGTGAAGTCAATAGTTTTCTCTTTGCGCAGATAGCGCATTGTTTAATGCTAGCAGTAAAGTGCAAGAAAGTATAATTTCATTTTGATGTTGTTGAGTGAAGGCAAAAAATGTATCAGAATGCTGTTTGGAATATTCTTATTAGAGTTTGACGCGATGTCATCTATTTCCCAAATAACTTATTTGGCTTCGAGCTCATCTCCAATTCAAGTTTTCCTCCTTTGAGAATGTCTTTTACTGGAATTTTCCATTTGTTGAGTACTTGTCCGTTTAGCTTAGCTGATTGTATGTATTTGTTCTCTTTCGATGCATGTCGAGCTTCAATAACAAATGTTTTTCCTCCATAGTATTTATCGCTTAATTGAATAGTAACCTTGTTGAAACGTGGACTTCCTAATTCGTAGAAAGGCTCTGTGGAACAGCCTCCATCCATTTGGAACAGTCCGATGGTACTCATTACATACCATGAACTCATTTGTCCTTGATCTTCGTCGCCAGGATAAGCACTACGTGGTCCCATTCCGTAATACCTTTCTTGTATTGCACGCGCCCACTTTTGTGTAAGCCACGGTTCTCCTGCCCAATTAAACAAGTAGCACGACTGCATGTTAGGTTGATTTCCATGGTTTACTGGATATTTGGAAAAATTGTCGCCAAGAGCATTAAAATTAACTTGTTCTGATTTATACATTGCGCTATCCAACCTCTCGACAAAACGCTCTTTCCCAATAGCATCTACCAATCCTCGTACGTTGTGTGGAACGAACCAACTAAATTGCCAAGAATTTCCTTCTACAAAGCCTGGAGTACGATAAGGATTAAAATCTTCGACCCATTCTCCATTGATGTGTTTAGGGCGCATAAAACCACTCGCAGAATCAAAAATATTTCGCCAATTTTCCGAGCGTCTAAGGAAAAACAAATAGTCTTCTTTTTTATTAAGTTGCTTCGCAGCTTGTGCTAGGCACCAATCATCAAAGGCGTATTCAAGCGTATTAGAGACATAACTCTGATATATATCGGTCTCTACTGGGACATATCCATATTTCATGTATTCAACTAGACTTTCGTTTCCAACTCTACCTCCTCCACTATGGTTCATGTCGGGTGGAGTGAGCTGGGCATGCTTCATCATTGCATACGATTTTTCAAAGTTAAAGTCTCGAATTCCGTGATTCCATGCTCCTACAATCCACGGAATGGAGTGCATAGCTACCATGACACTTGAATACTCTCCTGCAAAAATACCTTTCGAAAGCCATCCACCCTTATCGTAAAATTCAATTAGGCTTTTTACTTGGGCTGAAGAAAATTCAGGAGCAATTAGCTGGTTCAATTGTTGCACATTCCAAAAAGTATTCCAATACTCACCAGAACATAAACGTTGCTGAGGGTCGTCAAACTGTTGTACATGTTCATTCATGTCCATCCATTGCCCATTCACATCGCCCCATGCTGGCCTGCCAGATAAAGCTCTGTAAAGATTTGTGTAAAATTTCACTTTCTGAAGATAGTCGTCTGTTTCAATTGTTATTCTTGATAAATAATTATTCCATGTGTCTTTTTGATGATTAACTACAGCCTCAAAGTTCCAAGCAAAGGGCTCGGAGATCTCATGAATAAGATTTAATCTAGCGTTTTCTGCGCTGACCAAAGAGATTGAGCTACGCACTAAAACCGTATCTGTGTCTAATTGTTTAAAATTAATAAAAGCTCCTGTCATTCCCTTTCCTTTTATCTGTTTTGCCTCTTCAGTAATATTGTCATAAATAAAGGTTCTTCCTGCCTTCATATTCTCAGATTGGTCGGTCCATCCTCCCATACTTTCAAAAGGTTTATTAAATTCTAGTGTAAAATAAAGTCGGTAATCTTGTTCAAAAGCATAGGCTGTATGTTTGCTGTCGCATTTCTGATGCACAAAACCTTCAAGTCTAGTGTTGCTAAGAACATTTATTTCAAACTCCATATTCTCGTAAGAGTATTCTGAGGGGGGATAAGCATTGATAAGAACTCTCAATGGTTCAGATTTTGATGAGACATAGCGTTGAAATCCACAACGAGTTGTAGATGTCATATCGACATGAATATCATAATCGACTAAATCAACACTATATAGACCGATTTTGGCTTTCTCTGTTTTTTTATTTATCCTCGACCGGTACCCTAAGTCGGGGGCATTCTCAGGACCAGGCTGTATTTGTAACTTCCCCGTAACTGGCATCATGGTAAAACCAGCCATAGTCCATTCCTGAGTATGATTAAATCCTGATATGCTTTCAATTTGGTGTTCGTAGCCCCCTTTCCAGACCGTTTGTTCGTTGTTCGGGCTTAATTGCACCATAGGCATTGGCATTCTAGGGCCAGGCGTAATCATCCATCTAGAGCCACTGGTCCCCATAAATTGATTTACATAATCATTATAAGAGATACTCGCTTCGGCTGTCCGTTTTATTTCTGATTCGTATTTTAAGTCGTCCCCGACAAAAACTTGCACCCTAGATATTTGTTTCTTATTTACCGATGGGAAATTAAATTCCTTAACATGATGTCCTGCCTCGAGCTCCATCTCTTTTTCTAAGTTGTCAACTACTACTCTAACAAGTTCTTTATCCCCTTTGTGATAAACGTCTACTAGCAGAGGTTGCGTGGCTTTATTATCAGCATTTAGCTCCCAATTGGCGAAGTTAACATTACGTAGTAAGGTATTGCATGGTGGAGATAATTGCAATGACGTCGGCCCTAAAAAGGAAATGGCATCGAATGCTAACCAGTTGCCAGTAATACATTGAAAGCTTAGTTCGTTAACCCCTTCCTTTAACTCGGCTATCGGAATTGAAAATAAAACTCGCTGACAGTTGGGTATTAGATCTGCTGGATTTTGTGACTCTCCAGAAATCAATTGTTCCTCATAAACCTGCTCGTTTATAACGCATCTGAGCAGAGGTGATTGTTTTGCATTTACCGCTAAAACATCTATTTGCAATAAACAGTTTCCAAGCTTTGGCAACTGACTAATTTCAAAAAATACACGCAACTTATGTAAAGCCCTTCCAGACCAGTAACCATAGCCTGCAAAGTCATCGAATGGGCCAGGCAATAGATATGGCCAGTCCGTTTTTGGGCTCGATTGACCTACGATGTAATAACCATCTTCACTAGCAAAGTCCGAAGAAGAAAAAAGGGTGTAATCATTGGGATACAATGCAAATTCGGAACACGATTTGTCGTTTTTTCCAATTTGCCAAATAACTCTCTCCGAAGATAACCCCATATAAGAGAACGTGAATAAAAATGCTATAAATAAAAATGTTTTCATGATATTTCTAATTGACCAATATCTGCAAATTTAGTGAAATTTGTGGATTCATATTGTTCGAGCTACAGACTATTCAATCACTAACCAATTGTAAGAATTCGCCGAAATGCGGATGCTGAGTTTTACTTCATATCCCCGATTTAACTTATGCTTTTTCGATTTTCCTTCTTGTTCCCGAATTGTTGCCGTTTTGGTTAATCCAGTATAATACAAGGGTAACGTGATTTCCTGTACTATACTTTCATTGATCGGATTGAAAAACATTGGCAAGTCCTTCTCCTTCAATTCCTACTAACTGTTTATGGTCATCGCTTATTTGGTAGTAAGCTCGTTTGTCATCTGCGAGTGTAATGTTCTGGATAGCTACTTCCCTGTAATCTATTTCCGAATCGTTAATGTCAATTTACAGCTTTTGGTAAAGAATCATCTGGATTACCTTCAGACCAATTAGTGTCGGTCCATAATGTCGGGAGTCTGAACTAGAAAGTTCAAGATCAAGGCTTGCCGTTCTGTATATTGGGAGTTTGTGAATTGGGAGTTTACTTGTGTAAATGACTAATTCGCAAAGTGAGCATAACGCAGATATTGGCCTTTATAGACTGACTCTAATTAATCGGGGTAGGCAATTATAATGCTTTTTACTGGCCTCAGTGTAGTACAAAAAAAGAGTGAACTTCAATGTTCACTCTTTTTTTTGGTACTATGCTTGTGATTTTCTATCTCGCAGAATAAGCGCTCTTTATAGGTCTGACTACAAAATTAAACTCATAATCCTGATAAGGTATGCGATATTTTTGAATTGGCAGTGCGCCCCAACTGTCAATGCACCCTAGTCCCATTTGCTTGTCATCTATACAGATGGTTACAAAGTTGCTTTCTACGGCTTCGACAAAATGGCGTTGGTCCTTTTGCACCCCATCATCCAGCGATTCAATGGTGTAATTCAATGCCGAAATAGAAAAGGCTTCATCGGATGTAAAACATAAGCCTTGCCCTCCTTGTGTGGTTTGCGCCCACCAGCGTACATCTGATTTCGTTCCAGTTTCCTGTGGGCGTATATAAGGATAAGCCTGTTCGCTTACTTTTTGGTTGTACAGCCCTATAAATTCCGAGTCTTTTCGGTCGGCGTAGTTTTCGCCTGGTCCTCTGCCGTAATAAGTGATATGTTGATATTTATAAGGCATCTCCCATTTCATTCCAAAACGGAACATGTCCGAAACTCCAGATTTCCCACCTGCAATCATTTTCTGATTTACTTTAATAGCGCCTTCATTGTTAATCTGATATGTAAGTTGCAGCTTAGCTCCAACTTCTGGCATTTCATATTCTGCTCTAATCTCTGCCAAGCCTTCGGAATTGCTTTTGGCTTTCAGAGATTTAAGTTCTAGTTTTGGACTTTTCCACACCTCATACTTGTTTTGTAAGCGTGCGCCGTAGTCGTTGTCCGTAGGTGCGCGCCAGAAGTTTGGCTTCAAATATGCACCATCTTCTAGAACAGACGCTCCATCAATAAGATAGCGACATAAATATCCAGTGCTACGATTAAAATCTACCTGAAAGCTTGCTCCTTTTACCATCAGATAGTTAAAGTCATCTTCTACGATAGTTGGCATTACAACCTCCTTGTTTGATTCGGTTTTATTGGCAAGTTGCACAGGCTCAAATTCCCATGTTTTAACCACCAACTGCTGACGAGCTCTGGCATATCCTGCAGGCAACAGTTGTTCTCCGCCTTTCAATTTATAGGCAACATTTAGCATGATCTCTTTTGCATCAATATTTTTAGGGAGTTCTGTGTAGAGATTTAATTTTACTCTTTTTTGCGCCTCAACATCAAGATTCTCAACTACTCCTGTTTTCAGTATCTCTCCGTCGCCCACTAGCTCCCATTGTAAATAGAAATTCGATAGATCGCGGAAGAAATATTCATTATATATTTCTATTTGCCCTTTTTGCGAATCTAGCAATGTTGTCCAAATAGATTGATAGTAGTAGCCAACTTCGTAGCAGTGAGGGTTCGGTACCCTGTCGGGACTAATCAACCCATTGTCCAAGAAGTTATTGTCGCTAGCATCGTATGGATTAAAATCGCCTCCATAAGCATAAATATCCTGTCCATCTTTGTTTTTCCAACGTACCGATTGGTCTACAAAATCCCATATAAATCCTCCTTGGTACAGGGGGTATTTACGCACAAGCTCCCAATACTCCTTGAATCCACCTTGCGAGTTGCCCATGGCATGAGCATATTCACATTGAATCAGTGGCTTATTTCCATTAGATTTTCCGTACTCCTCGCAACTCTCATATCTATAGTACATCGGGCAGTAGATGTCGGTATAGTCGTTGTTACCTCCTCTTTCGTACTGAACTGGCCTTGAATTATCATACTTTTTTATCCATCTATAGCAAGCCTCGAAGTTTGGACCAAAGCCTGCTTCATTCCCCATAGACCAAGTAACAACCGATGGATGATTGTAATTCCGCAACACATTGCGTTCATTTCTTTCGAGATGCGCCTTTGCAAATTGGGTATTTTTCGCCAGAGTTTTATCTCCATAGCCCATCCCGTGCGACTCTAAATTTGCTTCCGCTACTACATATATCCCATACTCATCACAAAGCTGGTACCATAAGTCGTCGTCTGGGTAGTGACATGTTCGTACTGCATTGATGTTAAATTCTCTCATGCGTAGAATATCTTGTTTCATTCGCTCGGGCGACACAAAATATCCACCATCGGGGTCTACTTCATGTCTATTTGCTCCTTTTATCAGCACTGGCTGACCATTTACACAAAACTGACCATTTTTAATCTCGACTTTGCGAAATCCAACTTTTACTGGCACTACTTCTTTTACTGTTTCTGACTGCCTCAGTACTACAGTCAATGTGTAAAGATAAGGGGTCTCGTCCGTCCATTTATAAGGTTCTGCTAGTTTTATTTCTGTTGCAATCATTCCCGCTCCAGAGACTTCTTTCTTTGCAACAACATTCCCGTCAGCGTCTGTAAGCTTTAGCTCTGCGGATGCTTTTGATGACAGGTCTATATTTATCGACAATTTGCCATCTGTGTAATTATTCACCAAGTCAGGAGTTATTTTCAAATCTCTAACATAAGCATCGTTGCGAGCATACAAGTAGCAATCGCGACCTACACCCGAAAAGCGCCAAAAATCTTGATCTTCTAGATACGTGCCGTCACACCAACGGAAGGTTTGAAACGCAATGAGGTTCTTACCTGGTTTTAAATATTTAGTAATGTCAAACTCCGCTTCTAATTTACTATCCTCGCTATATCCTACATATTCACCATTTACATACAAACTCATATTTGATGTTACTGAACCAAAATGAGCTATAATCCGTTTTCCTTTCCACGACAAAGGAATTTCTATCTCTTTACGATAGCTCCCCACATGATTGTTTTCCTCAGGTACAATTGGGGGATTGTTTTTATACTGATTTCTCCACCCATAGCCCACGTTTAAATATTGTGGACTGCCGTATCCATTAAGCTCCCACATGCCAGGTACAGTGATATCGTCCCAACCTTTGTCATTCAAATCGGTCTTAAAAAAGTCATTGGAGCGTTGCCATGCGTTGCTAACCCATTTAAACTTCCAGGTTCCGTTCAGAGTCAGAAAATTACTTGACTCTTCCTTTACATTCTTAGCGGCTTCTGCCTCGGACTCATAAGGGAAGAATGCGCTATGCATTGGCAAGCGGTTTTCTTCATTTACTTCTGGATTTTGCCAATGCTCTTGCGCCTTGACACTTCCAAACAAGGTTACTGCCAGCACTGCCAGCAAACATACTTTTAATTTGTTCTTCATTGTTATAATTTCATGCGTTTATAATTTCACTTCTGATTTCTTGTCTTTGTTTACCTTTCCCAACACACATTTTACTATTTATAAGCAGCTTAACGAGGCCTTGCGAATGTTCGTAAAAATATTGTGTCCAAAGTTACAAACTTTGGACACAATAAGCAAAATATTATGTAACCTTAAAATTACAGCTTGATTAAACCTAAAAATATGCATTAGCTCACCTACTACGTGCTTCAATCTCTTCAAAATAAAGGCTTAGCTGGTTTTTGTTTCGCTCACCGTAGCGGCGCTATGCTTCGTTCACCAAAACCCTTGTTTTATCGAACTTAAAGCACTCACTACGGCATTCCAATGCATGGTTCTGGGTAAAAAAAAGAACAAATACCCTAATTCACATATCCTTCATTTTGTTTGAGCTTGGGGTTGTCGTCAATGGATGACTGAGGTATAGGATTGTAGCGGTTGTGTAGCTTGAACACTCTATCTTCAATTTTTCTATCAGAATCAGGCGCATTCACATCTATTACAGCACGCTTTGAAGGGTCAGCTTCATTATAGTCGATGGTTCCCACTATACGTTCAAGAGTTTGATTCAAGACTGTTTCTGCCAGCGCTTTTCCATTATTATCTTTCCAGCGCATAATATCTGGACGACGCACTCCCTCGCCTGCCAGCTCAACGCTGCGTTCACGGCGAATCAGTTCTCGCAATGTCTCTTTTGTTCCATATTTGGCACGATCTACATCTGGCATGCCCACTCGCGACCGAATTTTATTCAAGCGCTCATAGATGTCGGCAGACGGTCCTGAAAGTTCATTTGTTGCCTCGGCATAAGTAAGCAACACTTCTGCATAGCGAATAACAATCGGACAAGCATTAGAAGCAAATATACCTCCTGTATACTGGTCGATAGGATCTAAGTATTTTCTCCAGCTCAATGCAGTTTTAGAGGCGTTGTTCGCCGATGGTGGATAATTGCTATTTGCAACACCATCAATGGTTTTATCTAAGGTGTTGATAATTCCACCTTGCCAGTTCATTCCTGGATATAGTATTGTCATCTCCATGCGTGGATCTCTATTTGCAAATGGGTGAGTGGGATCATACAGCTCAGACTCCTCTTTGGTTAGACCATCCTTCATTTCATAAGTATTCACAAGATTTTGCGTAGGCACAATAGAAGACCAACCTCCATCTGAATTGTTATACATTTGCCCAATAGTATACAAGTCCCTCGTTACATTGAGATACTGAACAGCCGCAATAATCTCTTTAGAGCCCTGACCGCTAACCTTAAATAAGTCGCCATAATTTGATTCTAAAAAGTATTGATTTAGATCAATAATAGCTTCTGCCATCTCTTTTGCTTTTTGAAAATCATTATAATACAAGGCGCTACGCATCCTAATAGCCATAGCAACTCCTTTGGCGATACGTCCTCGCTCTGTAGGCGTCACATCTAGCTCTTCGATAGCTTTATCTAACTCATTATTTACAAAATCAAGCACTTCTTTTTCTGTATTCCGAGGAACTTGCGCTTCGGTAGCGCTACCATAATTATCAATAATAGGCACTCCTCCATACCACCAATTCATAACAAAGTATCTATAAGCTCTTATCGTACGTACTTGTCCAATTAAATCTGTTTTTGCCTGCTCGTTTGCAAACGCAATGTCCTTCACCTTCTCAAGGAAGGTGTTGCAACGCCTTATCGCACTGTAATCATAGAAATCCTTAACACTACCCGAAGGCGACATAGTTCCGTTGGCGATGGTTTTATAGTTCTCCCATTCAAAATTATTATACCCAAAATCAGTATTACAATCTAAATACAGGATGGTCTCTCCATTTTCCCATCCATCATAACAACCAACTGCAAATTTCTGTGCATCAATTTCACTTTTCCAAGTAGTGGACGGAGACAGAGCATCCAATGGAGCTGTATCTAAGAAGTCCGAGCACGAAGTTGTTAAAGCGATAACAACTAGTGCTATATATCTTTTAAAATCTTTCATTTTCTGATTTTTAATTAGAATGTTATATTAAGACCTAGTGAATGAGTACCTAACAATGGATATGACGACATACGCTGACTAGTAGCCTCTGGGTCAATATTTATTTTCATATTGTCTATAGTAAATAGATTCTCAGCCGAATAGTAAATGCGCACATTCTCCAATCCTATTGATGACACCCAGTCTTTGAGAAAGGTATATCCAAGCTGTAAATTCTTCAATCGCAGATAGCTTGTGTTTTGCAACCAGAAATCCGACTGTGCTGTTCTATTATTAGAAGGCGAATTTACATCATAAAAAATACGAGGCATCGAAGCATTTTTATTTTCAGGTGTCCATGCATCCCTCCAAATTGTAGATGGATGAGAGTCATCTCCCGTAAAACGTCCGTACACTTCTGTAGCATCAAACATACGCTGTACTCCTGCCGCTCCGTTAAACATTAAAGACAAGTCAAAGCCCTTCCAAGCTGTATTTATATTGAAGCCGTAAGTAATTGCTGGATTTGAGCTCCCGCAATAATCACGGTCGGCAGCTGTGAGTTTTCCATCGCCGTTAACATCGATATAGCGTAAGTCTCCTGCCATAAACTGTTTCCCAAAGGGATTTCCATACTTTAAAGTATAAGCATCTGCCTCTTCTTGAGAATTAAAAAAACCATTAGTTTTATATAAGAAGTAAGAACTCATAGGCTCTCCGACTTTATGTCGTTGCTGATATCCAGTTGTTATGTATTTTTCTGGGTCTCCATCTCCTAAATCTAATATTTCGTTTTTGTTGTAAGCAAAGTTGCCTGCAACGCCAAAATCAACCTGACCTATTTTAGTGTTATAGCTCAAGCTCACCTCAACTCCGCTATTCTTAAGCGAGCCGACATTGTCTTTGTATGCATCTAAGGCAAATTCATCGGGTACTGCAACGTCCATAATAATTCCAATCGTTTTGCGATTGTAATAATCAACAGACCCATTCAGCTTGTTGAACAATGTAAAATCCAGACCAAGTCCCCACGTTTCTGACTTCTCCCAAGAAATCGTTTCTAATCTGTATTTTTTCTGATAGTACCCCGAATTTAATGCTCCGTCAAACACATAGCTGGCATCCAGATTATATGTATTCAGGGCTGGATAAAAATCATTCTCACCTCCACTCAAAGCATCCTGGTTTCCCAACTGTCCCCAAGAACCTCTGATTTTTAAGTTTGACAAGAACCTTGCTTTAATGTTTTCCATAAAAGACTCCTCGCTAATTCGCCATGCTACCGAGAATGATGGGAAATAACCCCAACGATGTCCCTCAGCAAAACGTGAAGATGCGTCGGAGCGGATGTTTGCTTCTAGCAAATACTTGCCTGCAAAATCATAATTGACGCGTGAGAACCAAGACAACATTGCAAGCTCAGCAGAGTTGCCTTCATTACTTTGTGTTGCGGCATCTCCTGCATTTAAGTCTGTTAAATCATTATTTGGGAATTGGCTACGCACTGCCTTTTGAAATTTGTAATTGTACTTCTCTGTATGCCATCCAAGAAGACCTTTCAGATTGTGCTTCCCAAAGCTTTTATCATAGTTCAAGAATGCATCAAAATTCGTACGATCCCATCTGTAATAACGTTCGTCCAACTTATTGGGATCCGATTCTTTGCTGTCATTATACTTGATATATTTTTGGAAGTAGCTGTAATTCTGCAAATTGTTTATATACGCCCCTTGCAAGGTTAGAAGTAAACCTTTTGTGATCTTATAATCGACAGCAGCCAAGCCCGAGAAGTTGTAATTGTCTCGGTTCACCTTCATCCCAGAGTCTAACCATGCAATTGGACTTCCATCCGAAATTGTCCCCCAGGTTCCATCATCATAGCGTGCAACAATCCATGGTGCCAGCCTATTTAGCTGTCTTATAATTTGGTCTGAACTACCTCCTGCATATGCGGAACTTGCATCGCTATATTTATTTTTAATAAATGCCAAATTCATACGAGCTGTCAGACGCTCACTAATTGCCATGTCAATATTCGTGCGAGCATTGAACTGCTCCCTGCCAGCATTTGCCAATATCCCAGTTTGATTCAGATATCCTAGCGATGCCATATACTTTGTATTGCCAGCACCTCCAGTAACATTAATATTATGACGATTCTGAACACCTGTTTTATATGCTAGATCATACCAATCTGTATTAGGATAAAGAGGATCGCTTCCATCCTTAAACTTCTGAAGTTCATCGTCGCTAAAGCGCTTGCTCTGACCTTCCTTTTCTAACAAGCCATTTAGCAATGTTGCATACTCGTAAGAGCCCATGCGCTCAATAGTATTGGTCGCATTCTGAAAGCCAATATATCCACTATACGAAACTCTTGTTTTTCCTTCTTTCCCTCGCTTCGTTGTAATAAGTATTACGCCATTAGCTGCTTTAGAACCATAAATTGCAGCAGAAGCTGCATCTTTCAACACAGAAATGCTTTCTATGTCATTTGGGTCCACTGCACTCAGTGTTCCTGTTTCTATTCCATCTACCAGAATATATGGTCCAGCAGAGTTTAGAGTTCCAGCACCACGTATGCGGATATTTCCTGCATCTTGTCCAGGAGCTCCATTTGTCCCTGTTATAGTAACGCCTGGCATTAGCCCTTGCAAACCGCTGGAAACATTTTGAATGGGACGATTTTCTAGCTCTTTAGCGTCGACCTGAGCAACAGAGCCCGAAAGATTCGCTTTTTTCTGAACACCATATCCGACAACAACGACTTCATTAAGCACTTCAAGCTCATCTTTCATGTTGACATTTATGGAGTTCTGATTATGAACTTCTACTTCTTGAGTTTTCATTCCCATGAACGAGAACACCAAAATGTCAGATTCCCCTACATTTGCAACACTGTACCGACCGTCGATATCAGTAATAGCTCCCTTTGCCGTCCCTTTTACCACTATAGTTACTCCTGGTAGGGGGGCTCCTTTTCCATCCGTAAGCACGCCGGAAATTGTTTTCTGTGCATAAGCGCCACTAATCAGTAGCGCAAAACACAAACTAAGAATCAAAGTAAATTTACTCATAGAACTTTGTTTAAATTAATAATTCCAATTATTAGATAAATGCATGATTAGCAAAAACAAGCGCTTTGGATAGGGCATGAGAATTCCTGCCTTGCAATCTTGCAAAGTAGGATGTTTTTAGCACTTTTGTGCTTAAATATTTTAAGAATGTGCGACTTCCTTCTAGAAGCTTGCAGGATATAGATGTGTGCGTGGGGGGGGGGGGGGGGTAAAGCTCTATCAGTCAAGGATATATGCGTCGTTGCAAAGGTCTCTGTAACGAGAGCTGTCTGTGCACGTGGAAATACAGATACTTGCGATGTGTGTATTAACAAATTGCCAATATGATAGGCTAGGTTAAGTAATTGCGAAGTTATATCATTGCCCCAACTTGGGATAATATCATTATTCCAAGTTGATTCACTGCTTTGCTTACTAGATATGACTTGCATGAATATTGCGATTTGTTTTCAGGGCGCAATGTAGGCATTATTTTGCTAGTGTCAAACAGCAGGTGCTTTTTTCGACTATTTTCCCATGTCGCACAAAAGCTAATATAAAAGAGAGGTCCAGAAAATGCGTTTCTCCCTCTCAACGAGTATTCAAGGAAATGTTGACTAACTACAATCGCCCTTCTTACTCCGCATCTGATTTCTTGTTTTTATACTGGAAGACATTGTAAGGCACAGCCCGTCCATCTACCAAAAGGACAACCACTCCATGAGCTGGGACTTCTTTCGATATCTGAGAGTCTTGCGACACCCCATTAAGTTCTTTCGTCCATAAGTCCTTTGTTGTGTACCCATAAGAATGGTCTATGCCGATGTCATTTAAAGAACAACTGATTGTTTGGGATTCATTTGTTCTATTAAGAAGAGCCACTGCCACTTTCCCACTTGTAGTAGACACCAAGGGCTTTCCCCACACTTCCAAATCGCCATAATCTACCAATCGTCTTGCTTGATATACAAAGGGGCTCTGATTCAGCGCTATTAAATCTTTATTTGTAATGATTTCCAATGTCTGTGCTGATATTTTTGACAGGTCATTTCCTAATATAAGAGGACTTTGCATCATGCACCACATCGAGAAGTGCACCTTATCTTCTTCGTAGCTCATTCCTCGTCCCACTTGAAGTATATCCATATCATTGTAGTGACCCCTAGATGCATGCACCCACAAGTCTGCATTCTTATCTATTATATGCAATATAGACTTGAAACTGTTAGCAATGTCGCCCGAAATTCTCCAAGAATCCGCAACCTGAGTAACCCACTCTCCGGGGAAACGCCATCGGCAAACATTATACAAAACTGAGGGCTTTATTTTTCGTGCTAGCTTACCTATCTCCGTATAGCGAGATTGCTCGTCTAGTCCCATCCATTCGCCACCGCACCAATCGATCTTAATAAAATCAAAATCCCATTCTTTTAGGAATAGATTTAAATCCTGTTCTTCATGTCCATAGAGCCCCATCCCAACGCCAATGGTATCTTTATCCCAATATGAAGCGCAAGTATTTATACCCGCATCAGAATATATGCCCGCTTTTAAGTTCAGCGAATGTATATGCTGTGCTGTGCTTTTCATACCATTAGGGAATTTCTCTTTATGCGACAATAAGTTACCACACGAGTCTCGCCCGCCAAAAAAACCATCGTCTATATTGACAAAATTATATCCAAACTTGTCTAAGCCAAGCTCGACTAGAGCATTTGCCTGATCTTTTATAATATTTTCATTTATATTCGCTCTATAGCTATTCCAACTAGCCCATCCCATCATGGGAGAGGACTGTTTTTCACTTACCTTTGGTTCTACTGTTGTTGCTGGTCTACAAGACAGTAATAACGCGCTAATTATCAACACTCTTAAAATCATAACTATTTTATTAAATGATGTCCACAAAAATAAGAAGATATATCAACCCATGCAAGATGTTTGTCAGTATCTGCTCGTGCTTCGTCAGTAGCAAATACGAATAGAATCTTGTCTAACATTGCAATTGTATAGTCCTATCTTACCAACTCAAGCATGAAACATTGCCAGCAAAATCAGAAATAAAGATACAATTCCCAGACACAGCAGGCGTACTTAATATTGGCGCGCCAAAATGAAATTCCTGCACTAGTTTGCCATCGTCTGAATCCAAAACTCGAAAGTTTCCATCCATAGCGCCAACTAGCAAGTTATTCCCAAGTAATAAAGGCGAACATTCTGTTGTAGATTCTTTGTCCGAAGCATAAGGAGGAGTATGGAATATAGTCCGATTAGTCTTGAAATGCCAAAGTCGCTTTCCGGTATTTTTATCTAATGCCGAAACCCCATTGTCCGTACTGCCGACAAACACCGTATTGCCATTTACGATTGGCGCAGAATTGTTCGTATGATTCATCCCTGTAATAAAGCTCTCAATTGTGCTACCAGTTTTAGGGTTTAGTTTAAATAATTTTTCGTTTTGCGTTAGCCAAAGTACATTATCGCTAAAGCTCAGTGTTGCATCGCGAAATCGGATACCATCATCATCTCTCTTCCAGAGAAGTTCCCCAGTGCTAGCATCGTGTCCATACAAGGCTCGCCAATGTGCTGACGCCACCAATACACCATCGGCAAGTGTGAGTGTAGGAACAGCTCCTTCTCCTCCATTCCACTCCTTGTTGCGCCATATCTCGTTTCCTGTTCTAGCATCGAGAGCACAAAGCTGATTCCCAAAGCCTGTAAATACGGTTTTGCCATTGCTTACCATCCCAGACACATATCCAGGCAAACGATTGTACCCTAAATCTTTCTTCCACACCAGGTTTCCGTTATCTGGATTAAGGGCATATACAAACCCTTGCATGTCAGTAGCAATGACAAGTCCCTGAGCAATAACAATTGTATTCTTAACCGAATTGGTGGTTTTAAAATGCCATAGGGCATTCCCCGTTTTAGCATCAAGTGCAACAATAGCACAATTCTCGGCATTGCCATCATCAAACCTTGCCGTAAACACTTTATTGTCAAAAATGACTGGCGATGTCATAAATATGTTCCCTCCTACATTTGCGGTCCATCTCATTGACATCTTGCCTACACTCATGCTGCTATAGTTGCCATTGTGTGCTGGATTGCCCAGCAAATTCTCCCAATTGCCTCCAAGAACAATATCGGTTTTACTTTCCTGCAATTCAAAATCTTGCATATCTCTTAGTACGTCACCGCCTTTCAACAAAGCCTCTGTAATTATTGTGTATTTGCCAGCTTTCTCTGGCTGCCATTTGCTCTGCCAATTCCAATCGGACGTCTGACTCAAGGATATCCACCCTTCATCAATCGACAGGTCATGCCAATCTGGAGACTTCCCTTTCTCCCAAATACGGCTTCTCACTTTATCGACAGGAGCTCCACTATGGTAAGTATTAACAGAAAGACAGAATGGGCTGTTCGGATCAAAGTCGATCGCATTTCCTTGCGGAGAAAGTACAGTAAGTTGCTTATCAACAAAAGTCCACACAAAATGAGAGGACGTGTTTCCGTTCTCATCAACGTCAACAACTCTAAAGGACGATGGAGAATGATCGATACCTCCTTTAGCTGCCGTAGCCGTACTGTAGGATGTGACACCGCTATCGCCGTGCTGTTTAATCATATTAATGTGCCAATGTCCGTAAAGCCAAGCCTTTAGATTGTAATCTGAGAACCGGACAAGCTTGTCATTTCCATATTTGAATAGAAAATCATCGCCGTCGGTAAGGAGCGTGTGATTAAAAACAATTTTAGCCTGTTGTTGTGGGTATTCGTTCATAAGGTTTTGTAACCACGCTCCTATATTTTCAGCCGTAAAGGAGGGCTTGTAGTCTCCACCCATCATAGGTGTAATTACAAAGAGAGTATTCCCTTCCTCAAATGCATACCAAGCTGGTCCAAAGTTTTGTTCGTAGAACTGCTCGCCATAGTCTCCTGCTACCAAATCATGATTCCCCAAGCAGTAATAAAATGGCAACCCCATAGTATGAGTTGTAACATTATCGGCGTGCCATTTAATACCCCGTTTATAACAAATGTCTCCTGTGTGTATTATAAATGCCAGGTCGTTAATTCGTCCGTATTCTTTCAAGTCGTTAACCCAATCTCTATACTCATAGGTCTCAGTATCGGATATTTGTATAAACGACAGTTTACTACGCACCTTTTTTGGAGTCATGGCAAACACCATTTTGTTACGTTTTCCTTCATCGATTGGAATATACCAATCTTTACAAGCAAAATTTTTCGGTTGATAAACAGTTATAAACCTAACCTTCTCCCATCCTGGAAGAGAAAAGAAACCATCTTGGTTGGTTTCAACGATATTCAGACCATCCGACACCCTAATATTTGCAAGGCCGTGTTCGCCATCATCTTGTCGACCATTACTATTCAAATCATTAAAAATCATCCCATTAAAATCCTGAGCATCAAGCAAGAACGGGCAAACGACAAAGCTCACTATTAAAAAAACATAAAATACCTTCATATTATTTCTTTTTTATAAAGCAAAAACATCTTCTTCACTAAGCCCAGTTAACTTCTTAATTACAGCAACGTCCACACCTTCATCTTTGAGCCCCTTAGCCATCTCATAAATCTTTTTCTCTGCCCGCTTAATTTCTGCTCTCACTTTTTCAACCTCTTTCTTGGCTTGATCTGATTCTTTCTTAGCTTGGTCTGATTCTTTCTTAGCTTCAGCAAGAGCCTTCTCTGTGGCCTCAATCTTCTTTCTCTCCCTCTCTTTTTCTGCTTTTCTTTCTTCGGCATCAATCTTCTGAGTTCGTACACTACTAGCTTCGTCCATCAAATGTTTCAAATGTCGGTTATAGCTACGTCTCTCATCTTCAGGAAGGGTGTCTAGTCGCCAGAGCTCTCGGGCCTTACTTATTCCCTTTGCTGTAAAATCATCCTTTATATCATT
>JBKECH010000167.1:0-39487 GCA_047974415.1 Bacteroidales bacterium | reverse complement strand
TGAGCATATTAGACGAATTATATACACCACAAATGCTGTTGAGGGCTTTCATCGCCAGGTGCGTAAAGTTACAAAAACCAAAGGCGCATTTTCGAGCGACATGTCGCTGCTCAAGCTCATTTATTTAACTGTTGAGAATATCTCTAAAAAATGGATTAAACCTATTCAAAATTGGGGACTTGTGGCTCAGCAATTAAGCATAAAGTTTGAGGGGCGATTTAACTTAGAGTTATGAAAACCAATTGCTAAAAGCAAAGGAAAGTCGTTTTTAGGATTGGTCAAGGGTATATAAACGACCTGCCGCAGGCGCAACACAGGTCGCCCTTGTCCTATCCAAAAAACTTCCTAATTCGGCTTTTAGAAATTGATTTTCAAAAAAAAATGTATATTTGAAGATTATTAGAAAAATAAGTAGACAGAGTTTAGTGGACATTCCCTAATGAATGAGACTTGCTAAATAGTGTCTGTCCATAATGTCGGGAGTCTGAATTAGAAAGTTCAAGATCAAGGCTTGCCGTTCTGTTATACTGGGAGTTTGTGAATTGGGAGTCATTTTGTGTAAATGACTAATTCGCAAAGTGAGCATAATGCAGATATTGGACTTTATAGACAGACTCTAAATATTTTGAACATATATGCTCTTCTCAGGGTGGGGGAGTGTGGATAGGACGGCTTATTGCACCCCAAAAAGCATCTGGCTGACATATTGTGCACACTTAAACACAAATAAATAAACAAAAAAACATAACATGAAACAATCACATCTTATATTGGTAATGTCTCTACTCTTTGCAGTCAGGCTAAGTGCCAGCCCTCAGTTTTCGACAGCTGGGTTCTTCCAACTGGAAAATAGTGGCAGAGAGGTGTTCAACCTAAATCCAGCATGGCGCTTGCACAAAGGAGAGATTGCAAATGCCCACGAAGTGATGTTTGCAGATTCGCTATGGTCTGTAATAAATTTACCGAACGGCATAGAGCTTCTCCCAGAAGAGGCTAGTGGTTGCGTAAACTATCAGGGCGTGGTTTGGTACAGAAAGCATTTTGAGCTTGATGATGCTCTGCGGAAGAAAAAATTGTTCCTACATTTCGAAGCCATCATGGGAAAATCTAAAGTATGGATAAATGGACATCTAGTAAAGGAATCATTCGATGGATATGCGCCACTTATTGCATCAATAGAGGAGTACATAAACTGGGATGGCGATAACATTATTGCCGTTAAAGCTGACAATAGCGACGACCCTATGTATCCTCCAGGCAAACCACAAGCCCTGCTAGACTTTACCTATTTCGGCGGAATTTATAGAGAATGCTACTTGGTGGCTCACAACAATGTATATATAACAGACCCAAACTACGAGAACCAGCCAGGCAGTGGGGGAGTAGTGGTGCATTGCCCATCGGTATCCGAAACACAGGCTGACATTGCATTGAAACTACACCTGCGCAACGAAGAAAACAAGAACTTTAAAGGAAAAATACGTTGTACCCTCGTCGATAGAAGCGGTGTTAGAATCAAGGAGCACATAAGTGACCTTAATATTCCTGCAAGAGAGGCAAGAGCTTTTGACGCTACTATAAACGTCTTGTCGCCCAATCTGTGGTCGCCCGAGAATCCATATCTATATAATCTGAAAATAGAAGTGCTGAATGCAGAAGGAGAAATTACAGATGGATATACAAAACGCATCGGAATCAGGAAGGTCGAGTTTAAAGGCATAGACGGGCTGTGGCTCAACGGACGGCCGTATCACGACAAGCTGATAGGAGTAAACAGGCATCAGGATTTTGCGGTAATTGGCAATGCCCTGCCTAACTCGCTACACTATAGGGATGCTAAGAAATTGCGCGCCGCTGGTGTGAGGGTGATAAGAGCAGCCCACTATCCACACGACCCTGCATTCCTCGATGCTTGCGACGAAATGGGGATTTTCGTAATAGAATGTATTGCAGGATGGCAGTTTTGGAACAAAGAGCCAGTGTTTGGCGACAGGATAATAATGCATATTAAAAACATGATTAGGCGAGACCGCAACCATCCATCGGTGTTTATGTGGGAGCCTGTACTCAACGAGACCCATTACCCCCAGGAGTTTGCCGAAAGAACCATTAGATGCGTGCTTGAAGAACAAGCTTATGCCAAGGACAACCTGGTGTGCGACCCCCATTCTAAAGGCAAGGAGCTATTCCCCATTATATACTCACATCCAAAGTCCGAAGGCTCGGGGCTGTCAATCTACAGTGCCAACAAACTTGAAGATAGCATCTCTTATTTCACAAGAGAGTGGGGCGACAATGTGGATGACTGGAATTCGCATAACTCCACAAGCCGTGTGCATAGGTCGTGGGGTGAACATGCCCAGATAGTACAAGCGCAGCACTATGCAAACCCAAACTACCCTTTTACATGTATGGAAAGACTTTACGAAACACCACCACACCACGTTGGCGGAACACTGTGGCACAGCTTTGACCACCAACGAGGCTACCATCCGCAGCCCTTCTACGGCGGCATAATGGACGCATACCGGCAGCCAAAATATTCATATTACATGTTCCAGTCCCAAAGACCCACAGAAACAAACCTAAACATCCCCACAGAGAGCGGACCAATGGTCTTCATCGCTCATGAAATGTCGCCATTCTCGCCTGCCGACGTTATTGTATACTCCAATTGCGAGGAGGTAAGATTGAAAGTTTACGAAAACGGCAAGCAATATACTTACAAACGTAGCGATAGCCCCCTTAAAATGCCCTCGCCAATCATCACTTTCAAAGATGTTTTCGATTTTATGGAGCTTAAAAAGCTGTCGCGCGCAAGAAAACAAAAGGAAGTGTACATGTTGGCAGAAGGATTGATAGACGGCAAGGTACTTGCTACTTACAAACTATCACCATCGCGCCGCCCCAGCAAGCTCAGCATCAGGATTGACAACGAAGGAATGCCCTTGCGTGCCGACGGCTCCGATATAGTTACAATAATAGCAGAGCTGACAGACAAAGACGGTAATGTGAAACGACTGAACAATAATTATGTGAAGTTTTCTGTCGAAGGCGAAGGACGCTTGCTTAGGCAATCCAACAATGCCATAAGACTAGACTGGGGCTCGGCGCCTATACTACTACAGTCGACAATGAAGGCAGGGAAAATAAAAATACATGCAGAGCTGGAGAATATCGGTATCAACACTGCCGAGCCCGTGGAGCTAGAGTTGGAATCTATACAAGCTAACGACAAGTTTCTGTATTCAAAATCCGAAGCAAAGCAACTTGACAAAAAAACAGCACCTCTGAGCTCGCTGGATGGTGGCAGTCAGAAAAAATCAAGAGAAGAAATAGAAAAGCACCTGAAAAAAGTGGAACAAGACCAAGACGATTTCGGCGAGAAAAGATAAAACAAATAAAATAGACCACGAAAACTGAATCGCCAGCGCAGAAACATAAATAAAGTGACAATATAAAGACAACTAAAAAATAAATTTTAAACACATGAAACCTTCATGCAGTAGGCTATATGCCGTAAGATATAAGCCTAACAACACATAGGAGGATGATTAATAAACCAGCAAAAGCATAAAAGCTATATGCCTACGGCCTACAGCTTATTGCATAATTTTAAACACATGAAACGATTATTGATGATTATCATAGCCCTTGCCACTTCTGGCACTTGGAGCTATGCACAGAACAACGACACTATCAGAGTTATGAGCCTTAACATCCTTCATGGAGCAACCATGAAGGGAGATTTTAACCTTGACGCAATTGCAGGATTCATTAAAAAGTACAATCCTGACCTTGTAGCTATGCAAGAAGTGGATTTCAATACGCGACGAGCAAAGGGCTACAACCTTCCATTGGAGCTTGGATACCGAACAAAGATGAACCCCCTGTATGCGCGCGCCATGTATTACGACGGAGGCGAATATGGCGAAGCAATACTATCGAAATTCAGCTTTACAAAGACTGAAAACATTGCTCTCCCTCACCAAGAAGAGTCGGAACCCAGAGCAGCTCTGATGGCAGAGTTCTCGACGGCGAAGGGAAACACAATACAATTCGTGGCTACCCACCTAGACCATCTGAAGAACGAAACCGACAGAATTAAGCAAGCTTTTGAAATACAACAAAGATTTGAAAACTCCGAAACTCCTACAATCCTAATAGGAGACTTAAATGCCGAGCCTGGAAGTCAGACATTAAAAGTGATTGGGAAAGTATTTCAGAAACCAGACATCGCCACGGCATACAAACCGACATACTCCTCCGACAACCCACGAAAGTGCATAGACCACATCCTTTTCAACACCCCCGACAAATGGGAGGTATTGGACTACGAAATAATCTGCGACGATTACATAACAGATCACTGCGCAATAGTAGCAACATTGGTGTACAAGAAGTAAATTTTCATAAACTAAAACTATAAGGCAATAATATGCGATCCAGCATCATTTAGCTACCTTTGCACCCCAAGTTCAACGCACGATTTTACAAAAAATAATGACCGACAATAATAAAAAAGCTGCATACTTCACCTTGGGGTGTAAACTAAACTTCTCCGAAACATCCACAATCGCTCAGAAGCTGGAAGCCTCGGGCTTTGAACGGGTCAATTTCGACGAAGTTGCCGATATATACCTAATCAACTCCTGCTCCGTAACCGAAAGTGGCGACAAAAAAAGCCGAAGCATGATTCGACGAGCGAAAAGACTCAACCCAAATGCCCTTGTCGTTGTTACAGGATGTTACGCACAGCTGAACCCCTCGAAGATAGCGCAGATTGAAGGGGTGGGGCTGGTGCTGGGGATGAGAGAAAAATATGAAGCCGAGAATTACATCGAAGCGCTCAGCAATGTTGGCACGGTACAGATAAAAGTCTCGGAAACAAAGTTCGACAAAGACAGCAAATTCTTCAGCGCTGTGTCATACGGCGACAGAACCAGAAGCTACCTAAAAATTCAAGACGGATGCGATTATTTCTGCTCATACTGTACCATCCCTTTTGCTCGTGGGCGAAGTCGAAACGCAAATATCAAAGAGATTGTAGCACAAGCCAAATCCGTAACATCCTCGGGAATAAAAGAACTGGTTATAACAGGAGTGAACATTGGCGACTTCGGAAAATCGACAAACGAAAGCCTTCATCAACTCCTTGCAGCACTAGAAAAAGAAAGTGGAGCAAAACGTATCAGAATCGGGTCAGTAGAGCCAAACCTGATGACAGACGAAATACTGGAGCTCATGAAAGAGTCGGAGGTAATAGCTCCGCATTTTCATATCCCCCTACAGTCGGGAGCAAACGAAATACTGAAGCTAATGAAACGCAAGTACGAAAGAGAAGTATTTGCCGAAAGAATAGAGAAAATCTCGTCGATGTTCGACAAACCGTTTATAGGCGTAGACATAATCGCAGGGATGAACGGCGAAAGCGACAAACTCTTCGAAGAATCCTACGAGTTTGTCAGAGACCTCCCCATTTCGCAGATCCACGCCTTCCCTTATTCCGAAAGACCAAACACACAAGCTCTGAATATAGAACATTCTGTGCCCATAAACATTCGTAAAGAAAGAGCAGCTAGACTGATCGAGCTTTCAGACAGAAAGCTGACGCACTTCCTTAACGAAAACGTTGGAACTACGCACAAAGTGCTATTCGAGCATCAGACGAAAGAAAATCCCTCGTCTGGGCTGACAGAGAACTACATAAGAGTAGACACCTCCTTCGACCCGAAACTAGAAAACCAAATCGTAGAGGTAGTGATAGGAGCAGTGAAGAACAATAAGCACTGCGACATCAGGCACATGGTGCCACCCAGCGTTTAGTCGCCCTGTGGGCAAATACCTAAGTTTTTGAATTTCCCCAGCGGGCGCATTGCTTTGCAGAGAAAGTGCGCATCATTCACAAGAACCCTTGTTTTGTCGGTCTTGAAGCACTTGCTACGACGTGACAATGCATAACTGGGTTTAAAATAAATCACTTAAATAAGGCTGCTTTCAATAAATACACTTATATTTGTTGCCACTCTCAATGGAATCAAATGACTAAAATTAGTGCAATTATTATCACGAAAAATGAAGAGGAGCATATCGAAGAGTGCTTAAAGTCGCTCCTTTGCGTTGTCGATGAGATTGTAGTTGTAGACTCGTTCTCTACCGATAGGACTGAGGAAATATGTAGAAAATATACTTCCAGATTCTACACAAATACTTTTATAGATTATGCTTCTCAGCGTAATTTTGCTGTAAATCTGGCTCAGCACGAATACATATTGGCACTAGATGCCGATGAAGAGTTATCAGACAAGCTGCAAGAAAAGTTACTTCACTTAAAACCAAACTTAGACGCCAACTCCTATCATTTCAATAGGTTAAACAACTACTGTGGCAAATGGATAAAATATGGGACTTGGTATAATGATAAAGTCATTAGACTAAGTAAGAAAGAATATGCAGTATGGAAAGGCTCCGTACATGAAACCATCGATATAAGCAAATCGGTTTTCATGCCAGGCAACATATTACACTACACGGCAAGCTCAATGAAAAAACATTTTGACAAGCTATGTATGTATGCTAATATGTGGGCAAACGAAAGATACAAACTAGGAAAAAAAGCATCTATATGGACTATCTGCTTATGGCCAAGCGTTGAATTCTTACGCAACTATATTTTGCGTCTAGGATTCCTCGACGGATACTATGGGTATGTAATAGCTCGAGCAAGCGCTCAATATAAATTCCAAAAATACGCCATTCTAAGAAGTCTTAGAATAAATAAAAAAAATTAGTTAGTACTTGTACATAATGTCAAGAGGCTGAACTAGAAAGTTAAATATCAAAGCTTGTGAAACTTTGCGAATGACCTATGATTGTATTGGCGAGATACATGTAGCAACTAAAAACAAAAACATCAAACACAATGAAAATTCAACACAAACTGCTACTGAGTATTTTTAGTATATTACTCTTCTCATGTACTGATTCTAATTATATTACCGACATTGGCAGCATCTTCGGGACTACATACTTGGTTAAATACCAATATCAGAGCGACTGTGGCGAGGAGATACACGCACAACTCGTTAAGCTGGACAACATATACTCAACATTTAAAGACTCGTCAACGATATCAAAAATAAACAAAAACATAAGCATGTGCGCTGAACCAGAACTCATCCGCATGCTTCGAAGTGCTCATCACATCTCAGAACTTACCAACGGATATTACGACATTACTTGTGCCCCGCTTGTAAATGCATGGGGATTCGGATTTAAGAAGCGCGAAGGCATGTCACAAGAAAAAATCGACAGCCTTCTGCAATTCGTAGGTTATAAATCCATTACCATAGAAGACGAAAAGATAATTAAAAACGACCCTCGCATCATGATAGATCTTAGCTCAATCGCAAAAGGATATGCTTGCGATTATATTGCAGATTTTCTAGCGTCCAAAGGAATAGTAAATTACATGGTTGAAATTGGCGGAGAAGTAAGAGCAAAGGGCATAAACCAAAAAGAGCAGACATGGAAGATTGGCATAAATAAACCTGCGTATGATGTCATGGGACTGATGTCCGAAATACAAGACATTGTAGAGATTGATGGTGGCGCAGTGGCGACTTCGGGAAATTATCGAAACTTCTATGTTAAAGATGGCAAGAGATATTCGCACACCATAAATCCAATAACTGGATACCCAGCCGAAAACAACCTTCTTAGCGTATCTGTTTATTATTCCAACTGCATGATGGCAGACGCCTATGCAACAGCATTCATGTCCCTAGGAGGTAATAAAGCTGTAGAGTTGGCAGAAAACATTGATAGTTTAGAGGCATATTTTATCTTCGCTGGCGAAAATGACGATGAACACAAAGTGATAAAAACCTCCGGGTTTGACAAATATATTGTCTCAAAATAGTCACACCTGCAAGGGTGTGCTCCTGCAAACCAATGTGCCGAAGCTCGAAAGAGCATGACGGATCGGCGGTTTGTTCCATTATATTTTAATCCCAACAACTTAGGTTGTTAGGGATTTTTCATTGTACTAAAACTCTCACTAAAAACACCCTAGCTAGCAACCCAAGCTCAATAAACCCAATATTATGCATTAGCCATCGTGCTGCATGCTCAAATCTCTTCAAAACGAAAGGCTTGTTGTTTTAGACGCAATGCATTGCATCTCCTCATAACCCTAGTGGTGTCACACTTCGTTCACCTCCAGAACCCTTGTTTTATCAAGCTTAAAGCACTCGATACAGCCTCCCCAATGCATATGTCATGTGAAAAAACAAAGCTCCCACCAGCAACAACACCGCTATACAAACTACTACAGACCCGATTGCCACTTAGTGCGTTTAGAATAAAGCCGACGATTTCCCCTATTCTCCTCAATATATTGCAGTATTTTGTTTCTAAATTCATCAGCTCCCTGTTCGGTTGTAAATTCTATTTTAATAGGAAGCACGAAGATTGAACTCTTCAAAGATTCTGACAAATGCTTATCTTTTAACATCCTAACAGCATCTTTCTGAGTCGTTATTATAATTTTATTATCATCCTCGATTGCATTAAATCTTGCAGTTATTTTCTTATGGTCCTGCCTAGAGAAGTTATGATGGTCAGGAAATGTCAACGAACTCACTTTTGCATTCTTGTACAATCGTTGTATAGACTCAACAAAAAGATCAGGATTGGCAATACCCGATATTGCCAAGATAGCCTCTGGATCTCTCTTTAAAATCGTTGTGCGATTAAACACTGCCTGCAAAGGTAAATAAACCAGCTTCGTAAAAAGCACCGATTTAGCATTGGTTGCATCTACATACTTCTTTAATATACGCTGAGAGTAAGGTTTCAAATCGTCAGGACATTTTGTGTATATTACCATATTAGCAGCCGATACTCTGCGTTTTGAATCCCTAAGCGTGCCGTAGGGCAACCACGAATCTTCGTGTATAGGACGATTATAGTCAATCAGTAATATGTCTAAGTCTTTTGCCACATCACGACGCTGAAAACCATCATCAAGCAATATAACATCTGTATCTGGATAATCTTTCAGAATCTGTTTTATCCCAAAAGATCTATTTCTACTGACTGCAACAATAGCTGTAGGGCAATTTCGTTTTATTTGCAGTGGCTCGTCACCGACAGTCTCCATCTCAGATTTTCCCTCAACATATTTGAAACCTCTACTATTACGCTTATATCCTCTGCTCAGCACCGCAACTTTATATTCACTATCCTCACTTAGTAGCCTATGTATATACTCCACATGTGGGGTTTTTCCAGTTCCTCCCGCAGTGATGTTGCCGACAGAAACTATTGTAACGTCAAACTTATGTGTTCTCTTCAAACCCAAATCATACAAAGCGTGTCGCAAACTAACAGCAAGGCTGTAGGGTATAGATATTATGTAAAATATTATTTTTTTCAACTTCTTCTATTTTTTATTTAAATACAGATTTTATAAGATACAAACTATGCTAAATTATTCTTCATCGCACATACATTCTGCCAATTTAGTTATATTCCAATAAAAGAACAAGACCATAATGGCTCTATTAATTCCTTGACGCAAGATAAGCATTCTTTTCAGAATACAATAACCATAAGCCCCAAGTTTCATAAATAAATATTATCAACAGACCTAAGCCCGACATGTATCGACCCTCCGACTACGTGCTCCAAGATCTTCGTAACAAGCATTTTGCTGACTTTTGTCTCGCCAATAGTAACAGCGCTACGCCTAGTTCAACAAAACCAGAACAGACAGAGAAAAATATGCAGGCAACGTAAATAAAAGACGAAACAAGACTAAAAAAAAACGCAAGAAGTCTCATTCTGACTACAAGAAACATCATGCTACCAATGACGAAAATATAGATTTGAACGTTTATAAATACAAACAAAGGGCAAACCTAGTTGTCCGCCCTTTGCCTCTCTCGGCTTTTGGCCCTCTTTTTCTTATGATATTGCCATCGCTGGCACTGAGGTCTTGCAAATTTTCCTTGCTCATCGGGACACCCGCCCCGAGCCGTCGCCACCCATCAGTTTTTCTACCTCCTCGACCGTTACTTGGTTAAAGTCGCCAACAATTGTATGCTTCAGGCACGATGCTGCCACGGCAAAATCGAGTGCTTTTTGGTCGTCGGCGCCATATTTATTCAAACCATAAATTAGCCCTCCCATAAATGAGTCGCCGCCCCCCACGCGGTCAACAATATGCGTGATGTCATAGCGACTAGAGAAGAATGCGGCTCCTGCACTACAGTCGTACAGCATTCCGCCCCAGGTGTTGTGGTTTGCATTGACGGCGCCACGCAGGGTTATAATAATCTTTTTGGCTTGTGGAAACTTGGCGTGCATCTGTTTGCAGACGGACACAAACTCCGCCTGATTGATTTCGCCGCCGGTGGACCTTACATCAAAGCCCTCGGCTTGCACACCGAACACCTTCTCGCAGTCCTCTTCGTTTCCTAGGATGACATCGCAGTGTTCCACCAGTTGTGGCATTACTTCGGCAGGGGTTTTGCCGTATTTCCACAAGTTTTTTCTGTAGTTAAGGTCGGTAGATACTGTTATTCCCTTGCTCTTTGCCACCTTTAGGGCTTCGAGGCACACCTTGGCGGCACTCTCGGAAATTGCCGGCGTGATGCCCGTCCAATGAAACCACCCCACACCCTCAAGCACCGAGTTCCAGTCAATCATGCCTGTTTCTATTTGCGATATTGACGAGTGAGAACGGTCGTACACCACCTTGCTGGCTCTTGCCACAGCGCCAGTCTCCAGGAAGTATATGCCTAGGCGTTCGCCGCCGTAGACAATCTTGTCGACCCCCACGCCGTACTTGCGCAGGTTCATTGTGCAGGCTTTGGCGATATCGTTTTGTGGCAGTCGAGTTACAAAGTCCACCTCCATGCCGTAATTTGCCAGCGACACAGCCACATTTGCCTCGCCACCGCCAAAGGTGGCAACAAAGTTCTCTGCCTGAGAAAACCTTTCGTATCCAGGTGTTGACAGTCGCAGCATTATCTCGCCGAATGTTACTACTTTTTTCATTTTTCTTCTTCGTTATTTGTTTCTTCCTCTTTGTTAGTTCTGCTCCCTACGCGCGCTTTTACCAGCCTGTTCACCCCACTTATCACCGTGTCTATAGTGTCGCAAATGTTTTTAAAATCAGCATCCTTAAAGCGCACGATGGCATTGTGAAAGTCTATCATATTGCTAATTGCTTCGAGCAGTTTTGGTTTTACCCTCGAGGCGCTGTCGCTCCCCTTCTGATTTGTGCGTGCATGGTCGTACTCTACTTCGGCGACTTCAAATGCTGTTTGCGCTGTTTGCAGTTTGCTCACAAAGTTACTCATATTTGCTATTGCGGCTATATCCTTCGCCACGTCCTTTTGTTTAAAGTCTGTCAGCATCGAGTTTATCTGCGCACTTTCGGCAGAGTAGTTCAGCTGGCTGATTTTTGCTCCATACTTAACAAAAACTGTCATCACTTTCTTTGCAGCCTCCGACTCTGTCGCATTGGGCGAAAGAATTGCAGCCTGAAGCGTGATGTTGATTGCCGAGATATAGCCGTCGCGCTCGGTGTCGAGGTCGGCAAGTTCCGATTCTTTCAGACTTCTGCTTATTGCCAACGACAGCGCCTGCTGATGGGTCTTCACCTCGTCGACAATTGCAACATAATTAGGGTACTCCGTAATGTTTTGTCCGTCTAGGAAGTTAATAATCTCCTTTGTAGCCCCGTCGAGGTCTGCAATACGAACGCTTGATTTAATCTTTGTATAAGTCATAACGTAAATATTTAATTAGTAAAATAAAATCATATTCCCGCCTGCAATATACATAATATTTTACAAGAAAAGGTATTTATTTAATGTTTTTCTTGACATTTTCTGATAAATATTTATTCGCTAGAGTTACATATATGTATTTAATCATTCAAATGTTCGTGTTTGCAATCACGGACAAATATTTTTTTGATTGCAACTCTATTTTTTTATCTAGGTTCAATCACTTGCATTTTGACATGTTTAATTTTGGCACTTCAATCACTTGCATTATTCACCGTCTGTTAACAATTCATGCCTCGATCACTTGCACGAAGCTCCAATTGTTAACAGATGATCAATAAATCACTTGCATTATTCACCGTCTGTTAACAATTCATGCTTCGATCACTTGCACGAAGCTCCAATTGTTAACAGATGATCAATAAATCACTTGCACTATTCACCGTCTGTTAACAATTCATGCTTCAATCACTTGCACGAAGCTCCAAATGTTCGTAGGTCGAGCTTCAATCACTTGCACGAGGCATCAAATGTCCGCAGGTCATGCTTCAATCACTTGCACGAAGCTCCAAATGTTCGTAGGTCGAGCTTCAATCACTTGCACGAAGCTCCAAATGTTCGTAGGTCATGCTTCAATTACTTGCACGAGGCTCCAAATGTTCGTAGGTCATGCTTCAATCACTTGCACTTTAACTGCCTGAGAATTGGCTGTGTGAGAAAATGTTTATTGTGGGGCGTAAATATTAAATTCTGAGCAGGTGAGTATTTATGCCTTTGTTGTGCTTATAAAAAGACAGACAGCCAATGATTCTGCAAAGGCTGTCTGAGGGATAATTTTCCTAATTATCAATTGCTTGTAAGGCTCGAACTATTGTTTTGTGGTGTAGTGCTTATAGAACATCACTATTGTTTCTATGCCTTTGTAGAAGCGACTAAGGGCGAAGTTTTCGTTTGGCGAGTGTATTGCGTCGGACTCTAGTCCGAAGCCAAGCAGTATGCTTTTTATCCCCAATACTTTTTCGAATGTTGATATTATAGGTATACTTCCTCCCGAGCGCACTGGTATTGGTGTGTGTCCGAATGTATCTTTGCAGGCTTTTGCAACGGCGGCGTACTCTTTGGAATCTATTGGGCATACGTATGCATTGCCGCCGTGCAGGGGAGTAACTTTTATTTTTGTACCTTTTGGGGCATTGCTTTCGAGGTACGTTTTTACGAGTTCGGATATTTTGTTGTAGTCTTGATTTGGCACTAGTCGAGTAGAAATTTTTGCGTATGCCTTTGCAGGTAGTACTGTTTTGGCACCCTCGCCTGTGTATCCGCCCCAGATTCCGCAAACGTCGAATGATGGGCGTATTCCTGTGCGCTCGAGTGTTGTGTATCCTTCTTCGCCAGAGACATGATCGATATCGAGGAGTTTTTTGTATGCCTTTTCGTCGAATGGAGCTTTGTTCAGCAGTTTTCGTTCTTCTGCTGAGCATTGGTGTACATCGTCGTAGAACCCAGGTATTGCAATTTTGCCTTTGTCGTCCGTCAGGCTGGCAATTGTCTTGCAGAGGGCGTTTATTGGGTTTGCCACAGCACCGCCGAAGAGCCCCGAGTGTAGGTCTTGAGCTGGACCAGTCATTTCGATTTGCCAGTATGCCAGTCCGCGCAGCCCTGTTGTAATGGTTGCGGTGTTTTGATCAATCATTGATGTGTCCGACACTAGTATTACGTCGGCATTGAGCATGTTTTTGTTTTCCTCGCACCATTTTCCAAGGCTTGGCGAGCCGATTTCTTCTTCGCCTTCGAGCATGAACTTGACGTTGCAATTAAGATTTCCTGAATCTACCAGATATTGGAATGCTTTGAGGTGCATAAAGGCCTGACCTTTGTCGTCGTTTGCGCCTCGGCCCCAGATTTTGCCGTCTTTGATGATGGGTTCGAAGGGTTCGCTGTCCCACAGTTCCAGGGGGTCGGCAGGCATCACGTCCATATGTCCGTACACGAGTATGGTTGGAAGCTTGGGGTCGATAATTTTTTCGGCGTAGCACACGGGGTTGCCTTCGGTTGGGTATATTGTTGCTACGTCGGCTCCGGCATCAATCAGGAGGTCTTGTATTGTTTCGGCAACCCTTAGCATATCGGCTTTTTTGCTGGGGTCTGAGCTTACTGATGGTATTCTGAGCAGGGAGAAGAGCTCCTCTATCATTTGTTCTTTGTTTTGCTCGATGTAGTTCTTAACTTCGGATGTTGTAATCATGGTTTTTATTTTTTTTATCGCAAGTTACAAATAATATTGCTAGACAGCAAACGATGTCGGTTTGCGCAAAAAAAATATAAGAAGACTTGCACGTCCTTTTATTTGTGTCTATCTTTGTGCGGTCAGAAACAATAATTATTATGGTCTTATCTAAGAGTACAAAGTATGCGATTCGGGCATTGATATACATCAGCTATGAAAATACGAGGGAGTTCAAGCCCGGTGTTGAGAGTATTGCAAAGGAGATTGATGCTCCACAGGCTTATACTGCCAAGGTGTTGCAGAAGCTGACAAGGATGGGACTTCTTGCATCGGCAAAGGGTCGTGGTGGAGGTTACTATATCGAGAATCCGAGCCTGACACCCTATGATGTGATTGAGAATCTGGAGGGCGAGGAGCATTTTTGTAGTTGTGGCTTTGGCATTAAGAATTGTGATGACGACAACCCTTGTTTACTACACGAGGAGTATAAGCCGATTAAGGATGAATATCTGCACCTTATCAAAACCCGAACAATCAAGATGTTGGCAGATAGTATCACTAACGGCAATGAGATGAAGCTATAAATATCAAAATAATATAAGAGATGGATATTACAAGAGACTTAATGGAGGAGCATCAGGTGATTCTGGGCGTTGCTGCAAGGACAATAAACGAATGCGACAAGCTGGAAAATAGCGGTGAGATTGACAAGGAGTTTTTCTCGAAGGTCATCGATTTTATCAGGAATTATGCTGACAAGTTTCATCATGCCAAGGAGGAAGATATTCTTTTTGTGTCGATGTTGGAGAATATGGAAAATATGCACTGTAACCCTATTCCGGTAATGATACACGAACACGAGGAGAGCCGGCACTTTTTGCGTGGCATGGAGGAAGGTTTGAAAAGCGAGGATGTGCCAACGCTTGTGCATTGTGCGCGTGGCTACTGCGAACTTCTTCGGCAACATATATTCAAGGAGGACAACGTGCTGTATCCCATGGCTGAGGGTGCTATACCAGACTCGCAAAAGGCTGTTATCAACGCGGAGTACAAGCAGGCGGAGGAACGACTGAGGAAGGAATTCGATATCGACGCGCTGAAAAATATCTAAAAGAGAGGATGAAGAAAAAAGGCGAACTGTTCAGAAGACTACATAAATGGCCAGGGCTCATTGTTGCTTTCTTCCTCATTCTCTTCAGCCTTTCGGGGATAGTACTAAACCACAGAGCTCTGTTTGCGGACATCAATGTCAGCAGAGAGTACTTGCCACAGGAGTACGAATATGAAAATTGGAACAATGCGAGTGTAAAGGGCAACCTCATCATCAGTGGCGACAGCGTGTTGGTGTACGGCAACATCGGCATCTGGCTTACGGACTCTACATTCAGAGATTATAAGAGCCTAAACGCTGGTTTGGGCAAAGGTGCTGACCTACGCAAGGTTTCGGATGTGCATATTTGTGCCGACGGGCATTGGTACGCCAGTACACATTTTGGTTTGTATGCCTACGACCATCAGCAGAAGCTCTGGCAAAGGCTTGTTACGAAGGATACGCACGAGCGTTTTGTGGGTCTGGAGGCCGTTGGCGATAGTATCTACGCCCTGTCGCGCAATTATATCTACTCGGGCCTGTCGGCAGGTATGCAGACTAGCATGCATGGGCGTATCATCGCTACACCAAAGGATTATAAGAAGGAAGTGTCACTTTTTAGGACTATCTGGCAGTTGCACTCTGGCGAAATATTTGGGATGGTGGGAAAACTGCTTGTCGATACGCTGGGGGTGGTAACAATAGTGCTGTCAGTAACTGGTATTGTCTATTTCTTTTTTCCTGGCGTCATCCGTCGCCGTCGTCGTCGTCAGAAAAATGTTGAGCGGCTGGGTACAATAAACAATTGGTCTTTGAAATGGCACAATAAGCTTGGTGCATGGACCTTTGTAGCGCTGACATTTTGCTATCTGACGGGGATGTTTCTGCGCCCTCCTCTTCTTATTCCCATTGCTGGCAGTACGCTTGCGCCCATTAAGTTCTCGAAGCTAGACAGCCCCAATGCTTGGAACGACAAGCTCCGCGATTTTGTCTACGACAAGGTGGGGCATCGCTTTTTGGTCTGTTCGGCAGATGGGATGTTCTTTATGGACATGGCAAGCTTGAGTCCGCAGTGGTGCACCACTCAACCGCCAGTGAGTGTGATGGGTATCAATTGTTTTGAACGCTTTACTGACATGGGTGCTTATCTGATTGGATCTTTTAGTGGTCTTTTTTTGTGGCATCCCAACAACCCTGTTGTCTATGACTTTGTTACCGGTCGGCCGTACAGCGGCAAGAGCATGGGTATGCCCATTGGTAGCCACAAAATTGCGGGGCTGATAAAGGATTTGCGTGGCAATAGATATATGTTGGACTACAGTAATGGTCTGGCGCCTCTGTACCACGATGGCGCGCTGCCCCAGATGCCTGCGAATGTGCGAATGGAATCGGGGATGTCGCTGTGGAGTTTGTCCTTGGAGGTGCATACTGCTCGTATCTTCCAATGTTTGCTTGGCAACTTTTACATACTTATTGTACCGCTGACGGGCATTGTTAGCGTTGTGGTAACAATAAGTGGATACGTGTATTGGCGAAAGAAGTTCCGCCGCAAAAGGAAGAATAGGGGCAAAAACGAAGGGGAGAAGGCTTAGGCACTTGTATTATTGTAGCGCTGCGGACTTTTCCCCTTGCGAACTTTTGATATTGGCTTGGCTTGCTAGCTTTTCTCTATAATTCTACTGCTAGTCCTTTGTAGAAGTCCAATATTTTCAGTCTGAATATATACTGATACTTTGCTTGTTGCACTCTGGACTCTGCTTGTTGCACTTGGTTTTTGCTAGTGTTGTACTCCACTGCGGTAACTAGTTGCATGTTGAACCGCTCTTGCATAAATCCGAAGTTCTTTTTAAAAGCTTCCAGCGCTCGCTGATTTGCTTTGTATGTATCGAATGCTGCTTTTGCGTCGAGCCTTGCCCTGTCGATGGTGTTTCTCAGGCCGAGCTTTTGGTTTTCTAAGTTCAGCTCTTGGTTTTTTACGTTTATTTCAGCTTGCCTCATCTGTGTTCGGTAGTTAAATTGGTTGAATATTGGAATGCTGAGTTGCACACCAAAGCCATACCTCTGGTTGCTCCTGAGCTGTTCGGCAAGGTTTAGTTTTGTGGTGTTTGCGCCGCTGTAGTCGTTGTATTGGTTGTTGTAGCTGGCGCCAAGCCCCAATGATGGGAATCTACCGCTGCGGCTTATTTTTATGTCTTGCTTTGCCACTTCGATGTCAATCTGCGCTTGTTTTATCTCGGGCAAGAAGGTGAGTGCGCTGTTGTAGATGCTGTTGCTTTGCTCGGGTTCTAGAATCATCAGCTTAGAGAAGTCGGGAACTTCAATTTTGAAGCTCACGCCGTCTTCGACATTCAGAATCTGATATAAAGACAGATATGTGAGTCTAAGGTTGTTTGCGCGGCTGACTATTTCGAGTTCCTCGCTGGCAAGTTGCGCCTGGATTTCGTATATTTTGCTTTCTGCCACCTTTCCCCCGTCGATGAGCGTTTGTGTCTGTGCCAATTGTGCCTTTGTAATTTCTATTTGTTCCTTTGCCACTTCCAATAGCTTGCCTGCTAGCACCACATCTAGGAAGACCGATGCGACATTGAGGCTGATGTCGTTTTGTACTTTCTGCAAGAGTGCTTCGTCGGCCTGTACTGCCAGTGCTTGTTGTTCTAGTAGCTTGCTCATCCGCGAGTTGTTCCATATAATCATCGAGGCATTCAGGCTTCCCGATAGCGAGCTGGAGTTGATGTCGTAGTAGACATTGTCGGGTCCTAATGTTTTTCCGAAATTCAGGTACTCCGACAGGTTTGCGTTGAGTGATGGCAACCTGTTATTCTTTGCCTGCGCCTCCATGAGCTTTTTGTTTTCTAACGACAGCTCGGTTTGCTTTACGTTTATGTTGTGTTCCAATGCATATTGCACACACTTGTTAAAATTCCATACTTCCTGCGCATTGGCAAGAGACAGGGAACTCCAAAACATCAATACTAAATATTTTATACGCATGTTTACTCAAGAATTATGTTAGCTTTCAGTTGTTCGTTTTCTTCCAAACCTGACAGTACTTGTACGTTTATTCCGTCGGACTCTCCGAGTTCAATTTTTCTTTTGTCGAAGGTTTGTTCTTCTGCTGTTTTGGAGTCCAGCACTTCGACAAATGTCGAGTCGGCCTCGTAGCTGACTATTCCTTCTGGCACGGACAGCACGTTTTTGAGAGTCCTGACCATCACTTTTCCGTTGGCGCTGTATCCTGCTCTGATGAACTGCTCTTCTTTCAGCACGACCTTTGCTTTAATCTCGAACATTACCGCACCGCTGACCGAGTTTCCTTTTGGAGAGATGTACTCCAGTTGGGCGTCGAAGGTTTCGTTGTTCAATGCCCCCACGGATAGTTCCATTTTCATTCCAGTTTTTAGTTTTCCGATTTCGGTCTCGTCTATGTTTCCTTGGTATATCATGTCGTTCATGTCGGCAATAATTGCCACTGTTGTGCCGTCGTTGAAATTGTTTGACATTATTACATTGTTTCCTTCTTCGACAGGGATGTCTAGAATCATACCGCTTATTGTTGCTCTGATGTTTGTGTTTGTGCTTCCTTTGTTGCTCTGCGCGACTCCGTCTCTTATAATTTCGACGGCCTCTTCTGCGGCTTTGCGTTGCTGCACTGCCATGTCGTATGCGCTTTCTGCTTTTTGGTATATGTCTAGGGCAACAACCTTCTTCTGATAGAGCTGTTGTTGTCTGTCGAAGTCTATTTTGGTGTCTTTCTCTTTGATTTTTGCTTGTCGCACTTGTGCTTGTGCCGAGTTTAGGCTTGCGATGTCAGGCACTATTTTCACTCGGCACAGGATGTCGCCTTTTTGCACTATTGTTCCGGGTTCGAACATCAACTTTTCGATAATTCCCGACACTTGTGGTTTTATTTCCACTTCTTTTCGTGGTATTATAGAGCCAGTTGATACGGAGAAGATGTTTATGTCTCTTCGTTCAGCTTGTACTAGTTCATATTTGTCCTTGCTTTTTTGAGATTTCTTTATCATCACAGCAAGTGCCCCAACGATAATACCTACTGCAAATAACCATGCTAATACGTTCAGTGCTTTTTTCATATTTTTCGTCTTGTGCAGAAATCTGTAGGCTGAGGGCTGTCAGGTTCTGCTGTTTTCTAATCGGTTTTTTATAACAGTGCGTTTTTCTATAATAATATCTTGCTTTGTGCTTGCTGCTTTGTGTTCATTTTCATCTTCAAGCATCTGCTCATTCGGCTCTGATTGCTTCGATTGGTTCTATTTTCAGTGCTTTGCGTGCTGGTATGAATCCTGCCAACACACCTGCGAGACTCAGTACTATGAGGGCTGACATTGCAAAGCCTGCGGATACCTCGGGCGCTCCAAAGAAGACTCCCTCTTGCTGCGACAAGGTTATTTCGGCGGCGTAGAGGCAAATTACGCCCAACGCTAGTCCCATTATGCCCGCCACAAGGGTAAGGAAAAGGCTTTCTATTACAATATGCTTGATTATAAGCTTTGGTGTTGCTCCCAATGCTCGTTGTATGCCGATTTCTTTGGATCTTTCCTTTACGATGAATACCATTATGTTGCTGATGCCGATTATCCCGGCAAGGAGCATCCCACTACCCACAATCCAAGTCAATATATATATGCCTACAAATAGTACGCTGAACATGTTGAGTTGTTTTTGTAAGTTCTCGGAGCCTATTGCCAGCTGGTCGTCTGGCGCAATGCTATGGGCTCTTTTCAGATAGTCCATTGTTTCTTGTTGCACCTTGCTGACATCGATGTTGTCCTTTGCCACGAGTGCGAAGAAGTACAATTTGTCGCCGGTGTTATAGGCTCGTTGCATGGTTGTTAGTGGGACGTCGATCTCGGTATTTATTGATTCTTTGTTTATCTTCCCAAAGGCTTTCTTTACACCAACTATCTTGTAGTATATCCCCGAGAGCTGTATCATCTCGCCGATTGGGTTTTCTCCTGCTTCGAACATCGCGTTGTAGATGTCGATGCCAATTACGCAGACTTTTCTTTTAAGCTGCACGTCGAGGGTGTTTAGATATCTGCCTTGTGTGATGTCGAAATAGAATAGTTGTCGCCATGCTGGGAGGCTTCCTGCGATGGTGTATGACTCGGAGCGTTGTGCTCTGTTTACGTTTGGAACGCCATTTATTGGTCCGACCTGACTTCGAGGTACGACAGACTTTACTCCGGGTATTTTCTGAGCTATGTACTGCATGTCGTTGTAGTTCATGGTCCAGAATCGGTCTCTTTTCAGTCCTTTGTAGTCCACGCTTGTTGTCTGTACCCAGAAGAATGCCGAATTGGTGGCAAGTCCTTTTATCTGGTTTTTAAATCCGTTTTCAAATGCTCGCCCAGCGCCCGACAGGATGATAAGCATAAAGATGCCCCAAAACACGCCCATCATGGTCAGAAAACTTCTAAGCTTGTTCTGCCTAATTGTGTATAATATTTCTTTCCAAAGGTCTCTTTCAAACATTTTATTCCTCCATTAATGCTTCGATTGGTCTTATTGAGGATGCTCTTTTTGCGGGCATATACCCTGCAAACAATCCTGCGATTATTAGTATCAGAAGCGCTCCTACTGCCATCTGCCATGCTATTGATGGATTGAGCAAGAAGGATATCTGACCGTTGGTTGCAGATTGTTGCAGTGAGTTGTTTACAAGTTCTAGCAGTAAAACCCCTATGGACATTCCCAAAATGCCAAAGAAGGATATTATCAATACTGCTTCCAGGACGACGAGTTGCACTATTGAGCTTGGTCTGGCGCCGAGGGCTTTTCTCACGCCGATTTCTTTTGTCCGTTCTTTTACGGTAATTATCAGGATGTTGCTGACAGATACGATGCCAGAGAATAGTGTTCCTAAGGCAATAATTATAAAGAACATGTTTACGCTTCCAATTATGGACATTGTCTGTAGGTAGTCGTCCAGAAGGTTGTACTTTCGCAGGGCGCTGTCGTCGTCTTTATCAAATTTATAAAGGTTAGCAATGTTGTTGACGAGCTGTTTTTCGTATGCTTCGGCGTCTTTTTTCTTACTTGTGGGAGGAGCAATAATTGCAAGGTTCTGGACCTTGTCGTATAGCTGATAGATGCTTTGCATTGTTGTTATCGGGGCGATAGCATCGGCGATTTGCCTGCCTCCTTGTGTGTTTACTACTACTCCGACAACGGTATAATATATGCCGTCAATCATTACGTTTTTACCCACAGATGAGGAGTATTTGTTCGTTTTGTTCTTTTCTCCTTTTGTATTGTTTTTTTCAGTGTTTGCAGAGTCTTTGAATATGCTTTCGGCTATCTGGTCGCCAAGCACTACAACTTTAGCTCTTGTTTTAAGGTCTCTGTCGGTAATAAATCGCCCTGCCGAGACGCTTACTCTTTCGGTCTGCATGTAGGCTTTGGTACTGCCAACAAGGGAGAATGAGCCGTATTCATTTCCGTATCTAATAAGTTTAGATCCAAGGAATACTCTTGGAGTACAGTCCTCCGAGAGGGTGTTTTTGGCTAGCATGGTCTCCATTCTGGTGTCGAAGTTTATTTTTCTGTCTTTTGGGTATCCATGTGCGACTATGGAGGTGATGCCGGGGCTTGTGTATATAATATTGGCTGTGCCACTAGATTTAAATTGCTCTTCGATTGCGTTTTTAAAGCCGTTGCCAGCACCAATAAGAATAACAACCATAAATATGCCCCAAGCAATGCTGAACCCCGTCAGAAAGGTGCGGAGTTTGTTGGCTTTCATCGTAATGAAAACTTCCTTCAGCATTTCTATTAGCATTGTAAACATATTATCTATTTTATCACTTTCTCGTCTTCTTCGATTATGCCGTCTCGGATGTGAATGATACGATGAGTCATTTCGGCGATGTCTCTTTCGTGGGTTACAATAACGATTGTGTTTCCTTGCATGTTTATTTCCGTTAGGAGCTCCATAACCTCTATTGATGTTTTGGAGTCTAAGGCGCCTGTGGGTTCGTCGGCAAGGATTAGGCTAGGCTTTGTTATGAGGGCTCGTGCTATTGCGACTCTCTGCTTTTGTCCTCCAGACATTTCCGAGGGTAGGTGGTTTGCCCACTCTCGAAGTCCTACTCTTTCGAGCATCTCCAGAGCCATGTTGTTGCGCACTTTTCTTCCTATGCCTTTGTAGTACAAGGGAAGGGCAACATTTTCCATTGCATTCTTGAAACTGATAAGATTAAAAGATTGGAAGACGAAGCCTAGCATATCATTTCGGGCTTTTGCTGACTGTTTTTCGCTAAGGTTTTTAATTAGTTTTCCTTCGAGGTAGTAGGCTCCCGAGTCGTAACTATCTAATATGCCTATAACATTTAGTAGTGTAGACTTTCCTGACCCAGAAGACCCCATAATAGAAACAAATTCACCTGTGTTGATGCTTAGGTCTACGCCTTTCAATACGTGAAGATGCCCTTCTCCAATTTTATAGCTTTTGTTTATGTTTTCTAGTCTAAGAGTCTCCATTCATCTATTTAAAATGCTGCAATAAGTCATAAGCCTTATGCATATAGCCTACCGCATATAGCTTTTATGCTTTTGCTGATTTATTAATCATCCTCCTGTGTGTAGTTAGGCTTATAGTTTGCAGTCTATAAGCCTACTGCATGAAGGTTTCATGTGTTTATCCTTTTTTGTTGTCAGATGTTTTTTGTCTGTTTTGTGTGTCTATTGCTTTGTTTTGCGAAGAAGGGCCACTTTGTATGTCTATCCGCGATATTACTTCATCCACTTGTTAATAGCAGTCCAGTTCTCGTTGCCGTCATTGGTCTGAGGAGCTCCTTTGGTGCTTCTTCCATTTTTGAAGATTTCTGTTAGCTCTGCGCGGTATTCTTCGATGATTTGTGAGTGGTCGGCTTGCAAATTGTTTTGTTCGTTGATATCTGCATCTAGGTCGTATAGTTGTATTTGTGGCAATCCGTCAGCATCCTTTGAGTTAGGCTTTGGCATAGACCAACCTCCCGAACCGGGGCAAAATATTGTTTTGTACTTTCCTTTTCGGTAAGCAAATGAACCGTTTATGGAGTGATGTACTATGCTTTTGCGTTGTTCTTTGTCGGACTTGATTTGTAATGCTTTTAGGAAGCTGTAACTGTCTTCGGCGGCGTTGTCGGGGATGCTTGCTTTTAATACGTCGGCAAATGTTGCAAAGAAATCGGTGGTACAAACCAAGTCTGTAGATTTCCCGGGCTTGACTTTTGCTGGCCAATGCACGACAAAGGGGACTCTGTGTCCTCCTTCAAATATGTCGGCTTTATGTCCTCTAAATAGATAGTTTGGGTTGTGGTTTTTGGTAGCAAGCTGAGTGAAGTCGGCTTGTGGCGAGCAACCATTGTCGCTAGTGAAAACGACTATGGTGTTATCTGCAATTCCTTTTTCTTCAAGAGCTTTCATGACTTGTCCTACTACATCGTCTACCATCATTACAAAATCGCCGTAGATATTGTCTAGTCCGCTTTTGCCTTTAAATTCGTCGGACGGCAGTATTGGTGTGTGTGGTGCTGGAAGGGGCATGTATATGAAGAATGGTTTGTCGCCGTTGGCGTTTTCGTTTATGTAACCGACGGTTTTTGCAGTTACAGTCTGCAATACTTGGTTGTGGACGAAGTCGTCGGAGGTTGGACCTTCTCGCCACCATGTTTGCTGGCCTTTGTCGACGGTGGTTTTGGTTGGCACCATAGTCGGCATATCGTTTTCTACCCATACGTATGGCGCCATGTCTAGCGAGCCACAAAATCCGTAGCTATAGTCGAATCCTCGTGTTTTAGGTCCGTTTCCAACAGGTTTGGAGTAATCGACTTCTGGCATAGTGGCAATCTTTTTTGTGTCTGCGGGGTCTTTCTCTGAAATTGCCCAGTCCCATCCCAAGTGCCATTTGCCAATGTAAGCAGTTTTATATCCTTGTTGTTTTAAGAATTTGGGCATTGTAAGCCTATCAGGGCTAATGAGAGCTTTGCTGAATCCTCCCAGCACTCCATTTTTCAATGTCGAGCGCCAATTGTATCGCCCTGTGATAATGCCATAGCGTGTTGGGGTGCATACTGAGGAGCTGGTGTGAGCATCGGTAAACATCATTCCTTCTCTTGCCAACTTATCAACATTGGGAGTCGGGATTTTGCCTTCTTCGTTAAATGTTGAGATGTCTCCATAGCCTAGGTCGTCTGCAAGAATGAGAACGATATTGGGCGACTTTGTATCTTTTTTTGGACTTTTGCAAGAAAGACTCCACATCAAAGTGGGGAGTAATATTAGTAAGTAAATCTTCTTCATTTTTTTTTATTTTATCATTTGTTTATACGCATTGTTTGACTATAAGGAGGCTCAACAACAAGCCCTGGAGCTAGGATAATTCTATTTTTGCAGATTAAATATAGTCCGTATATAAAGTCCAATATTTGCTTTATGCTCACTTTGCGAATTAGTCATTTACACAAGTAAACTCCCAGTATAACAGAACGGCAAGCCTTGATATTTAACTTTATAGTTCAGACTTCCGACATTATGGCAAACACTAAATAACATCGGGAATGCTGCATCGGGCGTTTACATAGCGCTATTCTACAATTATCAGGTAGTAATTCTTTTTTCCTTTTTGTAGTAGTATATATTTGTCGCCAATGAGTGATTCGGTGCTTATGATAGTTTCTATTTTGGTTACTTTTTCTTTGTTAACACTTATCGAGTTGCTGTCTATTGTTCTGCGTGCTTCTTTTTTTGATGGTACGATGTTGCTTTTCTCAGCAATCAGGCTAATTATATCGATGCCTGCAACTATGTCAGCTCTGCTAATGTTGAACTGTGGTACACCTTCGAACACGGCAAGGAAAGTCTGTTCGTCGAGGTTTTTTAGTGTGTCTGACGTGCCTTTGCCAAACAATATTGAGGAGGCTTCTACTGCATTGTCGAATAGTTCTTTGCCGTGCACCATCGAGGTAACTTCCTCGGCTAATCTTTTTTGCAAAATTCTTGTATGTGGGGCTTCTTTGTGTTCGGCTACTAGTTTTTCCACCTCATCTTTGTTTAACAATGTGAATATTTTGATGTACTTCTCGGCATCATCGTCGGAGGTGTTTAGCCAAAACTGATAGAATTTGTATGGAGATGTTTTGTCGGGGTCTAGCCATATGTTTCCTCCTTCGGTTTTTCCGAACTTCGAGCCGTCGGCTTTTGTAATAAGAGGGCAAGTTATGGCAAATGCTTCACCCTCGCCTTTGCGGCGTATAAGTTCTGTGCCAGTAGTAATGTTGCCCCATTGGTCTGAGCCTCCCATTTGTAGTTTGCAGTTTTTTTCTCTTCGCAGATGCAGGTAGTCGTATCCTTGCACCAACTGATATGTAAATTCGGTGAAAGATAGTCCTTGGTTATTGTCGCCTGTTATTCTTTTTTTTACTGAGTCTTTCGACATCATATAATTTACTGTAATATGCTTTCCTACATCTCTTATAAATTCTAGGAAGCTAAACTCTTTCATCCAGTCGTAGTTGTTTACAAGCTCTGCGTTATTTGGTAGCTTGCAATCAAAGTCGAGAAATTTGGCGACTTGTTTTTTTATGCACTCTTGGTTGTGACGAAGAGTTTTCTCGTCGAGCAGGTTACGCTCTTCCGATTTCCCCGAGGGGTCTCCAATCATTCCAGTTGCGCCACCGACAAGGATTATAGGTTTGTGCCCACATTCCTGAAAATGCTTAAGCATCATTATTGAAACAAGATGTCCTATGTGTAAAGAATCGGCAGTGGGGTCGGTTCCAACATAAGCGCTTGTCATTTCCTTTGCAAGCAGTTCCTCTGCTCCGGGCATGATGTCGTGTATCATGCCTCTCCATTTCAGCTCTTCTACAAAATTCATTTTATATTGTTCAATCTTATTCGTTTTACATTTCTTGACATTATGGATAGATACCATGATAGAGTCTGTCTATAAAGTCCAATATCTGCTATAATAATTCTAGCACTTCGGCGCGCTTCTATCTCTGACTCTCGAGGTTATGGACGTGTGCTATCTGGGTTTCGGATAGTCTTTTATTTCGCTGAGGTTTTTCTTAATGTCCTCGTGCGAGAAGTTGTAGTCGTGTAGTTTCCCAGACATATATTTATCGTAGCCCACTAGATCCATCAGCCCATGTCCCGAGAAGTTGAAAAGTATTATTTTCTCTTTACCTTCTTCGGTTGCCTGTTTGGCTTGGCGTATTGTGGCAGCAATGGCGTGTGTTGTTTCTGGAGCCGGGATAATACCTTCGGTGCGAGTAAACATCAGACCGGCCTCGAAGCACTCGCTCTGAGGTATTGCTTGCGCTTCCATCAGTCCGTCGCGAAGGGAGGCGCTTACAAGAGGGGCCATGCCATGATAACGTAGTCCTCCTGCATGTATAGGTTCTGGTATGAAATTATGTCCAAGGCTGTGCATTGCCATCATTGGTGTCATGCGTGCAACATCGCCGTGGTCGTACACAAACGGTGCTTTGGTAAGAGTTGGGCAAGATGCAGGCTCTGCGCCTATGACTCTTATATCAGCACCATTAATCATATCATGCATAAATGGAAATGTGAGCCCTGCAAAGTTGCTCCCTCCTCCACAACATCCTATAACGATGTCTGGTTTTTTGATGCCGACCATTGCAAGTTGTTTTTTCGCTTCTAGTCCTATTATTGTTTGATGCAGCATCACGTGGTTAAGTACTGATCCTAGTGCATATCGGGTTTTGCCCGATTGGTCGCTCACTGCGGCCTCGACAGCTTCGGAGATGGCAATACCTAAAGAGCCAGGAGTGTCTGGATACTTAGCTAAAATATTTCGTCCTGCCTGAGTTTCAGTACTTGGGCTAGCAATGCATTTTCCGTTCCATGCTCCCATCATCATTTTACGAAAGGGCTTTTGGTCGAAGCTCACACGCACCATGAATACCTTGCAGTCGATGCCTCCTATTGCTGAACAAGCAAAAGACAAGGCTGTACCCCACTGTCCTGCGCCTGTTTCGGTGGTTAGATGTTTAATTCCAAATTGTTTATTGTACCATGCTTGTGGCACTGCTGTGTTGGGCTTGTGACTTCCTGCTGGAGATACTCCTTCGTTCTTATAATATATCTTGGCAGGAGTTCCTAAAGCAGCCTCTAATTCGTAGGCACGTATCAAGGGGCTGGGTCTCCATCTGAGAAATATCTGGCGGATTTCTTCGGGAATATCAATCCAACGCTTGTCGCTCACTTCTTGTTCAATTAGGTTCATTGGAAACACTGGAGCAAGCGTTTCGGGGGTTACTGGTTTTCCATCTATCCCTAAAGGAGGGTTCAGTGGCGTTGGCAAGTCGGCTGCAATATTATACCACTGTTTGGGCATTTCTGCCTCGTCAAGATATATCTTCTTTTGATGTTCCATATTATTTCTTTCTACTAGTTAAATAAAACATGACACAAATTTAAGAAATTCCATCGAGAGTTCTGCTACTGAATATTTTTTTATTAGCTTTGCCTTTGTTGAAAACAAAAGTCCGAATTGTTGTTTTATCAATATTATTATTCGTTTAACAAAGATACACAAGCGCATGAATAGACTTTTACCTACGAATTTATTATCAATATTTTAAAAGTTAATGTTATGAGAGAACTAAAGATGTTTATCGGAGGGAAGTTTTTAGAGAACACTTCCGACAAGTGGATTGATGTATTGAATCCTGCAACAGAGGAAGTTGTGTCGCGCATGCCAGATGGCGGAGTTGAGGATGCAAGGAAAGCAATAGATATTGCAGACAAGGTGCAAGATGAGTGGGCTCGTGTTCCTGCGGTGCAGCGAGCAAGTTATCTTATAAAGATTGCAAACGGGATACGCAAAAGAGAGAAAGAGCTTACTGATATCATTGTCCGCGAAGGTGGTAAAACCCAAGGTCTTGCAAATGTAGAGGTGCTATTTACTGCTGATTATCTAGAGTATATGGCAGGGTGGGCACGTCGCTATGAAGGCGAAATAATACAAAGCGACCGACCAAATGAAAATATTTTCTTGTTCAAGAAACCTATTGGCGTAACTACGGGTATTCTTCCTTGGAATTTCCCTTTTTTTCTTATTGCTCGCAAGGCAGCACCAGCTCTTGTTACGGGAAATACTATTGTTGTTAAACCTAGTCAGATAACACCAGAAAATGCTTATGTCTTTGCTCAGGTAGTTGAAGAAACGGGACTACCTGCAGGGGTGTTCAACCTTGTTATGGGGCGAGGTTCTGTTATTGGACAGGAATTAGCTGGCAATCCTAAGGTTGGCATGGTAAGCCTCACAGGAAGTGTTGGGGCGGGTGTGCAGACCATGTCGGCAGCAGCCCCTAACATAACCAAGGTTTCGCTCGAACTCGGTGGTAAAGCTCCAGCAATAGTGATGGGGGATGCAGACATAGACTTAGCCGTAAAATGCATCATTGCCTCGCGAGTGATAAACACTGGACAGGTTTGCAATTGTGCCGAAAGGGTTTATGTTCATCGTAGCGTAAAAGACAAATTTGTGGAGAAATTACTTGCAGGCATGAAGTCAGTAAAAGTTGGTAATCCATCAGAGACTGTAGACCTCGACATGGGTCCGTTGGTAGAAGCCAATGCATTGAAATCAGTAAGCGAGAAAGTGGATAATGCTGTTAAACAAGGTTGCAAACTTGCTTGCGGGGGCAAGCGTATCGGAAACAAGGGCTATTACTACGAGCCGACGGTTCTACTTGATGCTACTCAGGATATGGATATTATTCAAGATGAGACCTTTGGTCCAGTATTGCCAGTGGTGGAATTTTCAGATATTAACGATGCTATCAAATGGGCAAACGACTGCGAGTATGGTCTAACCTCATCTATTTATACTCAAAATCTAGATACTGCATTCAAACTAGTCAGAGAGTTGAAATTTGGAGAGACCTACGTGAACCGCGAAAATTTCGAGGCTATGCAAGGCTTCCATGCAGGCTATCGCAAGTCAGGAATTGGTGGAGCCGATGGCAAACACGGTCTTGAGGAATATCTTCAAACACATGTTGTGTATCTTGAAACCAAAGGTTAGATAGAGCCTATTTGTAAAGTTCAATATCTGCGTTATACTCACTTTGCGAATAAGTAATTTACAGAAGTAGAGACGCCCAAGTTGGGCATCTCTACTCCCAATACACAAACTCTCAACATGAAATAATGGCAGGCCTTGATGTTTAACTTTATAGTTCGGACTTCCGACATTATGGACAGACAATAAATATAAACAGATGAAACCTTCATGCAGTAGGCTTTAAGCTATATGCCTAAGCTACACACAGGAGGATGATTAACAAACCAGCAAAAGCATAAAGCCTATAGCTTACAGCTTATTGCAGCATTTTAAACAGATGAATATAGGTTTATTTATACCGTGCTATGTAAATGCCATCTACCCCGAAGTGGGAGTAGCATCCTACAAGTTGCTACGCTCGTTGGGATTGGATGTCGACTATCCACTAGACCAAACCTGTTGTGGTCAGCCGATGGCAAATGCAGGCTTCGAAAGTGATGCTTTGCCGTTAGCGAAACACTTTGAAGAGCTGTTTGATGGATACGAGTATGTGCTTGCACCTTCGGCGAGTTGTGCCGTATTTGTAAAGAATAACTACCCTAATATTTTGGGGTCTAGTAATCATCTTTGTAAGACTAGCGGGAAGATATATGACATTTGCGAGTTTCTACACGATATTTTAAAGGTGGACAAGCTGCCGGGTGTGTTTCCTCATAAAGTTAGCATACATAATAGTTGTCATGGAGTTCGAGAGCTTCATCTTTCGTCGCCTAGCGAACTGATGGAAACGGATTATTCCAAAATAAGAAATTTATTATTGAGAGTTGATGGCGTGGAAATAATAGAGCCCGAGAAACCTGATGAATGTTGTGGTTTTGGTGGAATGTTTTCCATCGAGGAGCCAGCAGTGTCGGTGTGCATGGCTCAAGATAAAGTAGCAAGCCACATCAACACCGGAGCCGAATACATAACTGGAGCTGACAGCTCGTGCCTGATGCATATGCAAGGTGTTGTAAATCGAGAAAAGCTAGCAATAAAATTCATTCATGTTGTTCAAATTTTAGCTGCAGGATTATGAGTACAAAGCATTCCGAAGCTGCAAGTTGCTTCATTTCGAATAAAGAAGGAGAGGCATGGCACAACAAAACTCTTTGGATGGTGCGTGCAAAGAGAGATAAAATAGCCAGCGAAGTACCCGAATGGGAGGCTTTGCGAGAACTGTCGAACGAAATAAAGATGCACACTATCACAAACTTAGATAAGTATATCGAGCAGTTTGCACAAAATGCCGAAGCCAATGGAGTGGAGGTGCATTGGGCAAAAGATGCAGATGAGCATAACGAGATAGTATACAGAATACTAAGCGACAACAAGGCCAAGAAGCTAGTAAAAAGCAAGTCGATGCTCACCGAAGAATGTCATCTTAATGAGCATCTTATGAGCAATGGCATCAATGTAGTAGAGAGCGATTTGGGGGAGCGTATCCTGCAATTAGCAGGGAAAGCACCTAGTCATATAGTTATGCCTGCTATCCACATGACTCGACAGGAAGTCGGTAAACTGTTTGAAGAAAAACTCGGCACAGAAAAGGATAATAGCGACCCCACATACCTTACCCATGCTGCTCGCCAGCATTTGCGCAATGAGTTTATGACCTCCGATGTTGGAATGACGGGATGTAATTTTGGTGTTGCAGAAACGGGCGATGTTGTAGTATGTACTAACGAAGGTAATGCCGACATGGGAACGTCCTTGCCAAAGGTTCATATCGTGTCTATGGGCATAGAAAAGATAATACCTAACCATAAAGCACTTAGTGTTTATACTCGTTTACTAGCACGTTCGGCGACAGGACAGCCATCCACAACCTACATGTCACATTTCCGCAAGCCTCCTGCTGGATGCAAAATGCACATTATCATAGTGGATAATGGGCGAAGTAATATCTTGGCAAATGCGGAACATATTCAAACATTGAAGTGTATTCGCTGTGGTGCTTGCATGAATACTTGTCCAGTGTATCGGCGCAGTGGAGGCTATTCTTACACCTACTTTATCCCTGGTCCTATTGGTATCAACCTAGGGATGCTTAAAGAGCCTCGGAAATATTTCGATAATGTATCGGCATGCTCGCTCTGTTATTCTTGCAACAATGTATGCCCTGCAAAAATCGACTTGGCAGACCAAATTTATCACTGGCGACAAGATCTAGATAATATAGGTAAGGCAGATCAAATGAAAAAAATAATGTCGAAAGGGATGAAATTCTTATTCACTCATCCTAGTTTATACAAAACATCCTTAAAAATAGCACCCCTCGCCAATGGAATGCCCAGATTTATGGTTTACAACGGACTAAACCAGTGGGGGCAAGGCCGTGAAATGCCAGTCTTTGCCAAAGAATCTTTCACAACAATGTGGAAACAAGGTAAGATACAAAATACCGATGAATCGAATTATATAGAAATGACAAAAAATGATGAGTAGTAAAGACGAGATTTTGAACAACATAAAGCAACGTATCACCACTCGACGTGAGATGCCTAATATAGAATGCATTGCAGTAATACAATATAACAATAAATTAGACAAATTTATTCAGACATGCAAGGCCGTCGGAGGTGTAGCCTACATTCTTAATCCAAATGAGGACTTAAACGACAAAGTGGCATCTTTATATCCTACAGCAAAACGTATAGCATCGAATCTAACAGAAATAGGCATTGCTACAATAAACCCAGATAATATAGATGACCCTCATGAATTGAACGGAACGGATCTGGCAATTGTAAGAGGTGAGCTTGGGGTTGCAGAAAATGCATGTGTTTGGATTCCTCAGAATGTTCGCCAAAAAGCGGTGTATTTTATATCTGAATACCTGGTGGTGGTCTTAGACAAAAACAAAATTGTAAACAACATGCATGAAGCATACGAACAAATAGAGTTCAATAAGTATGGCTTCGGTGTTTTTATTTCAGGACCTTCGAAAACTGCAGATATCGAACAGTCGCTAGTTATTGGAGCACACGGAGCGAAGGGTCTTTCCATTATCCTGTGCTAACGCAATGATGAGAACTCTTCATAAAACATGAGCTCAGCTATCACCGCAAACTAATTAAATTCAGCATCTTAGTCAGGATGTGCTTTAGTGTAAAATCAGTAAAAAGCATCTGATTGGAGATATAAATTTGCAAGAATATCCAAAAAAAAGATGAGATTCGCCTTTTTTTTAATAACAATTCCTATATTCGTACCATCATTATTAATCTTAGATATTAAACAATACAATATATTATTATGAGTAATTTACTAAATCTTGATATTAAACAGCAGAAAAACATCAGTAATTCATTTTGCGAAAAAGTCTTGCAAGGTCTTGACAAAGAGGGGCAAGAGTTGCTGTGCATACCTACTTATGTTTCCCCCATAGAGGGGGAGCTGAATGGAGCTGTAACAGTTGTTGACTTCGGAGGCACAAATCTCAGAGTGGCAGTAGTCGAGTTTAAAAAGGGTGTAGCAGTAGTAACTCATGGACCAGTGGGTAAGAAACTCGACCCAGAGCTGGGCGAGACGCGTTCGTTGGAAGCTCTCTTTAAAGCAATAGCTGGTTTGGTGAATGTGCTAGGATATGAAGAAGAGACACCTATCGGATATTGTTATTCGTATCCTGCTACTAGCCTCAAAGATGGAGATGCCATAGGAATAGGGATGAGCAAGGATCTGGCAATAACAGAGCTGATAGGAAGTAAGATAGGAAAGCCTTTATTGGATTATCTAAACAAGAATTGCAAATCGAAGTTTTCCGATATTAAAGTTGCAAACGACACTATCACTACTCTATTTGCAGGGAAAACCCTCCCTGGTTTTGATTCTTACATCGGGTTAATTGTAGGGACGGGAACTAACATGGCAACTTTCTTCCATACATCAAGAATAAATAAAGATATAGAATCGTGGGAAGGAATATTACCTATAAACCTAGAATCTGGCAATTTCACTCCTGACGTACTTACGGAACTTGACAAAATTGTAGACGATAAGTCTTCAAATAAGGGTAAACAGAAGTTTGAAAAAGCTGTGTCTGGAATGTTCGTTGGAAGATTGCTAAATGCAGCTTTCCCCGACAAATTTGATGAGCACACCGATGGTAAATACATGTCTTATGTTATCGACAATCCCAAAAAATTTGATACCGAGGCAGTCGAGCTTTCCCAGGATGCATATAAACGCTCTGCCAAACTTGTGGCGTCAACAATTGCGGGGTTGATATTAAGTGGTAATCCTCCTACAGATCGCACATACAGAGTTCTAATTGTTGCCGAAGGTAGTCTTTTCTGGTCTCATTTGTCAGAATATAAAGACTACAATAAGATGGTTAAGAAGTATCTTCGCGACCTACTGGACCACATGCACTATAGCAACGTACAGTTCGACATACAACGAGTAGAGAATGCTAATCTTATAGGAGCGGCTATTGTTGCAATGGCGTAGATAGTGTCTGTCCATAATGTTAAAGATCAAGGCTTGCGAAACTTGGTGGATTGGGAGTTTACTTGTGTAAATGACTAATTCGCAAAGTGAGCATAACGCAGATATTGGACTTTATAGACAGACTCTAGATAGTCTTCCTTGGTTCTATGTCGAATAGTGAGAGCGGATTTTAACCTATAATATGCACTAGTTTGCCTATTACGAATCCAAAGCTCTTCAGAACAAATGCTTAGCTGTTTTTTACTCTCCGTAGCGGTGCTACGCTTCGTTCTCCGAAAACCTTGTTTTGAAGAGTTTGAAGCCCTCGCTACTGTCCTAATGTATATCTGGGTTAAAACAAACTATGGCACACGAGGTGCACGATGGATATAAAAGTAGTTCCCAAAATTTTCATGCGCCCACTGCAAGCGATATAGAGTACTAAAAAAAGAGGTTGGCGCAAAACGCCAACCTCTTTTTAGGATTTTAGGCAGGCGACATCTATTCTTCTACACTTTCAATATCGCCAGATATCTCTTTGTCAACAAGTATTCTTCCGCAGTATTCACAAACAATAATTTTGGTGTGCAGGGCTACATCTAATTGACGTTGAGGTGTAATTCTATTGAAGCAACCTCCGCACGCATCACGCTCGACAGTGGCAACGGCAATACCATTTTTTGCATTTTTTCGGATGCGTTTAAAAGCAGTGAGCAATCGATCTTCAATCTTAGATTCGATTTTCTCAGCACTTTTTTTCAGTTTCTTTTCGTCTTTCTCAGTTTCGGATGTAATATTTTCGAGTTCTCCTTTTTTGTCTTTTAGTTCGGCTTTTCTGTCTTTTAGAGCGTCTTTAGCCTCGGTAAGCTTTTGGTTTAACTCTTCAAGATCTTTGGTGTATTTGCCGAGGTGTTTTTCGGCTAGTTGTATTTCAAGGTTTTGGTATTCTATTTCCTTAGTGAATGAGTCAAATTCTCTGTTGTTTCTCACGTTGTCTTGTTGCTCCGTATATTTTTTTACGAGTACTTTTGATTCTTCAATTGTATTTTTCTTGGAGGTTGAATCAGCTTGTAAAGTAGTGATGTTTTCTGCTATTTTGCTTATTCTTGTTTCCAAGCCCTCAATTTCGTCTTCAAGGTCGGTAACTTCAAGAGGGAGCTCACCTCTTAGTACTTTTATTTGGTCTACTTCTGACATTATGACCTGCAAGTCATACATTGCTTTTAGTTTATCTTCAACCGACAATTCCTTTTTTTGAGTCTTAGCCATTTTTATTATCGTATTTTTTTTGTTATACAAATGTTTGTGCAGGATTTGTTACAGTATCCGCAATATGAACGGCAAAGTTAGGAAAATTTCTTGTAACAATCTCATGTAAAATTTCTTTTGTGTACTGTTCGCTTTCATAATGTCCTATATCGGCAATAATAATGTTGTTGTCAGCCTCGAAGAAATCATGATACTTAAAGTCTCCGCTTACATAGATGTCTGCACCTTTAGCTATGGCATTGGGAAGTAGAAAGCTGCCCGCCCCTCCACAGAGAGCTACTTTATTAATACTTTTGTGTAGGAGTTTGGTGTGCTTTATTGCGACGCAATTAAAACATTCTTTTAGCTTCAACATAAAATCTCGTTCCGAATAGTCTCCGTCCATAACTCCAATAACTCCAAATCCGATGTGTGGATTCTTGTTATTCATTGTGTATATGTCGTATGCTACTTCTTCGTATGGGTGGGATGCGAGCATGGCTGTTATGACTTTTTCGTTCAGGTGTTCGGGAATCGTAATTTCAATCCGTATCTCAGGCTCTTTGTGCACTTCTCCATGCTTGCCCACGAAGGGTTTTGTGTTTTTACTGGCTCTGAATGTGCCAATTCCTTTGGTGTTGTAGCTACAACAATCGTAGTTGCCAATATTTCCTGCTTCTGCGTCAAACATTGCATTTCGCACTTTATCGGCGTGAGCTTCGGGTACGAATACCGAAATCTTCAATAATTTTGCTTCTGATTTGCCAAGTATATTGATGTCTTGCAGTCCGAGTTTCTCTGCCATCCTGAATGACACGCCACCTCGCACTATGTCAATATTGGTATGGACAGCAATAATTGCAATGTCTTCTTTTATAGCTTTTATAATACATCTTTCAGTCCAATGTGATCCAGTTATGGATTTTAAACCTTTGAATATTAGAGGGTGGTGGGCTATTATGACATTAGCACTTTTTGCAATGGCTTCGTCAATTAGGTCTTCTGTAACATCTAGAGTTATCAGTATTCCAGATGCTTCCATGTCTTTATTACCTACAAGAAGCCCGATGTTGTCCCATGTCTCTTGGTACGTTTCTGGTGCAAATTTGCTTATCGAATCTACTATGTCTTTTACTTTCATTTTAGTATTTTGTTATTAATTTCCACATATCGCTTGCTTCCTGTGTGAAAGTTTTGTTTTCATGGCTTGTTTAAGCTGTATGCAATAAACTGTAGGCTTTTGCTGCTTTTTAATAATCCTACTGCATGGAGGTTTCACCTGTTTAAGATTTTGTTGCTAATCAATGGCTTTATATAGTTTCGTGATTACCGATGATTTACTATTATTTTAAAATATCTGCGTGCCTTTTTGTTTGATACAGCAAGTATGTAAAGTCCGTTTGGTATTGAGCTCATATCAAATATGGATAAGTCGTCATTTAGGTATCCTATTGATGTCGAGGTTTCGATGATTCTGCCAGATAGGTCTATTACTTCAATTTGGGTTACTTCTTTGTCACTCTTGATGTACATTACATTGGAAATAGGATTGGGATAAATATCTATGTTTGTTTTTTTGTTTGTGTTCGTGCTGTCGATGTCGTTTAAGATGTTGCTACATTGGTTTATACCTATGAGTAGAGATCTTGGCTTGCCATCGCTAGAGTAGTATGTGTTCCACTTGTTCAATCGTTTGTAGTAGAAGGTGCTACTCCGATTTTTAGGTAGGCTTGTAGTTAGTACAGATAGTTCTGCCCTTGCATAGTTCAGTTGCGTTATGTCGAAGCCTACAAAGAAAGTTTCTGACACCTCTATTTTCTTGCTGAGACTAAAACTATGCCACGAGTTTCTTTCTAGGTTGGCAATTGAGAATACTTGCGAGTATAAGAGGTTTCCTGGCAGGCCATCTTTTTCGTCATATATGTTTAATGTGACATTGTTGCTATACACGGCATCGGCATTTTTTGTCCCTATAAGCACTTGGTATATTGGTGTTTTTGTGTTGACTTGAAATTTCTCTACTATTTCGGTTACGTTCATGTTGTTGGTTCCGGCAATGTGGGAGGACGTTCCTAATGGAGAGTTACATATTGTATCGCTAGGGGAGCTATTTGTTTCCGTATTGCAAGTATTGTCGTCATAGAATTTACCATCTAATGTTGTTGGGTCAATTCCGAGAGGATCTAACCAATATTTTAATTGCATTGAGCTGACGGTTTCAAAATCCCAGTTTTTATAGAAGGCAGAAAAGAAATCGAATACGGGGTTTGAGCAACTTGCATCTCCGCCAATGAGCGAGCCTCTGTAGTATCCAAGATTGTCGAACAGTCCTGCCCCCGAAGAGCCTCCTTCTGTTGTTCCTGAGTTCCATTGTTTTATTTGCCATGCATGATTTACAGTTAGTTCGGAATCCGTGTAGGCCTCGATAGTAGGAGCTTGCAAGGATATCGAAATCTTTTTTTTATCTCCTTGAGGGTGATGTATGCAAGCATTATTGTTTGAGATACTTTTTTCTCTAGTCCATCCTGAGTAGTATGTCTGAAAATGTATGGGTATTTTTTTGTTTATCTCTGTCAGATAGTAATCTTGCTTTACAGAGTTGGCCTTATATATCCCTCCTGATATTGAGTTCATTCTGTTAGCACTTAACTCAACGCAGTTGGGGCTTTCTTTCATGAAAATGTATAAGGTTCTCTGTGCTATATTTTCCCCTTCATAGCAATGGTTGGCAGTGAGAACATAAGGAGTGAAGTCATTATTTGTGTTATTCATTACTGTTCCCGTGCACAATGATATGCCTTCTATAATCATCTGACAAATAGCCTTTTTAGATTTTACCCATTGCTCCTCGGTATTGCAGTTGGAGTTTATTTCGCAACTGCCTGATAAGCGTTTTAATATATTGAATACTCCGTAATAGTCGTGAGATATTTGTGAAATATGTAAAGAGCATCTGTCTTTTTCTTTATATTCGACTTCTAGTTGTATATTTATAATATCTCCTTTGGTGGGCAATACTGCCAGCGTTTTGCTGCCATTATTATTGTGCGCGCCTATATACCCATTTGGGAGATCTTCTTCGTTTCCCCATACATATAGCTTTGCAGAGGGAGGCATGTGGAAACTATCTATGATCAGGTTTATTGATTTTGCATCTGCTGATTTTATTTCCAGTGTCCATATTTCCGTAGTGCCACTACCTTGTTGCCATCTTCCAGAATTGTTTGGGGTCAGATTGGCGTAGAATGGATAGGCAAATTGTAAGGACTTCCGTCTTTTAAGGTGTTTATCCGATATTCTGAAGTTCTTAAATTGACTTGGAATATCTGCTGTTTGGTAAAGATTGGATCTGTTGATAATCTTCTTTTTGAGTATAATCTGAGGGATTCCATCTTTTCTTATTTGTGCATAAGAAAGGGCGTATATAAATACACAAAAAATGGCTGTCAGAAGGTGTCGTCTCATTATCTATTAAGTTATATTCTGATCCCCAAAGTTTTCCCCTCCTCAGTAAATTCATTGCAACACTCAAGAGTGTTCGGAACTAATTGCAAGGTGATACTCTTTGCAGTATTTCTCTAATATGTAAGTTTTTTTTTTGTACTTAATATCTAAAGACTCTTATTTGGGGAGCTTTAAATACTTCTTTGACAAATCTAAGAAATTATTATGAATTAACCGTTTAATTGTTTAAAGTTTAGGGTTGAATCGTTGGCTTGTTTAATCGTTTAACCGTTGAAGGGTTGAATTGCTCAACCGTTTAGAGTCTATAATCATCCGCTGTGTGTAGTTAGGCTTACAGCCTATAGCTTACTGCATGGAAGTTTTATTTAACCATCTGCCTTTCAACCCCGAAGGGGTGTTATTGTTTGTTTAGGGTTTAATCGTGACAGTGAGGTAGAGACGCAATGCATTGCGTCTGAGACTAACAGTTGCATTTAAAGCTGGCAATATCTTTGTTTTGAAGGGGTTGGGCACGTAATAGGTAGGCTGATGCATGTTTCGGGTTCAAACAAAATGGATTTTCGCACATGAATTTATGCAGGTCATGCATAAGCGCCAAAAAGCGATGCTTTCTTTACTTGACTTTGTTGCGGTAATAAATACAACGAAAACAAAACAGAGAGAACCGAAAGTCTGTAAAAAAAGAGTAGGTTAAAATTCACTACTGTCCGCTAAAATAAAATTCAGTCAATATATCTTTCGTAACTTTCACATAATCAATGTTCGTTATCCGTCTTTTCAAAAGTAAGCCCCCTCCATTTCGGGGAATAAAGAATTTTGATATCTCATTCTATTTTGATATGATCCTGCTTTCCAGCAGGCTTCAGGCTCTTCTAAAAACTCGTAAATATTGGCTCTATGTCGTTTGTAGTGGGTAGTTATTTTAGCTTTGCCGTAGGCAATTAATCTTACTAGCATGAAAATTTCCACGCATAGCTTCCCCATCGGGGATTAATCTGTTTAATTGTTGAAGGTTTAGGGTTTAATTGTTGAAGGTTGAATTGTTGGAAGTTTAGGATCTGCGCAGGGCGAACATTGTTAAAATTATTAATATTTTGAGGTCTGTGCAAGGTAAATAGGGTTAAAGTTTTTGATTTGGAATG
>JBKECH010000080.1:0-20203 GCA_047974415.1 Bacteroidales bacterium | reverse complement strand
ATGGTCACCCTAGACACGCCTCAAAATGTTAATGATTTTAACAAAGTTCGCCCTGCGCAGATCCTAAACTTCCAACAATTCAACCTTCAACAATTCAACCCTAAACCTTCAACGATTAAACAGATTAATCCCCGATGGGGAAGCTATGCGTGGAAATTTTCATGTTAGTAAGATTAATCGCCTACGGCGAAGCTAAAATAACTACCCACTACAAACGACATAGAGCCAAAAAATCTGGCTCTATGTCGAATGTGGTAGGTGAGATTTGGAAACTAAAAATTATTAGGCCTACCAAGCAAAAACTTTTGAAAGAAACGCTACGCCAAAATGCTTTTTTGTGTTGCAATTCGAATGCTTTTTCGATTTTCCATTAAAGTCTACCCACCACATTAGACATAGAGCCAGTTATCTTTAAGCTATGTCGAATATAGTATATGCATTTTCGACACAGCCAAAATCCGCATGATATCACTTGTTGCACAGTTTGGTTTTTGTAGGGTAAATAGACAGTAGAGCTCATCTATCGCCACAAATCAACCAGGATATACAACAGAAGAAAGATAATCGAAAGAAATTGGTGGAGATGAAGTTTGTAACACTTCATATAATTCTGTACTTTTGTCCTTGATTTTGATTTTCTTTATGACTAGAGAAGCTTTTGGATGCGTTTCTATAATATATGGAAAGCCAATATATTGTAAAAATAATTTAGGTGTTTATTTCTTTTTTCTGTCATGTACTAAGATAAAACTATTTTGAAAGAAAACTCGGACTTTAGATTATGGCGTAGATTCAAAAAAGGTGATAAGAGTGCCATTTCTCTAGTTTATCATCAGTATGCTGACTTGCTATTTTCATACGGTAAGAGACTTACTCTGGATGATAGTTTAGTGTTAGATACCATTCAAGATTTGTTTATTTATCTGATTCAAAATAAAACAAAACTTGGAGATACCGATAATGTGAAAGCTTATATTCAGAAAGCATTTCGACGACGATTAGTTGATGAGCTAAAAAAAAAGAGTAAAACTATCAGTCTTGATAGTAATGAGAGGATTGAGCCTGATTTGACTTTCCCCATTGAGGATGATTTAATCAATGAGGAAGCTCTGACTACAAAGCAAAGAGAGCTGAAGAAAGCGCTTGAGCAGCTTAGTTCTCAACAACGTGAAATATTACATTATCGGTTCAATGGGGGTTTTGACTATGCACAAATTAGCGAAATTATGTCAATTTCAGTAGAAGCTGCAAGGCAAAATGTTTCTAGAGCAATAAAGTTGCTTAGGAAGAAACTTGACTTGAAAAGCCTGATGACCTTACTTTTTATAGGTTCACATTTGTTATTGGATTTACCCTGTCTCCCGAAATCCTAAGTAGTGTTTTATATTTATGTTATGCGCAAGCATCTTTATGTTTTGTGCTATTGTAATCCATTTTTTTATATTAATTATGAAGATATTATTTATTCTCATGCTTTGTTGCATAGAAGGCTACTCGCAAAGAATTGAGAGAAAATTAGAATTAGGTTGGAAGTTTCACCTCGGTGATGCTGAAGGATCTGAAGTAGAGACCTATGATGATAAGAATTGGCAATCTGTGAGAGTGCCTCACGATTGGGCGATATACGGTCCGTTTGATTTGCAAAATGATTTGCAAACGGTTAAAATAACTCAAAATCTAGAAACCAAAGAGTCGCTAAAAACAGGAAGAACAGGAGGGTTACCATATGTAGGTATCGGGTGGTATAGATTGAAATTTGATACAGAAGTCGACAAAAAAGTGCAAATCTTATTTGACGGAGCAATGAGTGAGGCACGTTTATATGTAAATGGTAAGGATGTTGGCTATTGGCCTTTTGGATATAATGCTTTCCATTTTGACATTACAAACTACTTAAATAAAGATGGTAAAGATAATATTCTAGCTGTTCGTTTGGAGAATAAACCGCAATCTTCGAGATGGTATCCTGGTGCGGGACTGTACAGAAATGTGCACATAATAGAAACTGAAAAAGTGCATGTGCCTGTGTGGGGGACTCAAATCACCACTCCGCATGTGTCGGACACTCTAGCTGCTATTAAGCTTAAAACAAAAATTGAAGGAGCTGATACAAATACGGTGAAGATTGTAACCTCAATTATAGATAATATTGGAGAAGAAGTTGTCGTGCAGACTGATTCTAGAAAAATAAATCATAACATGCCGCTAGAGCAAAATATTCTCGTGCAAAGTCCAAAATTATGGTCGCCCGAAGAGCCAAATCTGTATATTGCTAAATCGAGGATATATATCAATAATGAATTGATGGATACATATCAAACGAGATTTGGAATACGCTCCATGGAATACGTTGCGGATAGAGGATTTTTCCTTAATGGGAAGATGCGCAAGTTTCAGGGAGTGTGTAATCATCATGATTTGGGTCCGATAGGTACGGCAATTAATGAAGCGGCATTGAGATATCGACTTACTCTACTCAAAGATATGGGATGTGATGCAATTCGCACATCGCATAATATGCCATCGCCTGATTTGGTGCGACTTTGTGATGAAATGGGATTCATGATGCAAGTAGAGTCGTTTGACGAATGGGATATTGCAAAATGTAAGAATGGATATCATCGTTTTTTTAAAGAATGGGGAGAGAAGGACTTGGTGAATATGCTTCATAATTTTCGAAATAATGCTAGTGTCATCATGTGGAGTATCGGAAATGAAGTGCCTACTCAGTGTAGTACAGAGGGTTATAAAGTAGCGAAGTTCTTGCAAGATATATGCCACAGAGAAGACCCTACACGACTTGTTACATGCGGAATGGATCAAGTAACATGCGTGTTAGAAAATGGTTTTGCGTCAATGCTTGATATCCCTAGTTTAAATTACAGATTGAACAGATATCAAGAAGCATACGAGACTCTTCCACATAAATTAATACTCGGTTCGGAGACGGTTTCAACAGTTAGTTCCAGAGGGGTATACAAATTGCCTGCTGTTCCAAAAGCGAGTGTGAAATACGACGACCACCAGTCTACCGCATATGACTTGGAGTTTTGCCATTGGTCGAACCTGCCAGATGATGACCTAGCTGCAGCCGAGGACAATGATTGGCACCTAGGACAATTTGTTTGGACAGGCTTTGATTATTTAGGGGAACCCTCGCCATATGATGTGGATTCATGGCCTAATCATAGTTCTATGTTTGGCATCATCGATCTTGCCAGTATTCCTAAAGATAGATACTATATGTATAGAAGTGTTTGGAATAGAAATGAAAATACCCTTCATGTGCTGCCGCATTGGAATTGGGAAGAGCATGAAGGAGATACTGTGCCAGTATTCGCATATACCAGCTATCCTGAAGCCGAACTGTTTATTAATGGTAAGAGCTTTGGAAAAAGAAAGAAGACGAAAGAAAGTAACCTTACTCGTTATAGGTTGATGTGGTATAATGCAATTTATCGACCTGGAGAGATGAAAGTAGTGGCATATGACGAAAATGGCACAGTAGCCGATGAGAAAATAGTGAGAACGGCAGGAAAGGCTCATAGCATAGAACTTACACCAAACAAGACGGTGATGCAAAAGGATGGAAAAGACCTTATTTATGTCAACATAAAAGTTGTAGATAAGGATGGGAATTTGTGTCCTCATGATGTTAGAGAATTGCAATTTTCAGTCAAAGGTGCAGCTGATTATCGTGCAGCAGCCAACGGAGACCCTACATGTCTTGATATTTTCCACTTACCAAGTATGCATGTTTTTAACGGGCAACTTACTGCTATAGTCCAAAGCAACGGAAAGACAGGAGAGATAAATTTTAAAGTTGATGGAAAAGGGCTGAAATCAAATATTATAAACATTAGAGCAGAGTAGAATATTGAAAACAGACCTGCAAGATAATTTAAGGTGACTTATAAAATTAGCTGTTAGGTCATTTTGATTTTATGTGGGATAGATTTTGGGTTAATTATAGAGATACCCAGTGCGCATCTGTTTAAAAAATAGGTCTACAGCATGATGAAAAGGGCTGTATCTGACAATTTTCTCAATAAAACTAAGGCTCTATAGGAATAGAGTTAGGTAAAAAGTTGCCCACGGATGGAATGCCTAAAACCATGCTAAGATATGCAGAGAGACTAAAAATTTATTCAAAATCTGTATCCACCCGCAACAAACAACATAGATTCATAAATTTTTAAAATATACATGTCACATTTTCTTAACAAATCCCTTTATTCTTATGAGTAGAATATCCAATATGCATACAAAAAGAAAATATAAGGTTTATACCGGTTTTAGTCTTGAGGACTTAATTGATGATTTAGACTTCGTTGACATTGTGAAAGATGGTGATGCGGAGGCATGGAAGGGATTTCTAGATCTTAACCAGGATAATAGAGATACAATTCTAGCAGCTAGAAAGATAATTACACCTTTTATTGCTGATGATAAACTTTCAGAGACTGAGAAAAGTAAAATCTGGACAAATATTCAGGAGGTTATGAATAAAAAAAGGAGAATTATTCATGTCTATCACATCTCGGCTGTTGCTGCTTGTTTAGCTGTAATCATAGCTACAGCAGTAATCCTAATGAACAATAACGCAGTTGTTGATGGTAGCAATATAGAATATGCGTTCATGGTTGAGAATATTGATATGTCTACAAATAATTTGACTCTGAATCTAGCCAATGGAGAAGTAGTGGAAGTAGAAGAGGATAGGGCAGATATCAAGGTTGAAACCAATGAGGTGAGAGTAAATGAAAAGTTTGTAAGGGTTGACAGCAGTTTAACTTCTGTAAAGCAAGACAAAACGAGTATGAACGAGGTGATCGTGCCTTATGGAAAACGTGTAACAATGCAACTAAGTGATGGTACGAAAGTTTGGTTAAATGCTGGGACAAAGTTTGCTTTTCCTAACGAATTTACCACAAAGCAGCGCTTGGTATTCCTAGATGGTGAAGGATATTTTGAAGTAGCAAAAAGTGAATCTAAGCCATTTATAGTATCTTCACAACAAATGAATATTGAGGTATTAGGAACAAAATTTAATGTGTCGACATATAATTCAGATGGTTTTGCAGAAGCTGTTTTGATTGAAGGAAGTGTGGATGTATGGAGAAATGGTGGCGAAGGAGATGTGCATAAAATGAGAATGAGTCCTTTTGAAAGAGCTTCTATTGCAGAACAAGCAGAAGAAATCAAGCTGGTATCAGAGCAAGATGCTATGGTTTATGTAGCTTGGATTGATGGCTGGTATGGGTTTTCAAACGAAAGTGTTGAGGTAGTCCTCAGAAAATTGAAAAGATTTTATAATGTAGATTTTGAATATGAACCAAGCGTGGTCGAGAAAGCTTTGCCGATATCAGGAAAGCTAGATTTAGGAGAATCAATAAGCGATGTAATGTATGCATTATCACAGGTTTCTGAGATAGACTATGATATAGAAAATAAGGTGATACGTATTAACTAATAAAAAGAAATATGCCTATGATACAATGAAGAGTATTTATTGACATACTAAGAAAAAAAAGAAAACCGGGGAATTAGGGCTCACCGGTTTTCAAACACTTAATTAATAACTGATATTAACTAAAATACAACAAATGTATGAAAAAAATAGAGATTGACTTCAGAAAAAAGAGGTCATTGGTCAAATTTGTCGTAAAGATGAAATTGCTCAGCTTTCTTTTATGCTTCTCAATGGCATCGGTAGCATCAAATTTGTATTCGCAAGAAGTAAGATTTACTTTTGAGTTAAAAAGAGCCACACTAGGCGAAGTATTCAATGAAATAGAAAGTAACAGTCAGTATATATTCATTTATAGCGAAAAAACTATAGACCTAGACAAAAGAGTAAATGTATCTGCTCAAGACAATGATATTTACATAATCTTAGATCAAGTGCTTGACAACAATGTAAGCTATGAAATATACGATCGTCAAGTAATCATTAAATCGAAACAGGAAGTCAAAAATGTGTCTGTAAAGTCGCTCGTTGCAGAGCCGCAGGAAAATGGCAAAGAGGTAAAAGGGAAGATAGTGGATAGTAGAGGAATGCCTATTCCCGGAGCTACAGTTGTTGTTCAAGGTACTACAAATGGTGTTGTTACTGATGTCGACGGAAATTTTAGAATTAACAGAGTGCCAGAAAATGGCACTTTAGTTATATCTTTTGTTGGCATGGAGACGCAGCGTATTAGTGTAGTCAGTAAAAAAGAGCTAAAGATTAAGATGAGTGATTCTGCTGTAGGCTTGAATGAAGTCGTAGTCGTAGGTTATGGTTCTCAAGCAAAATCAGATCTTACAGGGGCTATTGCAAGCGTTAGTGCTGATGATTTTGAAAATGTTCCGACTGTTAACGTTGCACAAAGTTTGCAAGGTAAAATTGCAGGTCTCAACATTGTGAATAGTTCTGGATCACCAGGTGCTACGCCAACAATAACGATTCGTGGTGTAAATTCATTAACCGCATCCAATTCTCCATTGTTAATTGTTGACGGCATCCCATTTAGCGGTAACTTATCAGATATAAATCCTAATGATATCGAGTCGATGAGTGTTCTGAAAGATGCTTCATCTTCTGCAATTTATGGTTCGAGAGGTGCAAATGGTGTTATCATCATAACGACAAAAGCTGGTAAAAAAGGTCAAGCAGCACTTACCGCTACCTATCATGGATCAATAGGAGTTCAGTCAATTGCAAGAAAACTTGATTTATTGTCTCCCTCTCAATATATAATGTTCAGAGAAGATTATGAGGCAGCACAAGGAGGGGTAGATTTCTCGCCTGAAAATCTATTAAATTCTTATGAGTATGATTCTTATTTATCAGGAGAAACAGTGGATTGGCAAGATGAAGTATACAGAATGGGCATATATCAAGATCATCAATTCAGCGTGTCAGGAGCCACCGATAAAACGCAATACTATACTTCATTAGGAGCGTCACTTCAGGATGGGGTAGTTGAGAATACTCAATTCAAGAGATATACGTTGAGAATGAATGTTTCCCACGATGTGACAGATTGGTTTAGCTTTGGTGTAAATTCACAATACACATTTAAGGATAATAGTGGAGCTACTCCAAGTTTAACATCTACAGTGCGTTTAAGCCCATACGGAAAAATGTATGAAGAAGATGGTTCAATTGCATTCTATCCTGAGTATCCAGAGATATATTATCCAAACCCATTCTCTAATATTTCACAAACAAATGATAGAACAACTGAGCGTATTGATATGAAAGGATTTGCTGAGTTAAAACTACCCTTGGAAGGATTGAAATATAGACTTAATTATGGCATTACATCTGAAAAAGGATTTCAAGGACAGTATTTTCCTAAAGAATCTTTGACAGGCTCTATAAATAAGGGGCAAGCGTACATTTGGAACCAAACAGCTTATAACTCAACTCTAGAAAATATTGTAACATATGATAAAGAGTTTAATGATATACATAAACTTAATATCACGGGTCTTTACAGTTGGCAAGAAACGATTAGAAAATCTTCTGACATGCTAGGTAAAGAGTTTACTTCAGATGCGGGACTGTACTATACGATGTCATCGGCAGAAACACTGACAGCTAATTCTTCACTTACAGAGACATTTTTAGAGTCATATATGGGTAGAGTTAATTATAGCTTAATGGAGAAATATAGTGTAACAGCTACAATTAGAACAGATGGATATTCGGCTTTCGGAGCAAATAATAAGTATGCTACATTCCCTTCTCTAGGTTTATCGTGGAATGTTAATAAGGAGAATTTCTTGCGAAACTCTAAAATTGTTGATATGCTTAAGTTAAGATTATCATGGGGTAAGAATGGTAATCAAGCTATTAATCCATATCAAACAATAGATAGTTATCGTCTTAAGAGCTATGTAACAGGAGAACCTGGAGAAAAGGAAGTAGGTTGTGAAATACATACAGTAGGTAATCCTAGCTTGAAATGGGAAACTACTACCTCTACTAACTTAGGTGTAGATTTTGGTTTCATAGGGCGAATTACAGGGGCAATTGATTTCTACACTACTCAAACAAATGATCTGTTGATGACAAGAACAGTTCCTGTGATGAATGGATACCAAAGCATATTAGAGAATGTAGGTAAAACTAAGAATAAAGGTATCGAGATTGCATTAAATGGTTTATGTGTAGAAACTGTTGATTTTTCATGGAATATGGGATTGACTTTTTCTGCAAACCGTGATGAAATTGTAGCGTTAAGAGGTGACGGTGTAGATGACTTATCTAAAGGATGGTTTATTGGCAAACCACTACAGGTTAACTGGGGCTATAATCCGATTGGAGTATATAAAACACAAGAGCAGGTTGATAAATCAGCACAACCAGGAGCTTCGTTAGGTGATGCGATTCTAGAGGATGTTAATGGGGATGGAACTATAACTCCAGATGATAGAAAAGTAATTAGTTCTAGAAATCCAGACTTTAGGTATGGTATAAAGGCTGATTTTAGATATAAAAATCTTGCTTTGAATGTTTTCTTAAACGGAGTGGCAGGTATGACTCAGACAAATCACTGGTTGAATCCAGGAGTTTGGCAGCCAGACAAGAATACAAACTATTTAGATATGCCATATTGGTCGGTTACTCGTCCTGATGGAGATTATGTGTCACCTGCGTATAACAAACCTGTTGATCATGCATTTTATCAAGATGCATCATTCTTGAGAATACAGGATGTAACGCTTTCGTATAATCTAGGAGATTTTTTATTAGAGAAGCTAAAAATTAAAGATTGGCAATTGTATGTGAGTGGACGTAATTTATATGTATGGACTGATTGGATTGGGTATGACCCCGAGTCAGGATCATCTGATGCTTACCCGATGCCACGAACTTTTGTGTTAGGTACAAAAATCACATTCTAAAAAAGAAGTAGTATGAAAACATTAATAAAAGGGCTATTTGTATGTTTAATAGCTTCAGTCTCATTGTTGCCTTCATGTGAAGATAAACTAGATGAAGACCTAAGAAATCAACTAGGACCTGATCAACTTTTTTCAACCCCAGATGGATTTGAAGATGCACTTTTTGGCGCATATTCCATAGCTAGAGACGAATGGGCATGGAATATTGTAGGCACTCTCACCTATGACCCAATGTTTGCAGGTACAGACATTGCATATGCTCAAAATCGTTTTGAGAGTCCAGAAACATGGCCTCTAGAAAGGTTTAATGATAATCTTAATTCATCATATGCGGTTTCCAAACGTTATTGGTATTGGGGATACGAACTAGTTTCTAACACATCTGAAATTATTACAAAATGTGGTGAAGTTAGTCCAGATGTTTGGGATAGTCCTGAGCAAGCTCTAAAGGTTGAGGCTGAAGCTAGATTTCTAAGAGCGTATGCATATCAATGGTTAGCATACTTATTTAAAGATGTACCTCTTGTAGACCAAATATATCGTGAATATAAAACAGATTTTACAAGACAGCCTCAAGATAGTATATTACAGTTTGTTGTGTATGATTTGGAGTTTGCCCAGGCGAACTTGTTAGATGAACCTACATTCACAGGACAGATTGTAAAGGCTGCAGCTAAGCATAAGTTAGCAGAGGTTTATCTTACATATGGTACTGCAGTTTACGATCCAGAAAGAGCAGAAGAGTTGACTCTTGAAGTAATTAAGTCAGGTAATTATGAATTAGTGAAAGAACGTTTCGGAACTCAAGTAGATAGCCCTGGAGATTTGTTTTCGGATATGTTCAAAGAAGGTAACCAAAATATAAGTCCAGAGAATATTTGGGTAATGCAATTAGAGCAAAATGTACCTGGTGGAGGTGACGAATGGGTTGATTGGTCTCGTAGAACTTGGGTGCAAGCTTATGGAGATATTTCAGGTATGGTTCTTTGTGATTCTCTGGGAGGCAGAGGTCTAGGTCAAATGCGCCCAATGCAATCTTGGCTTAATTCATACGAAGATGATGATATAAGAGCTTCTGCCTATAACATTAGAAGATGTTATTGGTATAATGATAGTACTAAGAAGGAAACATATGGAAAAGAGGTTAATGTAACACAAACAATGATTGAAGAAGGCAAAATGGGACCAACTACAACAAAAATGGATTATGGTATTACAGAAATTAGTCCGGGTTGGGTAGGAAACCATAAAGACCGTATTAAAATTCGTTTGGCAGAGACTTACTTATTGTTGGCAGAGGCATGTGTTCGTCAGGGTGAATATGCAGATGCAGCAGCGGCAATTAATGAGGTGAGGAGCAGAGCAGGAGCTATGCCTATTACTGCAGCTCAAGCTACTATGGATTATGTGTTAGATGAAAGAGCTAGAGAGTTGTTTGCTGAGTATCCAAGACGATTAACCTTAGTAAGAACAGATATGCTTCTCGAGAGAGTTAAGAAATTCAATGAAATTTCAGCTCCTCTAATTCAGTCGTACCATAAGTATATACCTATACCTCAGGCTGTGATAGATGCAAATACAGGTGCAGACTTTCCTCAAAACGAAGGCTACAACTAGCGTTTGATTCATGATTTTTTAAATTGAATATAGTATGAAATTAGAAATAATATCAAAAAAACTACCAACATGGATTCTTTGCTTATGTTTGGTGGTTATTGGCATAGCTTCATGTAAAGATGAAGGTACAGATTGGTCTAGAGTTGATTTGAAATTTGATATAGAATCTTCGGTAGATACAGTGAAGTTGGATGAACAAAAAGGTAATGAAGTAGCATTATCTATAAATTGGAAGTTAGATGCTCCTTTGCCTAGTGACGATTATTTTTTGGAATATGCATATGAACTTAGTTTAGTTGGCAGCGGTGAGTCGATGAAGGAATTTGTTGAAGCTAACAATACTAGTAAATCATATACCAATAAACAATTACAGGACATACTAACTAATTGGGGGGTTACTGAAGATACTGAAAGAACAATTCAAATAAAAATTTCAGCAACAAGTACAGGTCCAACTCATGTTTACCCTAAATATTCGAAAAAGAATATTTCAGTAAGAACCTATGGAAAACCTCAACTTCAAGCTGATAAGCTATTCCTTTCGGGTTCATCTTTTGGAAAATCAGAAGTGGAGATGGAAAGAAATGCATCTAAGAACTTTATGTTTGTTTATAGAGGAGCTGTTTCAGCAGGTACTTTCAGTATCCCAATTTATTTTGCAAATGATGAAGCTTTAAATACTATTGGACCACTGCAAGATAAAGAATTTGTTCCAGGAGTTGAGGAAGTAAAAGCTTATAGAACTTCCGCGGCAACTAGTTGGACAATTGCAAAAGATGGTAATTATAGAATTACAGTAAATTTGGAAGAAGGGACTGTGGAAATAGAAGATGCAGCAACTATTATTGATATTGACCAAGTTTTCATAGGTGGAACAGCATCGAGTGAAGGTCTTATTGAGCTGATGCCAACACTTGAAGATCCTTCATTATATGCATGGAAAGGACAATTGAATGTTGGAACCTTATATTTCCCAATTTCATTTGAGGGTAGCCAAGATTATATTCTCACTCCAAGAGAGGGAGGACAAACAAATATAGATGATGGCAACTCAATGAATGTTGGTTCTTATGAAATTGTAACCGCATCGGAAAATCATTGGACTTTAGGTTCTAATGACACTTACCGTATTGTTTTTGACTTAACATTAAGAACCTTGACTGTTTACTCATCAGCAACAGATATGCAGAATGCGATAGTAACTTCAGAAGGTGATGCTGTAATCGAAAACATGATTAATAATGGAGGTTACACAGATGGAACACAAGAAGTAACTATGCTTTACATGTGGGGAGGATTTAACGGATGGGGAACTTCTGCTCCGGCAGGAGAAACTTGGTTTGGTGGATTTAAATCAGATCAGGTATTGAAACAAAGTTTGGCAAATCCTAAAGTTTTTGTTTATAGTGGAGCACCTCTTCCTGTAGGTAATGGTGAAGTTGTATTTAAGGCAAATCCATACCATAATAGTGTATATTCATTTGGTGCAGATCCTGAAGATAGAAACGTGAAAGTTACTGTTGAACAAGGGCAATCTTATCCCATTTATCCAGGTAACGGAGCTGCTAGTAGGTTTGCAGCATTCGTAATGACTAGTAGTGCAAACTACATTATGGTAGATGTTGAGAAGAATGTTGTAGTTTTTGATAATCGAGATTAATTAATTAGCTGCTGGACTTTGGGCTTTTTAGTCCGGCGGCTTTTTTATGCTTATTGCTTATGAAATCATTTAAATTGTTGGTTATTTTGTTTAGTGCATTATTATCTTGTTCAAGTGGTGGAGATTCTGAAGAACAACCAATCCCTGGAGGTGGTGATGTGTCGAAAAATGAGATAGTGAAGATTACACCTAACAGAACTAGGGTGCTTAGAAATCCTTTGAATGGTTGGGTTATGTATGGAACTGGTGATTTTACATCGAATACTTTTGCTGGATATGATAATATAAAAGTGCCTGGAATTGAGGAAACTATTAATGTTTCAGATTATGCAAATACACTTTATTTGAGAACTAGCTGGACTTTATTTAACCCTGAGGAAGGTGTATATGGATGGGATACAAATAAAGCATTGAAGGCATTAATTCATTATGCGAAAAGTAGAGATATGCGCTTGGCTTTTAGGGTAGTGGTAGATAGTAGAGATAAGCATTCTAATTTCACGCCAGGCTTTGTTAAAGAGGCTGGCGCTGAGGGGTTTTATTCTCAAACTGGCAGTGCTACAGTATGGTCTCCATATTGTGATGATCCAATTTTTCAAGAAAAGTATGAGAAATTTATTAAAGCATTTGCAGAAAAATTTGATAATTCAGATGTGGTAGATTTTATTGATGGATACGGATTAGGTAAGTGGGGAGAGTCGCATGCCGTGGCCTATAAAGATGAGGGCAATCGAGAACAAGTTTTTAAGTGGGTTGTAGATCTATATTTATATAACTTTAAGAATGTGGCTCTTGCAATCAATTATCATAGATTAATTGGGACATCAGAAAGCTGGGGAGCTGTAGATTCTACGAGTGAGTCGTTACTTAATTATGCATTATCTAATGGATACATTCTAAGACAAGATGCTTTTGGGATGACAGACTATTACCAATCGTGGGAAAGGTCAATTGCAAGGGCATGGAATAATCGTCGTCCAATTTTGATGGAAGGGGGCTGGATTGTCAGTAGTCATAGCTATTGGAATGATCCAAGAGGATACAGTACCATATATGATGTTAGAAAAGGAGAGTTTGACGACTCTAAAGAGGGGAAGGTTAATACAATGGACTTTAGAATTGGAAATGAAACTATGACATGGTTCCAAACGAAAGAAGCATTTAAATTAGTTACTGACTTTGTTTCTGAGGGGGGATATCGTTTAGCTCCGGCACAAGTATCTGTGCCAACTGCTATAAGTAATAATAAGTCCTTTTCAATTGCACATAGATGGAGAAATTTAGGTTGGGGATATTGCCCAACTAATATTCCTCAGTGGAACGATAAGTATAAAGTCGCTTTTGCTCTTCTAGATCCATCTACAAAACAACCAAAATATGTTTTTGTAGATGATGAACCTAAACTATGTGATTGGGTAGGTGGTAAAGTATCTTCATATACTTTTACTGAAACTTTATCTGGAGTAGATGGTGGAGATTATATTTGGGCTGTCGGTATTGTAGATAAAACTAAAGATAATTCTATTGGTATTGAGTTGGCTACAAACGTTGATATTACGACAGATGAAGGATGGGTTGAACTATTAGATGTAAAAGTGAACTAAAATAGTGACCACAAAAATGCAGCCTATGAAGTTTGAAAGTAATGTAGTACCTGAAATTCCGCATCATAGCGCAGTAGCGAGCAGTTCTAGCCCAATAAAATAAGGTTTTTGGCGAATGAGGCATAGCATCGCTATGGTTAAAGAGGCAAAAGTCTGCATAATCTTTGTTTTGAAGGAAATAAATACTGGAAATTATGATGGGAAAGAGATTATTCAACTGTATCTGAGAGATGTTATACGCTCAATAACACCTCCTAGAAGAAAACTAAAAGGTTAAAAAAAATAGAGATGAAGAAAGGAGAGAGTAGAAAAGTGACTCTATGTCGTTTGTAGTGGGTAGTTATTTTAGCTTCGCCGTAGGCGATTAATCTTACTAGCATGAAAATTTCCACGCATAGCTTCCCCATCGGGGATTAATCTGTTTAATCGTTGAAGGTTTAGGGTTGAGTTGTTGGAAGTTTAGGATCTGCGCAGGGCGAACTTTGTTAAAATCATTAACATTTTGAGGCATGTCTAGGGTGAACATTGTTAAAATCATTAACATCTTGAGACATGTCTAGGTGAACATTGTTAAAATCATTAACATTTTGAGGCATGTCTAGGATGAACATTGTTAAAGTCATTAACATTTTGAGGCATGTCTAGGATGAACATTGTTAAAATCATTAATATTCTGAGGTCTGCGCAAGGTAAATAGGGTTAAAGTTTTTGATTTGGAATGAAGGAGGAAATTTGGAATTGTTAAAAAAGCATTGGTTCGAAATGTGGGCTCACCCACTATATTCGACATAGAGCCCTAAAGGAACATACATGATGTTTATAGAAAGGCGAGAAAGTTATCAACAGCAGGCTAAAAAATATAGTTCGCCATATCAATTCAACCAAAAACATCACTACTTTTGTAACCGTCAATAGCACGGAACCCTAGTAAAAGCTTTCGTAGAAATGTTTGAAGAGCATTTAATCAGTAAAATGGTCTTCGACAAAATGTTCGAGGTGCATTTTATTGGAAAAATGGACTTCGGAAAAATATTTTAAGGGCATTTAAGCTGTAAAATGAGCTTCGGCAGAATGTTTGAAGTGCATTTAATCGAAAAAATGGGCTTTGACAAAATGTTTAAAGGGCATTTAATTGATAAACTGGGCTTCGACAAAATATTTGAAGTACATTTTATTGAAAAGATGGACTTCGACAAAATGTTTGAAAGGTTTTTCGGGGCTTGCAAGACTATCGGACATAAAAACCATTGCATAGATAACCCATTTATTTCAAATTTATTGAGCCGATCAACAAGGGGGTGCCTTACAGCACGCTCGCATGCCGACCCCTGCCTTTCGGCATGTGAACAGTTCGGAGTACGAAGTTGCACCTTTAGCCCCGAAGGTGGCAATATTATTATATGAGTTGTCCTTTCAGGTAGGCTGTAGATTCTAAAAAACCTCAGAGCTTATCAGCTTTCTCAATCAGAAGCTAAGTTTGGGACTGGATTCAATTCCTTGTGACAACAGCATTAAGAATTGGGTTCTAAAAAGTGGTTTACATGGGAGTAAATCTCCAAATACACAAACTCAAGATTATGCTTTGATAACCGATTAAAGTATGATGTTGGGTAGTGAGAAAATGCTATTAACGTTAGGTGTTCCAGCAGATAAACAAAGTGAGCAACCGCTAAAAAGAAATGATGTAGAGGTACTTGATATATCTGTTGAATCATCATGGAACGCAGATAAAATAGGTGCGATTTTTGACAAGATAGAGAACGAGAATGGAAAATCACCTAGTTATGTTGTGGCAGATAATGATCAAAAGATTCGCAAGGCAATAGAAAATAAGGGATATGTACATGTTAGAGATATTAGTCATACAGCGGCATTGTAGGTAGAATCAGTGTATAAAAAAGTGAATCCTTCATTTCTGTGACAAAAGAGATTTCCAATGTAAAGTGCAAAGAATCAATGCGAGCGACGGCTTATTTGCTTCCGCCAAGACAACGCTCTGTTGCTCGTTTTATGAATTTACAGCCAACTGTAAGCTGGGCAAAGAGCTTAATGTCTAACTTTTTCAAACTTAACAATCAAGAGAAATCCACATTTGGTTTCATATGGAAATATTGTGATTTGATTTTTGAATTACAACAGATATTTGATTGCATAGGTAGTGTTCAGAATATCCTCAAAACAAAAGGTTTGTCATTAAGCACAGTAAATCAATGTAAAGGATTAATAAATAAACAACGCACTATAAACTCAGGAAGAGTGGAACAAGTAAAAAGAAACATGATTGAATACTTGAATGGTGAGTTTATAAAGCTTTCCTCAGGCAAAGATGTTTGGCATGCATCTAGTGATATTATCGAATCCTTGTTTGTGGAAGCTACAAATCTAAACGGTCTTCAAATGCCTTAAATGGTATAACATCATATGTTTTAATATTGCCATTGTTGACCAAGATACCATCAGAACCGATAGGTGAAATAGGAATTGACTTGAAGAATGCACTTGAAGAAGTTTATATGACCGATTTGGATAAATGGAAGCAAAACAAACAGACTGAAAATATGACTATTAAGCGAAGGCGTAAGCTCGCAGGGTGAGCTGATGTTTTTATTAAATTTTGCACAGCCTACCTGAAAGGGCAGGAATTACCCACCTATTTTGGCGAAGAACCAAAAAGGGAGGATACTGACATGGCGACTTCTCCGCCATGTCAGCATCCTCCCTACCAACAAAATTTTTGATGCAGCTTAACTAACTAATTTGCCGCTGGTGGTTTTGGTTGAATTTTTCCTCAGCATATACTTTGGTAATGACTAGGCTCTTTTTTCGACTCGATGGCGCATCAAACATAGCATCGACCATAATGCTTTCGCAGATAGAGCGCAAGCCCCGAGCCCCGAGTTTAAATTCTATCGCCATGTCGACAATAAACTCCAAGGCATCTTCTTCAAATTCCAACTTCACCCCATCAATATCAAACAGCTTGATGTATTGCTTAACCAAAGAGTTTTTAGGCTCAGTCAAGATATTTCGCAGCGCATGCCTATCGAGCGGGTCGAGATAGGCCAACACCGGTAGCCGACCGATGATTTCGGGAATCAGTCCGAAGCTTTTCAAATCTTGGGGCGACACATACTGCAAGAAATGATTGGGGTCGATGCCCTCATTCTTCTGCTGCACCCCATAGCCCACCACTTTTGTGTTTAGTCGATTGGCGATGCGACGCTCAATACCATCAAAAGCTCCGCCGCAGATAAAGAGGATATTCTTGGTGTTCACCGGAATCATCTTTTGGTCGGGATGCTTTCTTCCACCTTGTGGTGGCACATTAATAATAGAGCCCTCCAACAACTTGAGCAGCCCTTGCTGCACCCCCTCGCCCGACACATCGCGGGTGATAGATGGGTTGTCGCCCTTACGAGCAATTTTATCTATCTCATCAATAAACACAATGCCCCGCTCGGCAGCCTCCACATCATAATCGCACGATTGCAGCAGTCGTGAGAGCAAGCTTTCTATGTCCTCGCCCACATAGCCCGCTTCAGTAAGCACCGTGGCATCTACTATAGTAAATGGCACATGCAGCAGCCTCGCTATGGTTTTCGCCAAGAGTGTTTTTCCAGTACCAGTTTGCCCCACCAATATGATGTTCGACTTTTCTATTTCCACCTCGTCTTGGTTCGTTGGCTCATCTTGCTGCAATCGCTTGTAATGGTTGTATACCGCCACAGCCAGTGTTTTTTTAGCTCTATCTTGACCAATTACATACTGATCGAGAAACTCCTTGATTTTTTTCGGCTTCAGCAGCTTTAGTTCTGAAACATCAAATTCAGAGGAAAATTGAAACTCCTCGGTTAAAATCTGATAGGCTTGCTCCGCGCAGGAATTGCAGATGTGACCATCTAGCCCAGCAATTAGCACGCCCACGTCGTTTCTATCTCTGCCACAAAAGGAGCATTTGTCTTCGGTCTTTTTTGCCATCTTATTTCTTTCTTTCTAGTACTTCATCAATCATTCCATAAGCTTTAGCCTCATGAGCAATCATCCAGTGGTCTCTATCAGAATCTCGCTCTACTTCGGCCATTGTTTTGCCTGTGTGGTGGGCAATAATTTCATATAATTCTGTTTTCAGCTTCATGATTTCGCGCGCAGTAATTTCTATGTCAGATGCTTGCCCTTGCGCACCGCCCATGGGTTGGTGTATCATCACCCGCGAGTGCTTCAATGCCGAACGCTGACCAGCAGCACCAGCAGCGAGCAACACAGCAGCCATAGAGGCAGCCATGCCGGTGCAGATGGTGGACACCCGAGGATTGATGTATTGCATCGTGTCATAGATGCCTAGTCCAGCATATACTGACCCTCCAGGGCTGTTGATGTAGATTTGAATATCTTTGTCGGGGTCGGCAGATTCAAGAAACAACAATTGTGCTTGAATGATGTTGGCGATGTAATCATCAACGGGTGTGCCCAAAAAGATGATGCGATCCATCATGAGGCGAGAGAACACATCCATGGAAGCCACGTTCAGCTTGCGCTCTTCCACAATGTATGGAGTTAGGCTGCTTTGAAACTCTGAATCAAATCGATGCATGGTCAGACTGCTGATACCCATGTGCTTAGTAGCATATTTTTGAAATTCTTTTCTGTCCATTGTCTTTGCTTTATTATTTTGAATGCGACAAAGATAGCAAAAATTATAGAATTGTTGTTTTCAACGCCACCTCGTTTTTAGTGGGTGTGACTAGTGGATAAATGATTTTTTTGGGCGCCCGAGCCGAGCTTTCCGCTTCAATCTTTTTTACTCCTTCCGCCGAAAACCAAGGGGCGGAAGGAGTAAAAAAGGATTTCCACTGCAATCTCTGGCGCAAACAGCCCAAGTATTCCCCCACCCACCAGCACATGCTACATAGAACTTGTTCTTCTGAAAATCGACCGCTATTTTGATTTGCTGACAGAAATTAACTAACTTCGCCTACTCATGAATGGCATCAAACCAATCTACAGAAACCTACTTGCTAGCTTGCTGCTGTTTGTTTTCCACCTAGCAAGCTCGGCTCAGCAGTTGCCCTACAATCGATTTTCGGCTAAAAACGGGCTGCCCAACAACCAGATTTTCGCTATCGATGAAGATGAGCAAGGCTTCCTATGGCTAGGCACGGACAATGGGCTCTATCGGTTTGATGGCACTAATTTTGATGCAGTAAAAAAACCATCTTTTGTACAGCGAGGCCGAATAGCTGCCATTGCCAGTCGCCACGACTCCCTGTTTGTAACATCTCACCAAGGAATCACCATCATGAGCAAGGGAAAAACAGAAGACTTAGCCTTCCTCAAGCACTTCTTCGACCACTCCATTGATGCCAGCAAGATAACTAATCTGGTGGTTCATGAAAACCGAAACGACAGCCTGCTTGTCCGAATACACTCCAGCGACAAGTCGATGGAAAAGATAACTTACCTCGCGAAAAACAAGCTGATTTACCCCTGCAGCAAGACCATTCTTCGCATTCCCGACGACTACAAACGGGTGTTTCTTCCAGAACATCATGACTTCTTGTTAAACAGAATATCGGAACTGCCCAAAAACCAAGTGAACGTAGAATTTATGGACTCTCAAGGGGGAATTTGGATTGGCACAGAGCAAGGCCTATATCAGGTACCTTCTTTAGCTTTCGAATATTTCTCCTAGAAAGACGGCCTACCCAATTATGTGTGGGCAATAGTAGAAAACCGCTTGGGCAACAAATGGTTTGGCTCGTGGGGCAATGGACTCACCAGCTACGATGGAAACAGCTTCAACAAAAAGAAGGTCGGCCAGATTAACAACTACTACATGGGAACCGCTCAAACTGCCGATGGATTTCTCCTGCCCTATAGCGGTGGCGTAGTGAAATGTTCTGGAAGCAAAATGCAGGAGTTCGCTATTCCGAATGACAACTATTTATATACTTACACAATACTTCGTTACAAAATTAAGCAGTCATAGTTCCGTAAAATATGAGTTGATCAATTAACTTTCTATTTTTTGCGGCGTATGGATTTAGACCGAACAAGTCAATAAATCTATCTAACAGCAACTTGTTGTGGTTTATGGTTTTAATATCAGCCATAGAGAATGCACCTCTTTCTTTCTTAGGGCGTTTCAACCAGTGTTGAACCTTAGCAACATTAATTGCAGTAAGAGAAGCATTAAAGTGGAAATGTAGCTTGTTCTCACTTCGAGCCTGACAGTCATTTAAGCCCGTGTGCTGTTTTCCGTCGCGATATAAGAATTCGATCTGAAATCTACTTCTGTAGCTTTCTAATATGCTATGGGCTTCTTCCGCTGTATCTGTGCAGAAATATAGTTTTTGGATATCATTTCCATTGTCTTTTTTGTATGTTACATGCACTAAACGAATGTTTCGTTTGAGGGCTTTAGCAT
>JBKECH010000010.1:0-45886 GCA_047974415.1 Bacteroidales bacterium | reverse complement strand
GGGATAAACATCATCTAATGGGCGGTTCTGCCACTCTTTTACTTGGGGGATAACTCGGTCGGTAATCTCGCTCAAAACACTGGATGAGACTTCCACATCGTACATCTCCTGGATGTGAGTGCTGATGTCTCGAAGGCTCATACCTAATCCATAAAGACCTATGATTTTAGGAGCTAAATTATCGGCTAAAATCGTCTCTCGCTTCTTTATAATTTGAGGCTGAAAACTACTATGCTGGTCTTGTGGAGTTTCTAGGCTTATCTCGCCATCCAAGCTCTTTATGGTCTTAACACCCTTGCCGTTACGCTTATTCCCAGCCTTACGTTCTTCAGCATCTAAATGAACTTACATTTCTGCCGATAAAGCGCTCTCTAAAAACTCTTTGATAATAGGAGAAAAAACGCCTCCTTCGCTTGTTAAACTCTTCCCACTCTTTAATTGGGATAATGCCAAATCTCGCATAGCAATGTACTCGGCACTCTCTTTTTTCTGTCTTGTCATAATTGAACGGCATGCTTGGTGGTGTGAGAGGACGGAATGGGAATTAATCCCATTCCTCCTACTCGATTTGGAATATCTATGTAAGCCACTTGACCAATCCAAAATCCTGAACACTTGCAACATGCTTATTGGAAGGAAATAGTCGTATACCATAGCTATATGAGCCTGGGTTGTCAATTTTAAATTCTAGTTCAAATGTTGCTTCACCGTTTTGAAAATTGCGTAGTTCAAACAATTTTTTTTCTGACAGAACCAGACCATCACCATTTCTATCTTCTAGGATAAGCATTTCTAAACCAACATCAGATGCATCTAAATCAGCTACATTTATTACAACTTTGGCAGTATGAATTTCTCCAATTTTAAGAACATTAGTAAGTCCATTTGCTAGCTGTAACTCTTTAACACTTACGTTATTCCATGTTTTACACACTTTTATTTTCCATGCAGCTGCTTTCTTTGCATTCTCATAGTTATTTTGACATACTGATGCAGTAAACTCTCCCAAAGGCTTATAATATCTTTCTTGGTAGTCGTGCATCATACGTGCAGAGGTAAAATTTGGAGCAACCTTGCCAATAGTATTTTTTATATATTTTACCCATTGCAAAGGAGTGCCTTTAATGTCTCTATCATAGTATTTTGGGACAATATCCTTGCTAAATATTTCGTATATTGTTTCGGCATCAAGGTTGTCTTGTAATTCTTGTTCGTCGTATGAACGTTCTTGCGATAATGCCCAGCCCGCATCCTCGCGGTAGCCTTCGCACCACCAGCCATCCAGAACAGAGAAATGCATGGTGCCATTCATTGCCGCTTTTTCACCACTTGTGCCCGATGCTTCTAATGGTCTTGTGGGAGTATTCATCCAAATATCAACGCCTTGAACAAGTTGTTTACCAAGCTCCATATCGTAATTTTGTAAGAATAATATTTTACCAACAAATTCTGGGCGTTTAGAAATTTCAACAATGTGTTTTATTAAATCTTGTCCTGGCTTATCGGAAGGGTGGGCTTTCCCTGCAAATAAGAACTGAACGGGGCGATTGGGATTGTTTATAAGTGCATTTAGCTTATCAAGGTTTCTAAACAACAAATGTGCTCGTTTGTATGTAGCAAAACGCCTAGCAAAACCTATGGTTAAGGCATTGGGATTGAAGTTTGAAAACACCTCTGTTATATAAGAAGGATTCTCATGTCGTTTAAGCCATATATCTGAGTATTTGTCTCTTATGAAATTTACCATTTTCAATTTCAAGCCTTGTTTCACTCTCCATATGTCTTCATCAGGGATATCGTAAATGCGATTCCAGATATCGAAATTCAATTGTTCTGAAGAGTTCATTTCAACATCGAAATGCAGTTTGTGAATACTTCTCCATTCTTCGGCTATCCACGTAGGATAGTGAACTCCGTTAGTAACATATCCTATTTCTAATTCTTCTTCTACAAATCCGTGATACAGCTCTTTCAAAACATTTTTGGATACATCTCCGTGTAGTTTACTAACTCCATTTATGGCTTTCGAGATGTGCGATGCTAAGTAGCTCATATTGAAATGGTCTTCGTTTTTGTTTGCTTTGCCAAGCATTACAAAATCTTCCCACGAAATACCAACTCGTTCAGGTACATAACCTAAATAGTTGCCTACAAGTCCATCGTGGAAGGAGTCGTGACCTGCAGGAACGGGGGTATGGGTTGTAAATAAAGTTGACGATTTTACTACTTCCATGGCTTCTGATGCAGATAAACCCTTTTTGTCTACCAAAGAAAGAATTCTTTCTATGCCCATAAACGCAGCGTGTCCTTCGTTACAATGGTAAACGTTTATTTTCTCAGATAGTTTTTCAAGAACCTTAGTACCTCCCATTCCAAGAACAATTTCTTGTTTCAGTCTATGTTCTTTGTCGCCACCATACAGAGAATGGGTGATAGCACAATCTTTTTCGTCATTTTGCTCGAAGTCAGTATCCAAAAGATAGAGACTTATAGAGCCAATCTCGGCTTTCCATACTCTTATGGCAACATTTCGCCCTGGAAATTCAACATATACTACTAGCCAATTACCATCCTTGTCGAATACTGGACTAACAGGAACTTTTGAGAAACGTTCTGCTTCGTAGTTAGCAATTTGCTCGCCTGTCGAGGATATAGTTTGTTTGAAATAACCATATCTATATAGCAATCCAATACTTACTATATTAACATTAGAGTCGCTCGCTTCCTTCATAAAGTCGCCAGCAAGAACTCCTAATCCTCCTGAAAATATCTTTAATGAATCGTGCAAACCATATTCCATACTAAAATAAGCTATACGTGGACCTGCAGGATTTACCCGTTCTTGCAAATATTGCTTATAATCATTATAAACATGGTGCATTCTGTGCATAAACGACTCATCGTCTAGAAGACAAGTAAATCTTTGGTAACTAACTGCTTCTAAAAGAGCAATGGGGTTTTTATTGCACTCTTTCCATATTTCGTGATCTATTTCTTCAAAAAGACTTTTTGCTTCTTCATTCCAGCACCACCATAGGTTCTTAGATAATTCTTTCAGTGGTTTTAAGGTGTCGGGAATTGAACTTTCAACAAATAGTTTTTTCCAATGTGGAAGATTAACCTCCGGCAGTCTTACCACTTCTTTTGATTCTTGGTTTGCCATTTTATAAAATTGTTACTTAAGGTACAAAGAAAACTCTTTTAATCGAGAAAAAAAAACATCAAAAAAAGATTAATGCAGAAATAAAGAATTTAGACAAGTATTGATATTTAACTTTATAGCTCAGACTACTGATATTATAGACAGGTACTAATTAGCTATAAATCAAAATTTAATATGGTTCTGATACCGAGCATCGATGGAGTATATATCTCAGAAGATTCATTTATTGAATTTAAGTATCTACTGTAGTATGGTTGTATTCCCAAAGACATTCTTCTATTTAGTTCAAACACGGTACTTATCCCAAGGTTGGCTCTAAGACTTATATTTGATAGTCCTTCAGTCTTTCCCAGATTATAGCTATCTCCTCCCCCCACTGCTTTAGCACGGTTGTTTGCTAATACTCCTACAGCTCCACCTCCGACAAAGGCAATCTTAAACTTGTTTTTGGATAGAATATCATAACTCGCTTCGAGAGGCATTTCCAAGTAACCATAATCTTGATTGATGTTTAATTCTTCATTGTAAGACACCATAAAACTGTTACTTTCGTTTTTACTAGAAAGCATTATGGAGGCAGAAGTGTTATCCAATGGGGCTTTTACTCTACCAGCAAGGGTATTAAGAACAATTTCGTTTGATCCATTTTTTTGAGCTCTGACAATAGCTCTACTTGCGCCTTCATCAATTGTATTGGTCGATGCAATAAGAGAATTTTGTGAATGCTGGATGTAAGATAGCCCTCCAGAAAAACTAAACCTACCACGCTTGATAACTACCTCTACTGCGCCATCGTAACTATCCGAATAACTATTCTGTGGCTGCATTAAGTCGATTCCTACAGATGCTTTTCCTTCTGGTTTGGATGATAAGGCTCCTGTACCAATTCCTAAACGCAAAGATAGGTCTGTTGGATTTATTTTTTTATCTCTTCCATGTAGCTGAGCATAAGTGACAAGATGAGATTTTAAAGCAATATCTTTAGACTCTGCTAATTTATATTCGAGAGGTGGGTCTGTCTCCATTTTTGGAGATATTTGCAATATTCTTTTAAATATTGGAGCACTGTCTTTCTGCAATTCCTCTAAGCTTGCCGTTGCCACAGCAGGAGGCACTTTATTGGAATTAAAAGTGGTGCTTGTCGATATTTTATCGTCGAGTGATGTTTTTTTACATATGGGCGTATTGGAAGATAAATTGTTAGCAAGTGTTATAGGCTTTTTATTATCTTTTTTATTGATAGATATTGCTTCTTTAATTTTATTTGGAAGTACTTTGTCATGCTTGTTGTCATTTGATGTTGAGACAATTACTTGTGTGGAAGTGTTATTGTTGAGAATAAAATAGCTACCACCTGCAAGAAGTAAAAGAAGAATGCTTGCCACAGCCATAAACCGACGAGAAAGTAAGACTACAGCTTTTTCTTTCCCTAGTTTTTTTGATATATCTCCCCACACTTCTTCGGGTACTTCCGGAGAATAGTTATCAAACTTACTCTTTATGCTTTCTTTTAAATTCATTGTTCATTACACTTTCTGTACTCTTCTACATCATTCTTCAAAATTGATTTTGCTCTATGCAGATTTGATTTCGAAGTACCGACCGATATACCAAGTTCGTCGGCAATTTCTTGATGTGAGCATTCCTCAATAACATACATGTTGAATACAATTCTGTATTTTGGGGGCAGATTTTGTATAAACTTCAAAAGAATGTCGATTTTTATGTCGTCTAAATCATCGTCGCCATCGCTGTCAACATCTCCGTGGCGTTCGTCTATTTCCACAAAAATAGAATCTGTATTTTTACGCAATATCGACAGTATGTGATTTACTGTCAGTCTTTTGGCCCATCCTTCGAAAGACCCTTTGCCCATGTACGAATTAATTTTATCAAAGATCTTTATAAAAACATCTTGCAAAAAATCTTTTGCTTGGTGTTCGTCTTTACCATATCGCAAACAGATGCCATATAACTTACCCGATAAGAGCCTATATAATTTCTCTTGGCTACTGCGTTTCCCACTTTTGCAACCTTCAATTATTTTGTCTAGCTCTTCCAAAATATTGCTTCAATTATTTCTGCTTGCACATATATGACGTAAAAACAGCTAAATGGTTGCTTGCATGTAATAAGATTTTTGGATTTCATACCGACATCGTCTCTAGTGTAAGGACAAAATATTAATCAACCTTGCTTGTTATCTACAAATAAATATATTGAGTCCAGTATAGACCTGTCGTTAGAGAGGCGAGGTACTTTATTTTGACCACCGAGTTTACCTCGCGATTTCATCCAATTCATAAAAGTACCCTTATCTACAACTCTGATTTTTAGTTTTTTAAGAGTGGCATCGTTGAAGCGTTTTGCTTCGTAGTCGGAGTTTACCTCTTGCAGGGCTTTGTCGAGAATATCCACAAATTCGTCAATGGAGTCTGGGCTTTGAGCAAATTCAATAATCCACTCGTGTTGTCCTTTTTCAGAACCTTCCATAAATACAGGACCAACAGTATACTCGTTAATTTCGGACGAAGTTGCTTTGCAAGCTTTAAGTAGTGCTTGTTCAGCATTGTCGTGCATTACTTCCTCTCCAAAAGCATTTATATAATATTTTGTGCGTCCTGTGATTTTAAATCGATAGGGACTTGTTGAAGTAAAGCTGACTGTATCGCCAATAATGTACCTCCAAAGTCCGCCATTTGTACTAATAAGCATGGCATAATTTACTCCTTCTTTTACTTGCGACAAAGGAATAACTGATGGATGTTCGTCATAGAACTTACTCATTTCTATAAATTCGTAGAAAACTCCATAATCCAACATCAACAGCATTTCCGAAGAGTTTTTCTGGTCTTGAATGCCGAAAAAACCTTCCGATGCATTATAAGTTTCCATATAGACCATGTCGTCAATGGGAATGATTTTTTTATACTGCTCTCTATAGGGGTCAAATTTTATCCCTCCATGTACAAAAACCTGCATCTTGGGCCAGAGTTCGGCAATATTATTCTTGCCCGAAACTTCCAATATCTTATTTAACAATACCAAATACCATGACGGTACTCCAAACATAGACGTAACGGTCTTGCTTATAGATGATTCGGCAATATGTTCTATCTTCCTTTCAAAGTCTTTTATCAAAGAGACATTTGCCGAAGGTGTTCTGCGAAAGTTAGTCCACCAAGGCATATTTCTGATGAGTATTGCCGACAAGTCACCAGCATGCGCAAAGCCATGAATGGGGTCGATGGAGTGACTACCACCTAAGGTCAATGATTTACCTTCCAATATCCTGGATTTAGGATAATTACATAGATGCATAATTATCACATCCTTACCTCCTCGATAATGACAATGTTCGAGAGAATCGGTGCTTATGGGGATAAACTTACTTTTATTGGCGGTGGTACCCGAAGATTTTGCAAACCAACGTATTCTGCCAGGCCACATTATGTTAGGCTCGCCTCGCATCTGTTTTTCAAACATAGCTCTGAGGCCATCGTAAACACTTATGGGCACTCGCGCATCAAAAGTCTCAATACTTTTGATGTTGCCATAATTGTACATCCTGCCCCATTCGGTGTCTTTTGCCTTGTCAATCAAACCTTGAAATACTTTGTCTTGAACTTCATGGGGCTTATTCATGAAGTTCTCAATAGTAGCAAGCCTTGACTTACTGAAAGTATTAACGAGCGAGTTTAAAATTTGCATTATTCCTAATATATTAAGTTCAAAAATAACAACTAAAACCATAATTACAAAAATATTATGCGTATTTTACACACATATTTCTAAACTATCCAAAAATCCGCAAGCCCTATTTTACGAACTAAAAAATTGGATCGATATTAACATTTTTCGGGAAAATTATTGATAAAGTGGCAAGATCCTTATTTCTGAACAGAACTCCTATGCAAAACGTAGGCATCTGCAAGATAAAGGTATAATTGCAAAGGGCAGACCGAAATAGACATCAATTAACCCACTTTTATAACTTATCAATCTCGCCTTTTGTCAGTCCAGTAATATCTGTAATTATAGAATTGTCTAATCCTTTAGACTTCATGCTCCTTGCAATCTCTATATTTTTCTCCAGCTTACCTTTCTCCATTCCCTCAATAATTCCTTCTTCTTTTCCTTTCTCCATTCCCTCCGAGAAACCTTCGCCTTTTGCCGTGTCGATTACATTTTTTATATCTCTATAATATTTTAAACTGCTTTCATAGTCGCCACGCTCTTCGGGAGTAAATTTTGAAATCTCGGCTTGTTCGAATACTTTGGTGAATACTCTTTCTCGTAGGGTTTCAGGACGGTTGTTTAAGTATGCCAGATGCCTGAGGACATACAACCACTTATCTTTTTGCGTTACTAGCTGATCTTCTGTCAATGTGAATTTTGGCAATTCGATAAATTGAAGATTCAGTTTGTCGAAGAAAATATCGTTGTGCTGATTTTTAAAATATATTGTTTGTATTGCATCCTCGGCACTTCCTGAGTATTCTCTCGGCGAATCATCGAAAATAAAATCTAAAATGCCAATTGCATAAACTGCCGACAACTCGAAGTTCCAATCACCTTTCTTGGCTTGCTCCTGTATGGGGAATGTCATATAGAAAACACTCCTGTCTTTAAAGAAATTCTGCTTTGCTTTCTGCATTTCTACAATGAATTTCTCGCCCGACTCGCTTTCACAATATATATCAAAAACGGCCTTCCTGTCAACCTCTGCGCTTGGCATGCGTTCATTCTGCAAGTAGCTCAAATCCTTGACACGATGATGTTCTGGTAGTATTTGGTTCAGAAAATCAATTAGCAGATCCTTGTTCACCTCTGTGCCAAATAGCTTCTTGAAGCCATAGTCGGTAAGCGGATTTATATATCTATCTTTTAGCATGACAAGTTCTAATTGTTAGATTGCCTTACAAAGATATGAAATAATATTTATTAAGAAAAACTCTGAAACGAGTTCAGGGTGATAGGGTTGTTACTTCAGGGGTGACAGGACTATTAATAATTCAACTTTCGCAAGTAAATTAACTTGTTGGTTAAAAGCAAAAAGAGCAGCATGCAACTTTGCAAATCAACTTTACTTTTTCACGCTTATAGCTGCTTACAAATACAGCTGGCAAGTTGGTCTAGCCACAGCTATACTTTCGCCAGTAGTCAATCATCTCCTTTTCGGAATGCCACCTATGGCAGTCTTGCCAGTCATTTTAATCAAGTCAACCCTACTTGCTGTATTCACAAGCCTTGCCGCTAGTCGCTTCCAGAAAGCAGGAATCTTGCATTTAGTTGCAGTAGTTCTCGCCTATCAAGTAGTGGGTATGTTCATCGAGTGGGCTATTGTTAAAGATGCTCATGTAGCATTGCAAGACTTCCGCATGGCAGTTCCTGGGCTACTGTTGCAAGTATTTGGAGGTTGGCTATTCATCAATCACATCATACGCAAATAATATGACACTATTATTCATCGGCGGTCCAGAAATCGCCATCATAGCACTTGTTCTCCTACTATTGTTTGGCGGTAAGAAAATCCCCGAATTAATGAAAGGTTTAGGACAAGGCATCCGCTCTTTCAAAGACGAAACCGAGGGGTCAGTTAGCAAAGAGGATTGAGATTTTGACTAAGAAATCCCCCTGCTTCTGCACCCACATTTTGTTTCTTTTTTGGGCGTTCCCTTCGCCAACGCCTTAATCCAACGCCTCGCTTCGGGTCGGTCTTCGGCGGCTCGCTCTTTTCTTTGAGGGAGGTACGACCGAAAAAGAAAAGAAGCTCAAACAACCGCCTACGCCCTAACGCGGCTAACGCCTGTAAGGTTGCTCGAAAAGCCTCGTAGAGGCGACACCTTATTAGCCCCAGATTTCAATCTGGGGAAAAGGATACACCCCACAAACTAAGCGCCGTAGGTGCGACACCTAATCGAAATCAAACACATAACGCTCATCATATTCAACTTCAAATTTCGCGAGAACCTTTAAAGTTGTACGTTAAATAAATCTGTTTTAATATTGCCTACTCTGTTAGCTTTTTGGCAACCGCTATTTTGATTCGCTCACGAAGATAAATAAAAATACTTATGCTATATTATTAAATTAAACATTATCTTTGTTCGCAGTCTTCCACACACCGCACTGTTATTGAATTTAGCTAGCTAAATTCATCAAGAAAACGTTCGGACGAGTCATTTAGGTAGATAAATTGATAGAAAGTACGTCGGGGGACGGTTTTTAGGGAGCTAGAGAGCTTAAAAATATGTGCGGGGAGTGAATTTAGGGAGCTAAATTAGGAGAAAATGGCTTCGAGGAAGGAATTTAGGTAGCTAAATTGCAAGAAAATAAATGTGGGGAGCAAATTTAGCGAGCTAAACGCAGTAAAATCAAGGAAATCAGACTAAATATTAATAAATAAAATCAAGCATTATGGTGAATATTCCAAAAATCAACAAAGCTTCTACCAACGGAGAAGTAGATGCAACAACGAAAGCGATTAATGTGGCTTTGGCGAAGAATGATTGGTCGTTTGATGCTTTCCTTACGGGCATTATCACAACTTTGATTGCTTTGTACGAGAACTTGAACGAGGCTATCAAGCGAGGGAAAGCGGAGTCGGAATTGGAGGAGAAGGATATGACGAGGGATAAGGCTTTGAGCGAATTGTTTAATCTCGTTAAAGGTTTTGCGTCAATCAGCGGAACGGCTGGCGATGGTGCAAGAGTGGTGATGGCTATTTTGGACAAATACGGTTTATCGAAGACTGCAAGGGCGAACTACGCAAACGAGTCGGCATATATCAACTCGATGCTCACGGATTTGAAAGTTGCGGAAATTGCAGCTATCATTGGCGGACTTCCGTTTGTGCAGGACGCTATCTTGAAATTGGAGCATTCTCAAAATGAATTTGAGCAAGCGCATAACGATTATATGGTAGCGATGGCAACGGACAGCACCAAAAACAGTGCAACGGCTATCAAAGGCGAAGTTATGAAAGTCATCAACGAGGATTTGGTTGACTATCTGAAAACAATGTCTAAGGTAAATCCTGATACATACGCTCCAACATCTACCGAGATTGCGGAAATCATCACGGATAATAACACTAGGGTGAAGAATAGGAAAGCGTAACGCCCCCTAAATCCCCCGAAAGGGGACTTTAAAATACACCTCTCAATCGGCAACGGTTGGGAGGTTTTGTTTTTATCGTCGCATAGCGACGGCACCTTATTAGCGCACGGTTTTAACCGTGGGATTGGGTGGAGGTTGGTTTTATGAGTGCCGTGAGGTACGATACATTATATATAGCGTCGTACCTCACGGCACTTTGTGTTGATACCCTTTTGATTAACCCGCACAATAAATTGTGGGGCTAATAATATATCGTCGCTATGCGACTTTGGGGCGTATTTCGAGCGACGGACGAGCGACTGTTACGGCGTTAGCGGGCGAGGGCGGTTGTTTGAGCTCCTTTTCTTTGAGGGAGGTACGACCGAAAAAGGAAAGAGCGGGCCGCCGAAGACCGACCCAAAGCGAGGCATTGGCATAAGGCGTTGGCGAGGGACGCCCCCAAAAAAAGGAGTACTCAAATCAACCATCCAACCTATCTCGATACTCACTTGGACTAGCTCCTAACCCAACTTTCACTCTCTCAGACTCACTTTCCCAGTCAGCGTAGGGCTGGGTGATTATTCGGGTGGCAGCTGTGACCTACAGATTTTGTTCTCAAATGGTGCATGTTTAAATTTTAAGGTGGAGTATATTCGTTCTACTTGTTTTGTTGATCTGCAACACTGCCTCAGCTCTACTTTCTCGCCCAAAGCATTGATGGCTTTTATGGTCACCAGCTTCTGCGTTGACATGCGTCTGACAATTTATGTCCAATAGGCGTTGTCGCCTGATTGTTTGAGTTGAAAGCGTATGGCATTGACAATCCAATAAGAAAGCAAGCCCTAGAACAAATGCGCACCGTTGCGTGCATTCTTATGATGATAGATGGGGCGCAGGTTTAAATCAGCCTTTAGCTGCCGATTCATCGAGGCTTCCGTCATGGCTTTTGAGGGAGAGGTAATCTCCAGATAATAATCTTGGTCGGGTGCGGTCTGCACTTCCCGCAAGGTGATTTCCTGCTTTCGGGCATCAAGCACCGTAACTTTGCAGTATCTTTCATCGAAGAGGCGTTCTTCTTGGGTAAGTCCATCCTGATTTTCTGGGAAAAGAGATTGGCTATGTCTATTTTGGAAGCGCAAACTCAATGCGCTTGCAATGCGCTTGACTTGGAGGGGCTTCAATGAAGGATCAAAACCAATATTCAAAGCGCACATCGCGATAAGACCCCTTCAAAAGAAAGAAAAAAATGGCACTGTTAAACCGAAAAGAGTGGCATCATTCGAACCGAAATTACCACCATAAAAATACAACAAGAAAAATGAACAAAAGTGCCCTACAATTTGGTTTGGCAGGACATCCTCCAAATGCTATCGCTTATTTTCAGCGGGTTATAGCTGGGCTAGGGCTCGCTAGGGTACACCCATAAGACTACGCCCATGCTGGGCGCACCAAAATAAGCCCTGCAAAAATTTGCAGGGCTTATTTTTAAGAACTTATCAACAGCTAGGTGAAAAAGTTTGCGGAAGTAGGAACATAATCTGGGTTAAATTAATCCCCTTATTACTTTGAGTGCCGATTCGTAGTCGGGTTCGTTGGTAACTTCTGAACAGAGTTCCAAATATTTTATTATTCCGTCCTTGTCTATCACCACAGTGCCTCTGGTCAGCAATCGCAGTTCTTTTATCAAAAAACCATATTTGGTACCGAAGTCTACATCCTTATGGTCCGATGCGGTAATAACTCTGTCTAAGCCCTCGGCTGCGCAAAAACGACCTTGTGCAAATGGTAAATCACAAGAAATAGATAGAATCACAGCATCGCCTAAGCCAGCTGCCTCTTTGTTAAACCTCTTATTTTGGAGCTGACAAACGCCAGTGTCTATGGACGGATAGACCGCCAACACCACTACTTTTCCAGCATAGTCACTCAATTTGATAGGGTTTAGTCCTGCTCCTAGCACGTTGAAATCTGGAGCCTTATCACCTACTTTCACCTCCGAACCTAAAAGAGTCATCGGATTGCCTTTGAAAGTGATTTTTCCTTTTATCTCATTCATTTGTTTAAATTTTATCTTTATTAATGATTAGTGTAACAAAATCAACACGGGAAATGTTTATCCCAGTATATGCATTAACTCACCTGCTAACTGCTCACATTTCTTCAAAACAAACGCTTTGCTAGATCCAGACGTAATACATTGCGTATCTACTCACCAAAACCCTTGTTTTATTGGGCTTGGAGCACTCTCTACGGCGTTCCGATGCATAATCAGGATTTAACCTAGTTCCTGTCCATAATGTCGGGAGTCTAATCTAAACGTCGATTCACAAAGTTTGTGGAACTTTGTGAATTGGGTACTCGGCTCTTTCTATTTTCTTTTTCTGTCGCTTTCGCTAAGAAATATTTTCCTCATGCGTATGCTTTTTGGTGTAATTTCAACATATTCGTCGCTTTGTATATACTCCAATGTTTCTTCTAGCGAGAACTGTGTTTTAGGTGCTATGTTCAATCCGTCGTCCGAACCTGATGCTCGCATGTTAGTAAGCTTTTTGCCTTCGAGTATATTTACCACTAAATCCCCAGGGCGAGTATGCTCACCTATTACCTGTCCCATGTAAACCTCTTCGCCAGCTTCGACAAAGAATGTTCCTCTGTCCTGTAGTCTGTTCAGGGCATAGCCTGTAACAGAGCCTGTGGATTTGGATATAAGCGAGCCATTTATTCTTTCGGGGATTTCGCCTTTGAATGCTTGATATTCTTTCAGACGGTGGGTTATTACAGCCTCGCCCTGAGATACTGTCAGCAAAGTATTTCGTAATCCTATCATGCCTCGCGAGGGGATATCGAACTCCAAGTGTTGAATGTCGCCTTTTGGCTCCATTACTAACATTTCGCCTTTGCGCCTAGATACGTGGTCTATAATCCTGCTAGAATGTTCGTCGGGCACGTCAACGGCAAGTATCTCGATAGGCTCGCATCTTTTGCCATCTATTTCTTTGTATATAACCTGTGGTTGCCCTACTTGTAGTTCGTAACCTTCTCTGCGCATGGTTTCTATAAGTATGGCAAGATGCAAGATGCCACGACCATAAACCAAGAATTTATCTTCGGAATCGGTGCTCTCTACTCTCAGTGCGAGATTTTTTTGTACTTCCTGAAATAATCGTTCGCGTATGTGGCGCGAAGTTACAAACTTACCTTCTTTACCAAAAAATGGAGAGTTGTTGATGGTAAATAGCATGTTCATCGTTGGCTCGTCGATAGCAATACGTGGTAATGCCTCAGGCTCTTGGAGGTTGGCGATCGTATCGCCAATTTCAAAATCTGTAAGTCCCGTAACGGCGCAGATGTCTCCAGAACTTACACTTGCAACCTTGCGTTTGCCCAGCCCCTCAAACACGTGCAATTCCTTAACTGTCATCCTCTTGACACTGCCATCAACTATACATAGACCAATCTGTTCGTTTTCATTTATTTCGCCTCTGTAAACACGGCCAATGGCAATGCGACCAGTGTATGCCGAAAAGTCTAAGGAGGTAATTTGCATTTGCAGCGTGCCCTCGTTGATAGGTGCAGGAGGTATTTCTTTTATGATACTGTCGAGCAAAAATGAAATGTCCTCAGTGGGCTTTTCCCAAGTAGCACCCATCCACCCCATTTTTGAGGAGCCATATACAGAGTGGAAATCTAATTGTTCCTCGTTTGCTCCGAGGTTAAACATTAGGTCAAAAACAGCTTCGTGCACCTCGTCGGGGCGACAATTCTCTTTGTCGACTTTGTTTATTACTACAATAGGCTTCAAGCCAGCTTGGATGGCTTTGGACGTTACAAAGCGTGTTTGTGGCATGGGACCTTCAAAGGCGTCTACTAAAAGAAGTACACCATCAGCCATTTTCATTACTCGTTCTACTTCTCCACCAAAGTCGGCGTGTCCAGGTGTATCGATGATATTTATTTTTACGCCTTTGTATGTTACAGATACGTTTTTTGAAAGTATTGTTATGCCACGTTCTCTTTCTAAGTCGTTGTTGTCAAGTATAAGATCATCATATTGCTTATGTTGCCCCAAGGCTTTGCAATAATGTATTATTTTGTCAACGAGTGTCGTTTTTCCGTGGTCAACATGCGCGATTATGGCTATATTTCTGATATCTTGCCCCATTATGATTTAAATATTTTGAGCGCAAAGGTACTCCAATAAAGCGTAGCTGTGCCCATAGTAATAATAATTTAGGATTAACTTTAATGTCTCGGGGTTAATCCAGATTATGCTCTTGTCTCTCTTTTTTATATATTTGACCTCGGAAATAAGCAAAGGATGAACAGCTGTAGGCTGTAGGCTATATGCCCACAGCTTATTGCAGAATTTTAAACACATGAAACAATATAAAGAGCTACTGCAACATATTCTCGACAATGGAGTGACAAAAGAAGACCGCACGGGAACGGGAACTATTAGTACTTTTGGATATCAAATGAGGTTCGACCTTCAGAAAGGCTTTCCTCTTGTGACAACAAAAAAGCTACATTTAAAATCTATTATCCATGAGTTGTTGTGGTTTCTAAGTGGCAACACCAATATCAAATATCTAACTGATAACGGAGTGCGAATATGGAATGAGTGGGCAGATGAGAATGGTAATCTTGGCAATATATATGGCTATCAGTGGCGAAAGTGGCAGGGAAAGGATGGCAAAGCAATAGATCAAATTCAGACTGCAATAGACACCATAAAAAAAGCCCCCGATTCTCGTCGCAATATAGTGAGTGCATGGAATGTGGGAGACCTAGACAACATGAACTTGCCTCCATGTCATTTGTTGTTTCAGTTTTATGTTGCCGAAGGAAGGTTGTCCTGTCAGCTTTATCAGCGTAGTGCCGACACCTTTCTTGGAGTGCCTTTTAATATAGCCTCTTATGCTCTGTTGACACTGATGATGGCTCAGGTGACGGGGCTGAAGCCTGGCAATTTTGTTCATACTCTAGGTGATGCGCATATCTACACCAACCATCTTGAACAAGTGCGTACACAGTTGGCAAGGGAACCATATCCATTACCAGATATGAGAATTAACCCCGATATAAAATCTATTTTTGACTTTAAGTATGAAGATTTTGAATTGCTAGGCTACGAAGCCCATCCACACATAAAAGGTATTGTATCAGTTTAGCCCAAATTATACATTGGTGCACGTAGCAGAGGGCTAATGTATATTCTGGGTTTAATGTCAAAGAGATGAAATGAGCCATGGGTAAGATTACATTGGCGATATGCATATAGCAATGAAATCAAACTATAAGAACATGAATCACCACCTTCCAAAAGAGGTGGTGAGACGAGAATATTACAAGCTCCTAAGACTGATGGATTACAAGTTGTTTCAAAAAATAGACATATGAGGAAACCCGAAATTATTATGATTTGTGCCGTGGATAGCAATATGGGTATCGGCAAAGATAATGACATGCTGTTTTACATATCCGAAGATCTAAAGCGTTTTAAGCAGTTAACTGAGGGGCATAGTGTTGTTATGGGACGCAAATGTTGGGAATCCTTGCCAAAACGCCCACTTCCAAAACGCGAGAATATAATTCTTACAAGCAACCCTAATTATCAATGCGAGGGAGGAATATTAGCAAACTCTATGGCGCAGGCATTGACAACGATTCAGAAGTCTGATAAAGTTTTTATCATTGGGGGGGCACAGATATATAAACTGTTTATGCCTTATGCCACAAAATTGCTCATCACCGAGATAGACAATAATAGCAAGGATGCAGATGTGTTTTTCCCAAATATTGACAAAAATGCTTGGGAGCTTGTATGCAAAAGTGAAGTTTTCGTTGATGCCAAAGGCTTGAGATTTCGGTATTTAGAGTTTACCTCACAAGATACGTACTGAATGTAGCAGAAGAGCTAATGCATGTTTTGGGTTTATCTAGCTTTGAACATTCATTGTGGCTCTCTAACGATAATCTGGACTAAAAACAAACTAATTAGCGTCTGCCCATAATGTCGGGAGTCTGAACTAGGAAGTTAAATATCAAGGCTTGCCGTTCTGTATGTTGGGAGTTTGTGAATTGGGAGTTTACTTGCGTAAATGACTAATTCGCAAAGTGAACATAACGCAGATATTGGATTTTATAGATAGACCCTAACTAGTCGACAGCTTTATTGTTCAGCAAAATGTCTAGTTCCTTGCAGTAAGCTTCTAGCTCAAACCCTCGCCCCGACATAAATCGCATCAATTTCAAGCGCAATTTATACTTATCCGTTTCTTTCAGACTATGAAATTTCGATATAAGCACATCCTTTGCAATTTGCTCATAAATAGTATGGTCGAAATCATCTAAAATTGTATCCAGCCACTTACCATGCAATAGCAATTGTCGAAGCATAAAGCGAACCTTCAATCTCCCCCAGTGGTTATATTTAATTTTGTCGTTTACATATGCATTCGCAAAGCGCAAGTCGTCCAGGAATTTATCGGCAACAAGCTTGTCTATTACATTCTTGATTTTGCTCTCGTCTTCCATGCCCCAAGCGCGTAGCTTTTCGACTACTTGGAAGGAGCAATACTCTCTTTTAGAGCAGATAAAAGCCATTTTGGTGTATGCGACATCAGACTCCATGGGTTTATTTTTCTTTTTAGTTGTTACATGTATCGAGGATCTTGCTTTTTTGGCTCGTTTTATGACCACAAAAATAATATTTTAATTGCCCTTATTGAAGAAAAATGGCTCTATGTCGTTTGTAGTGGGTAGTTATTTTAGCTTTGCCGTAGGCAATTAATCTTACTAGCATGAAAATTTCCACGCATAGCTTCCCCATCGGGGATTAATCTGTTTAATTGTTGAAGGTTTAGGGTTGAAGGTTGAATTGTTGGAAGTTTAGGATCTGCGCAGGGCGAACATTGTTAAAATTATTAATATTTTGAGGTCTGTGCAAGGTAAATAGGGTTAAAGTTTTTGATTTGGAATGAAGGAGGAAATTTGGAATTGTTAAAAAAGCATTGGTTCAAAATGTGGGCTCACCCACTCTATTCGACATAGAGCCGTAATTGTTTAGTAAATTGGCTCTATGTCGAATAGAGTGGGTGAGATTTGGAAACTAAAAAATCATTAGGCCTACCAAGCCAAAACTTTTCGAAGAAAGAAGACTGTCCTCAGAATAAAAGATCATAGTACTCTTAAACCCCTTAATTTTAGTTATTTGTTCAAAAAACATTCCTAACATTATTGATTGTTTGGATTGTGAAAACTTTTTATTCAATATGTCTAAGGCTTTTATATTTTGCTCATCTAGCCTTAGTGTATTTATGATAGTATCCTCCAATGCTTTTTTACTTACAACTTTATCAGGTATATTTGTGAAAAATAACATCCACTCCCAATTGTCTAGATTATGCGGTTCTATTTGTGTCAATTTTTTAGCAAAATCATATGAGTACCGATATGCGTCTTCAAAATGATTTAGTGATGTTGCCAAGATCATTGAGCAAAAATATATGATACTATCTTCTTTTGTTTTTTCACCAGCGTATAAAATAAACTTGAACAAACTCTCATCAGGGTTTTCATAAGTTTCCATTTCAAACTCATCTTTTATAGTATTAAATAACTGTTCAAATTGAGTAAATGCTCCTTTACTAACTTTTCGGATGGTATACTCTGAGCGATCAAGCTTGTTAAAGAAGCTGTCTAAATCTCGTTGAATAGCTCTGTTTAACGACATAATAAGAAACATTAGCTTGGGAATTGAAAAAGTTCGCTCTCGCGAAAACGACTCAGGCACACCGTGCTTGACGTGGTTTTGGAACGTGTCTTTTTCAATCTCATCATTTATATTTTTAGTTATTAATACTCTATAATTTTGACCTGCATAGGTCGTGTCCGTTTTCTTTCTGCATTTTGCTTCGTCCTTTTTTAATTACACTGCAAAGATCAGAAAAATACAGACTATCCTAATAATCAACTATTTATTTTAATGCCTTAACTAAACGACATTGGTATAGGTTTGCCTAATGCTATAATTTTATCTCCCATCCTTTGGCGTACTCTCGACTCCAATATTTTTTATTAAGTTTTTTGTCTTTTAGACTTGCATCGGTTCGGTTCAGTTCTATTGTTTTTCCTTCAAATTGTGCAATATTGGAAATTAGGCACATCTTGGTATGCAATGCTCCAACCTCAATAGGCGAGTGGAGCGACTTACCCTCTCTAATGCCATCGAGAAGGTTCTGCATATGCAACACGTCCAAACCTCCCATGCCGACGGTATTAGTGGTAGCACTTTTTTCTTTCTCGCTAACAGTTTCAAGCTTCTTGCCTCCCAAATCATACAGCTCATAACCATTTCTATCGATAAGAAAGGTCCCTTTTGTTCCGTGTATGGTAGCACCTCTACCTCTGCCGTAAAATGGCATTCCGTTGCAACTTCGTCCTTCCCATACTATTTGTTTTCCTTCGTTGTAATCGAGCGAGAAGGTTTGGGTGTCAAAAAATTCCCAGTCATCGTCTTTAAAGTGAAAACGTCCTCCTGTACTAGTTATGCTGTCAGGAGTGGAGACCCCTAATGCCCACATACACACGTCTATTTCGTGTAGTGCATTATTTAGAGCCTCGCCAGTTCCGTAGTCCTTAAACCAATGCCAATTATACGGGTGAATATTATCAGCATAAGGTCGGCGTGGAGCTGGTCCCTGCCACAATTCCCAATCTAGGTAATCGGGCACCGGAATTTGCTTGCCTCTTCCGATTGAACCTCGGGAGTTGGCATACCAAGATTTACCGTATACAGCATCTCCGATGTCGCCAGCCTGAATCCTAGCTACTGCTTCTTTGGTTGTGGACGACGAGCGCTGCTGATTTCCCATCTGAATGAGTTTTCCATATTTCTTTTGTGCCTCGACTATCAGTTCACATTCGTGGGGGTTGTGGCTACATGGTTTTTCCACATACACATGTTTCCCTGCCTTAACACTGTCTATCGCCATTATGGTATGCCAATGTTCGGGGGTTGCGATGGTAATCAGATCTATATTTTTATCTTCAAGTAGTTTGCGATAATCTTTGTAGTACTTTGGCGCTTTTCCAAAATCCTTTTCTACTAGTTTTGAAAACTCTTCTAGAAATCGTTTATCAACATCACAAATTGCAATTACATTGACATTTCTACATTTAGCCAAAGCTCCAAGGTGGGCTTTAGCTCTGCTCCTAAGGCCAATTATGCCCACATTAATTTTGTCGTTTGCTCCAACAATTCCTGATGCCATTACATTCCCAGCAAAAGCCATCCCCGCTACTCCAATAGCACTCTTTTTTATGAATGCTCTTCTTCCATTATCCGAATAATCAATCATTTTATAAAATTTTTCTTGGTATATAATAAAAAAGGTCGTCGCCCGTAAAGGTATACAAAACTATAAAGCTTTGCAAATCGAATTCAAACCGAAACATGCATTAGCTCTCCTGTTACGGCGTTCCAATGTATAATCTGGTATAAAAATAATGGACACTTCGTATTTGCAATCTCATCCAAATGTTTTTCAATCACTTGCACGAGGCATTGAATTATTGCATACGCATTTTGCTTGCCCTCCAATAAATCCTTCAACATTCTCCGTAGCAATATTAATTAGTCGCATCCGAGCCTCTACGGTTGCCCAGCCAATGTGTGGGGTTAAGTAACAGTTTCTTGTTCGAAGAAGGGGGTTATTTTCCATCGGAGGCTCGGACGACAAGACATCTGCACAATATGCCCTAATTAATTCTTGTTCTAAGGCTTCTGCCATGTCGTGCTCATTCACCAAAAGCCCTCTTCCTGTGTTAGATATTACCACATTGTTCTTACACTCAGCTAACAGCGATAAATTGATGAACTCTTTAGTATCCTCTGTCAAAGGAACGTTTACACTTATGAAATCACTAACTCTAAAAAGAGTTTCAATATCAAGTTGCTCTGTGGCATTCATCAAACCTCTCTTGTCGCTTCTGTTGTTAAAAACAATATTCATCCCAAAGGCCTGCCCTATTTGTGCTATCTTCTGCCCAATTTTTCCAAACCCAATTATACCTAAAGTCTTATTACAAAGCTCTATTTGCATATGAGAGTAAAAACAAAAATGCTTGGATCTTTCCCATTCTCCTTTATGCACATCCTCGCTGTAACTCTCTACTTTGTTGGCTACGCATAGAAAATGAGCAAAGGTCATCTGTGCAACTGAGTCGGTGCTGTACGCTGGAACATTGGTAACAACAACTCCAGCTTTTGTAGCAGCATCAAGATCAATATTATTAATTCCTGTAGCAAGAACTCCTATATATTTCAACTTAGTGAGCTGCGATATAACATCCTTGCTAAATATGACCTTATTTGTTAGAATTACTTCTGCATCAGCCGAACGCTCCAGCACCTGCTCTTTGGAGGTGTGCACGTACACTGTTGTGTTTCCTAATTTCCTGAGTTCTTCCCAAGCGCAATCGTTTGCACTTGCAGGGAAAGCGTCTAATACTACTATATTCATATGTTTGTAATTTATTTCTCAATGTTTACTTTCCTACTTTATAACAATGCTACTATTTGGGAATCTGATATTCATTGTTTCCTTCTATTTTATCTTTGCTATTGATTATTATTGCGATATTCGCTAGCTTTGTGCGAAGGTTATTATTTTATATTACAAAAATAAATATATTATTATGAATAGTGATAAAGTTTTCAACATATCAGGCAAGGTTGCCATTATAACAGGTGGTGGTGGTGTATTAGGAGGCAACATTGCAGATAGTCTTGCCAAACAAGGTCTTAGCATCGTCATCCTTGATCTTAGAAAGGAGCAGATAGAAAAGAAAGTTGATGATATTACCAAAGCTGGTGGAAGAGCCTACGGTTACCAATGTAATGTTCTTGATGTAAAATCGCTCGAAGAAGCACGAGATAAGATATTAGCAGATTGTGGCAAAATAGATATTCTTATCAATGCAGCTGGTGGAAATACGCCCAAAGGTTCTCTTTCTGCCAACGAGACTGTTTTTGACATGGACATCGAAGCATTTAAATTCGTCAACGAATTGAATCTGACAGGAACAGTTATGCCAAGTATAGTTTTTGGCAAAGCTCTTGCCGATGCTAAGTCGGGGTGTATAATAAACATCTCGTCTATGGCTACCTATTCGGCACTAACAAGGGTGCTTGGATATTCTACGGCTAAAAGCGGAGTGAACATTTTTACTAAATGGATGGCCAATGAAATGGCTTCGAAGTTTAGCGACAAAATTAGAGTTAATGCCATTGCCCCTGGTTTTTTTATCGGCGACCAAAATAGGGACCTACTAATTAATCCTGACGGGACATATACAGATAGGAGTAAAAAAGTGCTTGCCAAAACACCAATGAATAGATTTGGCGATATATCAGAGCTAAATGGGATTGTCCATTTTCTGGCTTCCAACGAGGCTAGCTTTATCACGGGAGCTATTATCCCCGTAGATGGTGGATTCAGTGCATTTAGTGGCGTTTAACTAGATTCTGTCTATAAAGTCCAATATCTGCGATATGCTCACTTTGCGAATTAGTCATTTACACAAGTAAACTCCAAATTCACAAACTCCCAGTATACAGAACGGCAAGCCTTGATATTTAACTTTATAGTTCAGACTCCCGATAATATGGACAGACACTAACTAGAAATAAATAATATTATGATAAAAACTTGGAGATGGTTTGGCGAAAAAGATACCATCACACTAAAAGACCTTGCCCAAATGGGTGTAGAAGGCGTAGTTACTTCTCTTCATCATATTCCTAACGGAGAGATATGGACAAAGGAAGAGATAATAAAGACCAAAACAAATATCGAAGACCATGGCATGCTATGGTCGGTTGTGGAAAGCCTACCTGTTACCGAAGGTATTAAACTGTGTAACGACAAGCGCGAAGAGCTAATTGCAAATTATAAAGAGTCAGTCAGGAATCTTGGCGCATGTGGTGTTTCTACGGTGTGCTATAATTTTATGCCCGTGTTAGACTGGACCCGTACGACTCTTAACTATAAGGCTCCGAATGGAGGAGAAACATTACTCTTCGATTTCCCCACTTTTGTTGCTTTCGATGCTTATGTTCTAAAGCGCCCAGGAGCGGAAAATGACTATAGTGCCGAGCTTGTCGCCAAGGCAAAAGAAACTTACAAAACTCTTAGCGACGACGACAAGAAGAGCCTACTACACAATGTGATAATTGCCACTGGAGCATTTGTTGATGGCAACATAGACGAAAGTTCGAAAGATCCAGCAGGTGAGTTTCTGAAGCTCATCGACCAATATCATAAAATGGGAAAAGAGCAGTTGCGCACCAACCTCAAACGCTTTCTCGAAGATATTATGCCAGTGGCAGAAGAAGCAGGAGTGAATTTCGCAATTCATCCTGACGACCCCCCATTTCCAGTGCTCGGACTTCCTAGAATAGTGGGTGGCATGGCAGATTACGACTGGATGCTCAGCGAAGTACCCTCGCCAAACAATGGCATAACCCTATGTACAGGGTCGCTGTCAGCAAATAGAAACAACGACATTGTTGCAATTGCAGAGAAATACGGAAGTCGAATATTCTTTGCTCACTTGCGCAACACTTGTTTTAATAACAATTATCAATTTTTTGAGTCTGGACACTTGGACGGATACCTCGATATGCCAGCAATAGTAAAGGCTCTACTAAAAGAAGAAAAACGCAGAGAAGACCTAGGCAAATCGTTGGAAATCCCCTACCGCCCCGACCACGGAATACGGATACTTACCGATTTTCAGTTGAAGGCAAACCCAGGTTATCCTCTGATAGGTCGCTTTAAGGGTCTATCAGAAATGGCAGGTTTAATACGAGGAATTAAATCGATGATGTGATTAAAATCAGAATATGCTAGCCCACCTGCTACGACGTTCCAAAGCATAATCTAGGTTAAAAACATATCTAAATAGGGTCCGTCTATAAAGTCCAATATCTGCGTTATGCTCACTTTGCGAATTAGTCATTTACACAAGTAAACTCCCAATTCACAAACTCCCAGTATAACAGAACGGTAAACCTTGAACTTTATAGTTCAGACTCTTGACTTTATGAACAGACACTAAATAAAAATAAGTCTGGATAATATTAGCAAGACAACATAATCAAAATACCTAATAAAATGAACATACTCTATGAAGACAATCATCTCATTGCCGTCAACAAACAATGCTCAGAGATTGTACAAGGCGACAAGACTGGCGATATCAGCATGATGGACGATGTTAAAGCCTACATAAAGAATAAATACAACAAGCCAGGGGATGTTTTCTTGGGGCTAATTCATCGTCTTGATCGTCCCACCAGTGGGGTAGTAGTGTTTGCTCGTACTAGCAAAGCCCTATCGCGAATGAATGAAATGTTTAGAAACGGCACAGATATTAAAAAAACATATTGGGCTGTGGTAGACTGTTTGCCCCCTCAAGATAGTGGGACACTTACGCACTACCTTGAGAAGAATGAAGCTCAAAATCGCAGTCACGCCTACAACAGTCCAAAAGGAAAAGCAAAAAAGGCTGTTCTGCACTACAGGCTAAAAGCTAGATTGGGCAACTACTACGTTCTTGAAGTTGAAATAGAAACTGGACGGCATCACCAGATTAGAGCGCAGTTGGCAAAAATAAACTGCCACATAAAGGGTGATTTAAAATATGGAGCAAAACGCTCTAACCCCGATGGTGGCATAATGTTGCATGCTCGAAAACTAGAGTTTGCACATCCCACCAAGAAAGAGACCATTACAATCGTTGCCGACCCACCCTTCGACAATGTATGGAACGATGTTGTAGACAGTGTGCGTTAGACTTCCGACGGCAGGAAGGGTATTGGCAACAAAAACTGTGCAGAATTTACAATCATAACATAAACGCTACCATCCAATAGTATACGAATTGGGGCATCTTGCTTTATTTCTTGCTCAAGTATTGCTTGTCGGCATGCCCCACACGGCGATATGCACACGGGGCTATTTCCCTGCTTATTAACAGCCGAGATTGCAATGTTAATAACTTTAGAATTGGGCCGATTGCTGTTCAGAGTAAATAAAGCCACTCTTTCGGCACAAAGTCCATTAGGGAAAACGGCACTCTCCTGGTTGTTGCCTGTAATAATGCTCTCATTTTCAAGACTCAAAGCAACGCCAACTTTAAATAACGAATATGGAGCATATGCTTTCTTCAAGGCGCGTCTCGCTTCGTTTATTATAGATAAATCCTTATTGTTAAGCTCTCTATGCAGGAGTTTTTCACATGTGATGTTAATATTTTCTATTGCCATGGTATTAGAGGTATGTATATTTTTGTCAAAAGTAATAATTTAGGAATTGCTAAAATCCAAATATATGAGGAAGTTGTTTATTATATTTTTCATCACACTCAGTGTCATTGTACACGCTTCTGACGATTCAAAGAAATCATCTAGGTCGACAAGCTTAATACCTTCGTGGCTTTCATACATTGATTTGTATAAAGAGCTGGCAGTTTCAGAGATGTTTGCCACTGGCATTCCCGCAAGCATCACCCTTGCACAAGGCATATTGGAATCTGGTGCTGGCAAAAGCTCGTTGGCAAGACAGTCGAATAATCACTTTGGCATAAAATGCAAAAGACATTGGACAGGCGGAAAGGTCTATCATACAGACGATGCTCCCAATGAGTGTTTTAGAAGTTACGATAATGCCTACGATTCTTACAAGGATCATTCGCAATTTTTGGTTAACAATTCTAGATACAGCAACTTATTCAAATTAAAACGCACCGATTACAAGGGGTGGGCAAAAGGATTGAAAGCAGCTGGCTATGCAACTGCTCCTGATTATGCGCATAGGCTTATAAAAATAATTGAAGACTATGACTTACACAAATACGACCATATGCATGGGAATAGCAGACTATACGCATCTCGTTATCCGAATGCAGGATTAATTGCCCCCATAGAATCTAAGAAAGCAACAGACACCCACCACAAAAACTTCAAGGAAAGCGACAGAGTCATGATAAATGCGTTTCAAATCCATAGTATAATAAAACTCAACAACCTAGATGCTATAAAAACCCACAAAGGCGACACATTTGAATCAATAGCAAAAGAGCTGGGACTTTCGGCTCGTCGCTTATATAAATATAACGACTACCCGTCAAATAGTCAGCCCCGAGAAGGAGAGTTGATATACGTGGAAAAAAAGAAAAACAAAGGTCCGAAAGGGAGGCTCTATCATGTTGCAGGTCCTAACGACAATATGTTTTTTATTTCTCAGAAGTATGGAGTAAGATTAAAATCTTTATTGAAAATTAATAACATGAGGCATATAGATGCTCCATATAAAGGACAAATTGTATATCTTCGCAAATAAATATAGCGATAAGTTTAAAAGATGACATTTCACAAACAGCATTTTATAAGTTCAGTCGGTCTAATAATTATCCTATTTCTCAATGTTTATATTGGTAATTCTCAAGTATTAGACAACATCGAAGAGCTCCCAAAAGACAGTTTGGAAATAAGCGAAGCGATTGGGATATTAGAAGATATATATTATTCCACTGAGTGGCAGGGTATAAACGAGGATGCCAGAGAGCTAATACAAAGTCTGATTGTTTATTCTAAGCATCCAAATGTAAGTAGCTTAAAAAAGCTATATCAAAGAGTTCTCAACGAAAAACCTTTGATTTTCCGAGATGATGCAAACTACAAAGATTCACTAGAACTGCGTGGATACAAAAGCTACTCTCAAATACAAGCAGAAAAAGAAAATCTAGCAAAAGATATAAAAACAAATTTCAACCTAGACGACATAAAAATTCCTAAGCATCTATACGACAATGCGTCTAAATCAGTGAAAACGATTCAACCTGGACAAGGGTATTTGTTATTTCTGAATGGTACATTAGAGATGTCTGGAGAAATGACTGACTATTTTAGTGGCATAGATACATCACGTGGGAATGAGCAAAAACGTATAATCTTAATGTTGTCGGACTCCATTCTATACAACTACATGGAGATTGAAAGACAACAATACAACAAGGACTTGATGGGTCGATACATAGATTCCATAAATACTGATTTTACTAATAGTGTGGTAGATAGAATAGTTGGCGAGAAACAAGATCTTTTTGTCAAGAAGTCAATAAATAACAATCTCAGATTAATCAGGAATCAGAACGCCCAAGAGTCGCAAGAAATAAATAATTTGCTAAAAGACATTTGCAGGCAGGTTTTCGATTATATCTATCATTGCCCTTCGGACATACACCTTCGCAATGGGAGTGGCTCTTCCCAATCTTTGCTTATGCAAAATGGACAAAGCTATGCTAGACGATTTTGGGTAAAGAACCCTCAAGACGACTCTTTAAGTCTCATGGTCAAGAGTCTAGATCTAAACACCATAGAGCTTTTCGTTGCCGACAATGTGATGTTCCAGCGCATGCAACAGCAACAGAAAAAGGAACTAAAAAAGCTAAGTAACATAAAGGTAGATAATGATATATCTGGCTCTCAGTATAATGTAGACGCCTACCAGCCGTGGACCTATGAAACAAACACGTCCTTAACATTTTCGCAAGTAGCGGTGAACGAATATTGGGCAAAAGGTGGCGACGATGCTTTTTCCTTATTGACCATCCTGAACGGGAAAGCTACATACAACATGAAAAAAATAAACTGGGCAAATTCGGTTCTTATAGAGGAGGGGTGGAATAGTGCCAAAGACGAACCTGTAAAAAGTTCTCACGACAAGCTCCGAATAAACTCAGACCTGTCTGTAAAAGCGATAAAAAAATGGTATTACAACAGTGGCATAGAATTTGAGACGCAGTTATTTACAAGCTATTCATATCCGAAGGATGCTGACAAAGTCCCACTTTATGGTTTATTAAATCCAGGCACATTCAGATACAATATCGGTATCCAGTACAAGCCCAAAGATAACTTACAAGTAAGGCTGTCGCCTTTTACACTAAAATATGTATTCTTCACTGACACTTCTAAGTATAACCAAACCCTTCAGGGAGTAGAGGCAGATAAAAGTAGCCTATTCGACAAAGGTTTTGAGGCAGAAGTAAAGTACAACAAACAGTTTCTTGAGAAGTTAAAGCTAACATCGCGTTATCGGATGTTTTTCGAATATGCCAATTTCACGAATAGCGCAGATATGCTCTGGGAAAATCATCTTTTTGTAGATCTTACAGACCGTATAAATCTAAACCTTAGGATGGATTTATATTACAACACGAAACAAAAAGTACCTATCTACGAAATGGTAGACGGAGTGGAAGAGAAAGTGGATGAAAAAGCAGGAGTGCAAATAAAAGAATTCTTTAGCATCGGATTTAGTTGGAGTCTTTACAGGAAACCCACAAAAATTAGAAATAAATACCGATACTATTAGAAAATAGTCGGGCGCTCTCATTTCTCCTTGCAGTTTCATTATTATTTCTGATGAAATTGGCTTGAAGAAAGGTGTTTTTTGTCAAATCCTGAAAAGTAAGTACATTAGCTCACTAGCTACGGAGTTCCAATGCATAATCTGGAGTAAATCACGTTCAGATCACAGCTCCGACCAAGGTAACAAGCACCTCCGTACCTTTGCCTAACTCAGAATATATACGGATTGTGCCATTTAAGAGTTTTATAATTTTTATAGAATTTACAAGACCTATTCCACTCCCAGATTCTCCGGCTGTTCCCATAGTGCTATCGACATTTTTACATTTCAGGATATTGTTTATTTTGTCTTGTTGCATTCCTCTACCCTGATCGCAAATCCTAATTGTAAAGGCCCCATCTGATGCAGACGTTACAATCTTTATTACATCTCCTGTGTAAGAGAACTTTACGGCATTGCTGATGATGTTTCGCAATGCGATTAAGAGTAAAGTTCTATTTGTAAGAATACAAATATCCTGATTGTCGTGGATTATCTCCATTTCGACGTTCTTTTTTTCTGACAAATAAAAAGAATAGCTCGCAGCCACGTCTACAAATTCCTTGATATAAACAGGTGTCTTATTGCTCCAATTCTGAGTTTGTGTTTCAAGGGCGAGTTTCGAAATATCATCAACGATGGTTTGCAATTGCAATGCAGAACTACTTATTATATCTGTAAGTTTATTACCGCCTTTACCACCTTGCTTAAGTTCTTGCAATTCGAGGGAACTGCTGATTGCCATGATTGGATTTTTCATGTCGTGTGTCAGCATTGATATATAGTCATCTTTTGCATTCACTGCTGACTCAAGCATGCTTATTTTCAGTCTGCAAGAGCGGAGGTATGTGATTATGAAAAATACTATTATGCCTAAGAAGAGTATCAGGGCAAAAAAACTCCACGAAAGGTATAAACATTCGAGAAATAAAGATGCTCCGACCGATATCGTAATAAACATAATTACACAATTGGTTAGTTACCTAAATCCGAGATAAACTTTATTTTCATTAATCTCACGTCTTCTTCGGAGTACTCTTTCCCAAGCTCTTCCATGACAGAAGCTAAGGAGTCGCTATGTTCTTCTCTAAGAACTTCTGTGATGTCGTCTTGAACATCCTCGTCGATTACTTCTGTAACATAATAGTCAATATTCAACTTTGTCCCTGAGTTTATTATTGCCTCTATTTCAGCAAGTAGTCCATCAAAGTCAATACCAAGAGTGTTTGCAATATCATCAAACGGAATTTTTCTATCTATACTTGTAATAATGGCTACTTTATTCTTAGATTTATCTACTACCGACTTTACAATAAGGTCGTTGGGTCGTTCTATGTCATTGTCTTCTACATAGCTAGTGATTAGCTCTACAAACTTTTTCCCATATCTTTCGGCCTTTCCTTTTCCAACGCCCTGTATGTTCACCAGCTCATCAATACTTATTGGGTACTGAATGGACATATCTATTATTGAGGGTTCCTGAAAGATAACGTATGGAGGGAGGTTTTCTTTATCAGCAATTTTCTTTCGTAGTTTCAATAGTAGCGACACTAAAACATCGTCGCCACCTCCTGAAAGACCGGTTCCTCCTATAGTTGTCGAATGTATTTCCAAGTCATCGTCGTCTGTTTCTTCTTTTTCGAAGTTTAAAACTAAGGTGAATTTGTCCTCCGACTTCCAAAATTCTCTACCAGCTTTTGTAATCTTAAGTAATCCATAATTCTCAATATCCTTTTCTATGTAGCCCTTCACCATAGCTTGTCTATAAAGTGCAGACCAATACTCTTTATTATGATCCATTCCTTTACAGTAAAAAGGATTAGTATCATGTTTAAAGGATTTTACGGCAGAAGTATGATTCCCCATCAGAATGTCGCTAATATGATCAGATTTGAACTTTTCGTTGACACTAAAAATTGTATCCATAACCATTCTCAAATCCTTAGTGGCATCTACTTGTAGTTTGGGATTAAGACAGTTATCGCAAGAGCCACAATTTTTCACATTATAATCCTCTCCAAAATAATGCAATAGTATCAGACGTCTACATATTGCTGTTTCAGCATATGAGACCGTATCCAGCAGTAGTTGCTTGTTAATTTCTTGCTCTGATATGGGTTTGCCGTGATTAAATTTCTCAAGCTTTTGAATATCATTATAACTGTAGAAGGTTATACATTCTCCGACTCCACCATCGCGCCCAGCACGCCCAGTTTCCTGATAATAGCCTTCTAGACTTTTTGGGATGTCGTAATGAATAACAAAGCGCACATCGGGTTTGTCTATGCCCATGCCAAAGGCTATTGTTGCTACAATCACGTCGACCTCTTCCATGAGAAATTTATCTTGATTTGTGGCCCTAGTATTAGCATCCATACCTGCGTGATAAGGCGAAGCCTTGATCCCATTGACATTAAGCACTTCGGCAACATTCTCTACCATTTTTCGGCTAAGACAATAAATAATCCCAGACTTATTTGGATGTTTTTTTATGTATTTAATTATCTCTACGTTTACATTTTCGGATTTGGGGCGGATTTCATAGTAGAGGTTGGCCCTATTAAAAGAAGCTTTAAAAACTCGGGCATCGGGCATGCCTAGATTCTTCTTGATATCATGTTGTACTTTAGCCGTTGCCGTTGCGGTAAGGGCAATTATCGGGCGTTCTTCTATTTCTTCGATTATTGGTTTTATACGTCGGTATTCTGGTCTAAAATCATGTCCCCATTCAGATATACAATGAGCTTCATCTACTGCATAGAAAGATATTTTTATTGATTTGAATAGCTCAACATTATCTTCTTTTGTCAATGATTCTGGGGCAACATAGAGGAGTTTTGTTTTTCCTGCAAGCAGGTCTTCTCTCACCTCGTTAACAGCTTGCCTTGACAGCGACGAATTTAAGACATGCGCAACACTATCATCACTTCCTAAGGCCCTTACAGCATCGACCTGATTTTTCATCAATGCAATGAGAGGCGAGATAACAATGGCCGTCCCTTCGGACATAAGCGCAGGCAGTTGATAGCATAGCGACTTCCCTCCTCCTGTGGGCATCAACACAAAAGTGTTGCGCCCACTCAGTACACTCTCTATTATTTCTTGTTGTTCTCCTTTAAAACTATCAAATCCAAAAAATTCATTCAGTTTGCCTGAAAGTATCTTGCTTAGTTCCATAAGCTACTTATTTTGATTACGTATTTATCAGTGTTTTACAAATTTCCTTGAAATCTTATCGTTGTTATCTAGTATTATATCAGCAATATACATTCCTTTTCTTAGGTTTCTTATGTTTATTGTCGTATTAAATGCGTCTATTGAGTACTCCTTTAACTTATCACCAACTAAGGAATAAATCTCAATTTTTGCTATCTCCTGATCTCTAGACTTAATAGACAATTCATCGTCTTTAAATGCACTTTTAGACAACTGTATTTTCTCTTCCTCATCTTCTGTACTAAAATAATTATTATTAGTAAAGGTAGGAACATTTACCGAATATTCTTTATCTCCTCCTTTATTTCCCGACATATCTTTGACTCCTTTTGCCGTAAAGATCATTTCCTTTTCAGGAACATTAGACAGCAACAGGCTTACTATCATTTTAGTTTCGTCGAGTTTGGCGTACTCCACCTTCGTCATAGAATTTCCAAAGGTATAACTTTCAGGATTGGTAACAGAAGTAGGTTCCATAGGCTCGCTGTACCTTAGCCTCAACATTGCTGTTGCCTTATCGAAAGACAAATCTGTGATTTTGGGGGCTATAGAGTCTTTTCTGACATTCAAATCCGAAAATGTGCGAGGGATAATAAAATACTCATTTCCTTCTTGTCCAAGAATACCCTGAATATCTACAACTCCTCCAGGATAAGACTTCCCAGAAAGATCTATGGATGAGTCTATTTTTATATTTATTGAGCCCTCGTCATTTTTTACCGAATTTACCATGATTTTAGTTCCTACCTTTGGCAGCTTGCTCCTGTCGTTGATAAATTTAACCTCGGGGATTTTTATCAACATACTTTCATAATCTTCTGGGTTATTTTTTAGTTCTTTAATACTAACTTCTATTGGTCGATACGGTATAGGTCGATGATAATTAAAAGTATAGTTCAAATCACTTATGTTCGTAACTCCATTTTTCTCAGACACGTATCCTCCTATCATTACACTATCACCCACCTTTCCTCGGAAAACATTACCTTCGATGGCGATGCCGCTCCTTTTCTCTTCGCCAGACTGAAGATACCATGTCCTATCCATATTGCCAGTCACCCTTCCTAGAACAAATTTGTGTTCGCCAATCATATTCGAGCATATCCCAGCCCCTTGTATAGCCCCGATATCGCAATTATCGACAACATGGACATCGCTTGGCAAGGTGAAATCCAATGTGCTAGAATCAGCGTTAGCAACAATGCGATAAAATTTGGTTTCGGTTTCCTCTATTCCTGTAAGTTTTAATTTGCCTGGATATATTTTATTTTTATCCTCGATGTTTTGTGAATAAGAATAAGCATCATAGCTTAGACCATAGGTAAAAGTTACTTGATTAACCGTTCCGCTTTCGATAAATATCGGGGCTAAAGAATCGGAATCAGCATTTTGGACTATCGTTGGGTTTTGTTCAATATCGCCAAAAGATATTTTATTGCTATTATCTGCATTCCAAGCCTTATCGCCAAATACTGAATTATTAAGGTTCTGGAAATAGGGTGTATTTTTGTTCAAAGGCAATTTCCACACCTGACGAGGATTATTGCTATCATGGTCGAGCAGAACTTGCCAATTATCGAAAGTAAGACCATCTGCGATTTTCAGATTTTCTTCAGACTTTGTATAAATATTAGGACTCTCTTTTTGCAATTCTTTGTAGAACAGCTCCTTGGCAATTCCCACCTTTGCACTATCAGGTATTATTGCAAGATCTTCTACCAAAAAACCATTTTTAAAGAGCTGATTCTGACTTGACATTGTCGATTCTGACACAGTCTTGCCTCCTTCCGAAAAGAGTGGGGGAGCTAGTTCTCCAATATTCAAAATATTAGCTGTCTCTTTTTTTTGATTTAGGTAATCTACAACGGACCAGCTTTCTGACTCATCTGTAGGGACATTTAACCTTCTGCTCGTTGTTTTTGTATAGAACAATAGTACTTTGTCTTTGCCTTTATCAAGCTGTTTATATCTCTTAGCTAGTTCCTTAATTGCCTCTTCCGAAAGACCAGCTCTATTGTCTATTTTTTCTTGAAGTACTTTTTTCAGTTGCTCTTCGTCCAACTGCCTTGTGCCACTATAAAACCACGATGGCTGTGCCATTGCATAAGTAACAACAGTTAAACAAAATACTAAAAGCAAGAGTTTCTTCATTAAATAAATTTTTCTACGTAGTTGTCTTTATGCTCCTATAAACGGAACTATTACAACTACCCTAACATTCAAAATTAGCACATTTTTTTTACTGCCCAAAATATTATCTGTTTTTTATATCGTGCGATACCTCAAATATGCATTAGACTATCAATTTTTCTGGTTCTATGTCGAATAGAGTGGGTGAGATTTGGAAACTAAAAAATCATTAGGCCTACCAAGCCAAAACTTTTCGAAGAAAGCGCTTGATACACCCTCTACCAAGATAAAACTGTTTAAAGAAACGTTACGCCAAAATGCTCTTTTGTGTTGCAATTCGAATACTTTTTCTATTTTCCATTAAAGTCTACCCACCACATTCGACATAGAGCCAAAATTTTAAAGTTGGCGACTTAGCAGCCGTAGGTTGTATTGTAGATAGTTGTGACCATTGCGAATATTGCAACGAAGGAATTGAACAGTTTTGTGATGAAGGTGCAACCTACTCATTCAACAGTCCTGATAAAATTTCGTCAGGTCAGACTTTTGCCGCCAGCTTCCTTCAGATTCCATATCGCTATGGACACCCTTGCTCTTGGCTAGGCGATTCCCACTATTAGGGCTCGCTAGGGACTTACACCCATGAGATTACGCCCATGCTGGGCCTACCAAAAAAGACCACCACAATCTTTTTTATTGTGATGGTCTTGAAATAATCTATATAAAAACTATTCTGCCCAGAAGGGGGTTTGCTTCAAATTTGCATTAATAAGCATATCTTCCTGATTCATTGGTCTTAAATAATACCTCGGACTAATCCAGCTATGTTTATTATATTGACTGAAATTTTGAATCAATCCATGATCTCCGTCTGATAGAAAGAATGTATTTCCATCCAGAATATAGACAACCAGTTTGTATTGATCCAAGTCCTCTTGAGGTATTGCATCAGCTCCTGCTTGATCAGCAACAACTGCAATATCAGGTTCTCCATCTCCATTCATATCATGATACCCTAGTTTATCCAAATAAATCCCTGCTACGTTCTTAGCAAGATTTTGCCCTTCCCCCCAACGCATAAGGTTGTCATAACGCTTGCCTTCACAAGCAAACTCAACACGCCACTCTCTTCTAATTTCAAGGATAGCCCCTTTGTTACTTCCCGAAACCCTAGGATACATACTTTCGAGGAAAGGATCTATTTTATTATTTGCGTCAGTGATTAATAAATGTGGCATATTTACACGATCTCTAATTTTATTAATCGTTGCATCCAGATCTCCTTGATTTATTTCGTTCAATTCTGCTTTAGCCTCAGCATTCATTAATAGAATTTCGGCATAACGAATAACAGGAACATCAGTATATGATATACCCCAGCCAAGATGATTCCTATCTCTAGGATAGAATTTAATTTGTGAAAAACCTCCCATAGTAAGCTTATTAACATCAGGCCTATTGCTATTAGGAGCTTGGAATCCGGGTGGCATAAAAGTCTGTTTCAGACGAGGGTCTCGATTCTCTAACACCTCGTATTTAGGCATACTCTCATACCCAGGCACTTCGTTAAGAGGCTTGGTCTCACCTTCTTTTAAGTAAAGGTAACTCAACATAAGATCATTGCTTAACCCATGATTATAATTAAATAAAGCATGTGCATTGTGATAAACACCTAATTCTTTATCATAATCTCGATAGAGGATGATTTCTGGATTATTCGCTAAGCCTTCACTGATAAATAATGACTCATAAGGTTCGTAAGTCTGGTACTTTTCATAGCTAATAGAGTAGTTCCCTCTTGCAATAATCTTGTCACTGACATCTTTGGCTACACGAATGTATTTCTCGGCATCGGGTAAGTTGAACTCTGTATTGTATTTTCGGAATGTGCCTTCATGCAAAGATATTCGAGCTTCAACGGCCAAAGCAACTTGTTTATTAACACGAGTTCTTGAACTTCCTTCTTTAATCCATTCTACAGCGAATTCAAGATCTTCCATAATAGAATCAACAACACTTTCTCGCGAATCTTGCGTTTTATAGAGTAAATCAGTATCTGTTGTCTGCAAGGCTGAGGAATACCAAGGAACATTATTATATCTTCTAACAAGCTCGTAATACCGTATTGCTCTAAATAATCTAGCAATTCCAACGTAATGATTGATTTCGGCTTCATCTCCTTCTGCTTTAGAATAATTTTCCATGAAGAAATTAATTTCGCGAATCGCTCCCCAATTACCGCCCCACTTTCCAACAGTAACCTCATTCAACTCTCCTCTCATCATACTAAAAAGTTCCGTATTTTCAGTATAGAAGCAGTTGTCAGTTCCTTTATCATCATAGCTCCATCCTATAGGTGAGTATAGTGAGTTAGTATATGTTTCGAGATCTTGTACGTTGCTAAAAAATACTTCCTCTGTTATATCCGTTTTGGGATATCTTTCCAGGAAATCGTCATTGCAAGCAACAAACAGCAATAGAATAGGAAGTATAAATAATATCTTTTTCATCGATTTTTTAATTTTTTAGAATGAAACGTTTAAACCAAGTGAATAATAACGTTGGAATGGATAAAGCAATCCATTAAAACCTTCAGGGTCCAGATTCTCATCCATTTTAGTTAGCTCGAACAAGTTGTCACCTGAAAAATAGACCCGTATACGTGACAGATTCATCTTTTGAGATAAAACATTTGGTAGAGTGTATCCTAAAGTTATATTCTTCACTCTCATATATGCCGCATTCTGCAGGTACTTTGTCTGCTCTATTGCTAATTCCTTTCCTCCTTCGGCTACATATGACTTAAGGCGGGGAAAATAGGCATTTGGATTATCTTCAGTCCAGTGGTCCATGTTCTTCTTTGTAAGGTTGGCCCAAGGTTGTGCGAAAACCCCCATAAAATAGTGATTGTTTGGGTAAATATTTCGCTTGCCTACCCCCTGCAAGAACATTCGGAAATCGAATCCATTCCAATCAGCACTTAAATTAAATCCATATTGATATCTTGGAGTTGTATTCCCAATAATGAAATAATCTCCATGATCATCTAATGTCCATTTCCCCCAGTCTACTTTCTCATCTCCATTTCGATCTGCAAATTTTAGATCGCCAGCGCCTAGAGGTCTTGTTCCTGGATAAGAGGTAACTAGTGATTGGTCGGCATGAGAAGCGACATCCTCTTCAGACTCGAAAAAACCGAGAGTCTCCAGTCCCCAAATACTACCTAATTCTTCGTCTACATAGTGAGAGCCTAAGTATTTAGTTGGATTTTCAAACCTAGTTATCACCGCTTTATAATCCGATAATGTAAATGCAAGCGTGTAATTTAAGTTGTCTGAACCTAAGGCAAAATAATCCTTCCATTGCACCTGAAGCTCCCACCCTGTAGTCTTTAAGTCAGCTGCATTTCCACGCGGGACACTCGTGCCTAACACACTTGGCAACACCTCTCCTGCAGTTAGCATGTCTTTGGTATCTCTACGATAGATATCAAATGAGGAGGTAAAATGATTATCGAATAAATTAATATCTACTCCTCCATTAATTGTCGTAACCGTTTCCCAAGTCAGAGAGCCCGAAACCAATCCTGGAGCAGAGACTCCAACTGGTTTTTCTCCATCCAGTATCTGCCCGATACGTCCACTACCCATCGTTGCAATATAACTATAATTACCTGTGCTTTGATTCCCTAATGTGCCATATGATCCTCTTAATTTAAAGAAGTTAATGACATCGCCCAAACTTCCCCAAAAGTTTTCTTGTGACATAACCCATCCTAAAGAAGCAGAAGGCGTAAATACAAAACGATCGTCTTTTGGGAATCGAGATGACCCATCATACCGTCCGTTTAGTTCAAGCAAATACTTATCATCAAACACATAACCAAGTCGATAAAAACAGCCTCTAGTTGCATACTCGCCTATCGAATGCCCAACACTCATATCGCCTGTAGCTAATTCTAGTGTCGGAAGTGAGGAAGAAATAAGTTCTTTTCTCGATGCACTTTGAGAATTAGACACGTATTCTTCCTGATTAAATCCAACCATCACCCCCAAATCATGGACATCATTGAATGTCTTTTTAAACTCACTATAAACATTAAAAACTAATTGCTTATTATAGTAGCTTTCTTCTTTAGCGCTACTGATTTGGTTGGTTGAAATATATCGGTATGGTCTATCTGGTCCATCTTTAAATTTAATAGGGAGGTAATAAGCATGAGTGTTACTACTATATCGCTTAAAAATGAAATCACTTTTTACCGTCCAGACATTTTTAATTATATCTAACTGACCACTGAAAGCATTATTGAACATGAATGCTACATTTTTGCTTCTACCTCCATCTCTTAACTTTCCTATCGTATTGGCTCCAGCCTCAGTCAAATCCCCGTTTGGGGTAAATGGTGGAATTAAAGATGGTTGCCTATTCACGCTATGATAAATGTCCCATCCTAAGCTAGATGGTTGTTCATAATCAAAAGAAGACATCGAAAAATTATTCTTAATTTGTAGACAAGAAAACATCTTGTGCGATACCTTTGAACGGAAATTATATCTATTCTGAACATCATTTCCATATTTTAATATTCCATTTTGTTTATTATACTCGCCCGAAAGAAAATACGTTGTTTTATCTGATCCTCCCGAAACGTCAAAACTATAGGTTTGCGCCTCTCCAAAATCCTTATATATCTCCTTAAACCAATTTGTTTGATGATAGAATGTGTAGGTGCCATCTTGATTTATGAGGTGGCTAGGCAAAGTGGGGTCTTCTTTCAAACGATCTGCATAATTGAGCTGTTCTTCAGTATAAAGATTATACCAAGGATATGCCATAACATTCTTGTATTCCATAACAGTTCGTGGGTCGGTATACAGTTCAGGCAAGCGAGTTATTTCATTGATTGAATAGTTAACTCCAAAATTCACCTTTAGCTTACCTGATTTTCCACTTTTTGTCGTAACAAGAATGACTCCGAACGATGCTCTAGAACCATAAATAGCAGCAGAGGCTGCATCTTTTAGTACTGTTATATTCTCTACATCAAGCGGATTCATTTTTGAGAAATCACCCGCGCTTGTTGGGATATCGTCTACCAAAATTAAGGGCTCTCCTCCATTAATTGAGGTAGTTCCTCGAATATTAAAGCTAGGTGTAGCACTAGCCTGTCCACTTGAATTAATGATTTGCAGATTACCAATAACTCCTTGCAGTGCTTGCCCAACATTAGAAACAGGTCTATTTTCCAAAGTCTTACTATCGGTAGTTGCAACTGCTCCTGTTAAGTTCGACTTTTTCTTAACGCCATACCCAATAGCAACAACCTCATCTAATTCAGAAACATCTACTTCTAACTTTACATCCATAACACTTTGAGTTCCTACCGTCACTTCCTGCGTTTTCATTCCCATAAAGGAAATTTGCAGGACTACTCCCTCTGGGACTGTTAGCGAGTAGTTGCCGTCGGCATCTGTAATAGTGCCTTTGACCGTCCCTTTTTGCACTACCGAAGCTCCTGCAACGCCAAGCCCCTGGTCGTCAATAACCTTCCCAGTTATTGCTCTTTGCGCGTATGCGCTACCGAGTAGCACAAAACACATAACTAAAATCAGAGTAAATTTTCTCATAGACTTTTGTTTTTAAATAATTATAAATATCATATAAGCACATGATTGACAAGATATTGCACACATCAAGACAAGGCGTAACAATTCCTGCTTTGCAAGACTGCAAAGCATAATATTTTTTTACATTTCAATTTTTGATAACTTGTAAACCTAAACTCTTTTTGAAAAAAGGAGTCCTTATCGCTTAGGCAAGAAGAAAGAGAGTCCTTGCGAGGGGGGGGGTAAGATACTGCAAGTCAACACATTGCATAGACAGACAAATGCATTCACTACGCATCACAGCTCCAGAATACAGGTCCGTAGAAATAAAGCAAGATAAAAGAGAGCAAGCACGACGCATAATTAACGATGTATTAAGCACCGAAGCCAGTCTGCTAAATCTCAACTCATATAAGCAAAACCAGTCAAAAGCAATATTTAGACTATTAAATAACAAGGCACTACACAATAAAATTTATATTTCCATCGACACTCACACTCAAGCGTGTCTTTCAGTCCGCAAGTTAAACAATATTTTGTTAATGCGCAAAAAAAACAATACATCTATATTTCAATATTATATGGACAGGTTATAAACCCAACACGCATTGAGTCGCTGTAGCGGGTGCTTCAAGCTCAATAAAACATTTATACTCGCAGATAACACTCTTGCCAATCGCTAATGCTTCCTATTAATTTGACACATATCGAGGCTCTCTCTCTGCTACTATTTACCATTCACGGAAATCGAGTAGGAGAAATGGGATTAATTCCCATTCCTCCCTCTCACACCACCACGCATGCCGTTCGGCACGTGGCGGCTCCTTAATTTCGATACAACTTAGAATAGTAGGCACTTAGACTAGGATAACCTGCTAGCCGTAGATTATCGTTTGTATCTGATTTCTGTCCGTCAGGTCAGACTTTTGCCGCCAGCTTCCTTCAGATTCCACATCGCTGTGGACACCCTTGCTCTTGGCTAGGCGATTCCCACTATTAGGGCTCGCTAAGGACTCACACCCATGAGATTACGCCCATGCTGGGCGTACAAGCAAAACCAGAGTCTTGAATTTGCAAAGCTTTGGTTTATTATGTAATTTAGGCGTTAAAATTACAAAACGATGAAATTCTTATCATTAAAAACAGTATTATCTCTTTCTATCTTCGTCTTATTTCTTAATTCCGAAGCGAAAGAGAAACGCAATCTACTCCAGAATAGCACAGACACTAGCGAGCTCAAGATCCTGTTACTCAGCCCTGAAGAATGGGTAAAATATCCTCAGTATACAAACCGCTCAGGATGGGATGCCCTTTTAGGAAGCTACAAGGATGAAGTAATTAAACAAGGCGAAGAGGCTCTCAACTACGAGTGGAAAGTGGTAAAAGCCACCGACTACTTGGAGTTTGGGCGCAGTGGCAATAGGAACATAATGCAAGACCCTTTTAATGACAACACTTCGACCCTTAAAGCCCTTGTCCTCGCAGAATTAGCTGAAGGGAAAGGTCGTTTTATAGACCAGATTTCCAACGGCGTATGGCAAGCATGCGAAATGACTACGTGGGCATTATCGGCACATATCGCATCGGCACAGAGCAAAAAAACACCCCTCCCTTCGCACAAAGAGAATATCATAGACCTTACTGTTGGAGACTTTGGTTCACTTTTGACGTGGACATATTACTTCCTACACAATGAAATTGCCAAAGTGCAACCACTTATTAGCGAACGCCTTCGAGAGAACATCCAGACACGAGTCCTCGACCCCTATATGAACCGTAGCGACTTTTGGTGGCAAGCTTTAAATGCCAAGCCTAATGCCATGGTAAATAATTGGAATCCTTGGTGCAACTTCAATGTCCTGACTTGTTTCCTACTTCTAGAGAAAGACAAACATCGTTTGGCAGAAGCTGTATACCGCAGTATGCGCTCTGTCGATATGTTTATAAACTACAATAATCTTGACGGAGCCTGCGAGGAAGGTCCTTCATATTGGGGACATGCGGCAGGAAAGCTATATGACTATTTACAGATATTGTACTATTCAACAGGAGGGAAAATTTCCTTATTTGACCAGACTATAATCAGGAATATGGGAGAATATATTGCCAATTCCTACATTGGCGATTCGTGGGTAGTCAATTTTGCAGATGCATCAGCACGAGGAGGTGGAGATGCAGACTTAATATTTAGATATGGTAATGCTGTGAACAGCTCAGCAATGAAAGGTTTTGGAGCATATCTACACCAAAGAGACAAGAACAAATCCCCCTCAAAAGGTAGAGATCTATTTCGCACCCTCGAAGGATTTTATTACCTAGACAAATTGAAGAAGGAGACACCCTCGCTGGTAACAAAAAGTCCTATATGGTACTCCGAAACTGAGGTCTGCTATATGCGCAGTGAGTCCGGTTTCTTTTTTGCTGCAAAGGGGGGATACAACAACGAAAGTCATAATCATAATGACGTGGGAAGTTTTTTACTTTTCTCCGATGAGCAACCCTTATTCATTGATGCCGGAGTCGGAACTTATACTCGTCAAACATTCAGCTCGGAGCGTTATTCTATTTGGACAATGCAGAGCAATTATCACAATCTGCCCCTCATAAACGGAGAGGCTCAGAAATACGGACGTAAATACCGTTCTGGAGATGTTGTTTTCAACGCAAAAAAGAACCAATTTTCGTTGGATATATCAAGAGCTTATCCAGAGACGGCGCATGTAAACTCGTGGCAACGTAGCTACACTCTAAAAACAGATGGAAGTATGCTTATTCAAGATAAATTCAAATTAAACAAGCTGACACAAGCCAATCAGTTGCATTTTCTAACTCTACTTAAGCCCGACATTAACACAGCTGGAGAGATAGTATTGCAAAACGAGAAACAAAGCTCACTTATAAATTTCGACACTAAGCTTTTTGACATCAAGGTGGAAACAGTTCCTCAAACCGACCCTAGGCTATCGAAGGTCTGGGGCGAAAATTTATATTTATTGATCTTGACGGCAAAAAAGCAGGAACTTCAAGGAGTATATAAAATTGAGGTCTCGAAGAAGTAGTGCAGAGGATATCAAGTTTAGGTTTCAAAGAAAATAGGCAGAGAAAATAAATTCTTTGCCTATTTTGCCAATCTACTCCACTGTAATTTCGTCTACAAATAGCCAAGCTGCTTTCCCTTCGCCAGCATGACCTTTTGGGCATGTTCCTAAGTTCTTGGCAGTAACACGCACGTATCTTGCTTTGGCTTTCTTCTCCACCACCAGCTCCTGTGAAGAGCGTCCTTCTCCCATTGCCGACACTTTATTCTTTGTGCTATCAAGCATATTAAAGTTTTCCCCATCTTTCGATACCTCAACTACTAATTCGCTTGGGTGAAAAATCCAGGCTCCTGTGTTCTGCAATGTTCCTACACTAATCTTTGAGAGTGCTTGTTCTACGCCCAAATCTATGGTTGCCACCATGTCATCGCCATTAAACCCTTTCCACCTGCCGTTGCTGTGGTCGCTCCCTCCTTTAATACCATCTACCAAGACAAACTCCCCAGTAGAGTTGTAATGTTTGCTATTGGAAAATTTCAATTTAACAGCACAAGCAATGGCTTTGTGCAAGAAAAAACTATTTGTCGAGGCTTTCGACATTGCTCGTCCATCTTTTACCACCACAGCTTTTATAGTAGACGTTTTTTTTATTTCGAAAGGCCTTTCGTATTTAATCGAAGACGCTGTTGGCTCTTTGCCATCTAGGGTGTATCGTATCTCGGGTTTCCATGCCTCGGTATGTAGACCTACCTTGATAGTCCGATTTTTTATGTTCAACTCAGACGCGGCATTTACCTGAAAAGCACTTGTAGCATAGTTAGCATCCATGTTGTCAAAACGCTTATACTGAACTTCCATTCGTTTAGAAAAGCTTGCCCAGTTTTTGGTGTCTTTTGGCGACCAGAGCACCTCCGACAAGGCAGTCATACGTGGTAGGACCATGTACGAGGCATGTTCAGGCGTTTTTATTTGCTCAGTCCACAGGTTGGCTTGCCCTCCGATAATACGTTTGGCCTCTATCGCATTAAGTTCCTCTGGCACAGGCTCAAAATCGTAGACTTTTCTAAGAGTTACACTCCCACCAAACGCTTTAGGTTCGAGCTCGGGACTACCTTGGTAATAATCGAAGTAACAATTAGATGTTGGCGACATCACTACATCATGACCCAACTTCGCAGCTTTCGTGCCAGGTTCAGCTCCTCGCCACGACATTATTGTTGCAGAAAGATCCAAGCCCCCTTCCAGAATCTCATCCCAACCAATAAGCTTACGTCCATGAGCGTTTAAATATTTCTCAATACGCTTTATAAAATACGCTTGTAACTCGTGCTCATCATCAAGATTCTCTGTTTCCATTCGTGCTTGGCAACGTTCGCATTTTTCCCACTCTGTTTTGGTAGCCTCGTCGCCACCAATATGGATATATGTAGACGGAAATAAACCCATAACTTCGTCAAGCACGTTTTCTAGGAAAGTGAATGTCTCATCTTTCCCAGCACAAAAGATGTGGGTAATAGGCCAAATTGCTCCTGCTGGAATATCCTGATATTCACCAGAACAAGAATATTCTGGATAAGCTGCCAATGCCGACATCACATGTGCTGGCATTTCTATTTCAGGAATAACAGTAACGTGCTTTTTACGAGCATACTCAACTACTGATTTTACCTGCTCCTGTGTATAAAACCCTCCATATTTTTCTTCGTCGGGTTTCATTTTCCCTCCACGTAACTCCCAGTCTAAATCTTCTCGGTCTGCACGCCATGCCCCAACCTCTGTAAGCTTAGGATATTTCTTTATCTCAATCCGCCAAGCTTGATCATCAACCAAATGCCAATGAAAAATATTCATCTTATGCATGGCAAGGTAATCTATGTATTTATAGATAAAATCTACAGGGAAGAAGTGCCTAGAAACATCCAAGTGCATGCCTCGCCATTCAAATCTGGGGTAGTCTGTAATCTCTGCACAAGGGAGTACATTATTCTCACTTGCCGTTAGCAACTGCCACAAGCTTTGCGCTCCATAGAAAAGACCATCAGTTGTATTTGCTCTCAGCACAATATGCTCCTCGTTTATATCTAAAGAGTAGCCCTCTGTTCCCAGCTCCTCACTTTCTGGCTGATTGAGTTGCAGTAGAATGTTTCCAGAAATTTTCTCGTTTTCATCGCCTGAACTCTCCACAGCATGTCCACATCCATCTTTGAGCAGCTCCTCAACTAAAATAAGTAGCTCTTTATCCTCCGCTCTTGAAGAATAAAATAACAACTTCGTTGAAGGTTTAATACTAAAGCTACCTTCTTTAACCTCGGCATCAACGGGTTGAGGAACAACACTCAAGCCTTGATTAAGCTCTTGCGAAAACGAGGGAGATGCAAACAATGTAAAAATTAAAATCGTTAATGTATGTCTCATATCTTTATTTTTGTTTTTAATCACCACATTTATCTCACCAATAGCTAGTGTCTATCCATAATGTCGGGAGTCTGAACTAGAAAGCGCAAGATCAAGACTTGCCGTTCTGTATACTGGGAGTTTGTGAATTAGGAGTTTACTTGCGCAAATGACTAATTCGCAAAGTGGGCATAACGCAGATATTGGACTTTACAGACCATTATGTGTGAGAAAAAGACCATATGGACAGTCATTAGTTACTATCCTAGGGCAAAGAGAGCAAAAAAAGTTGAGATAAAAAAAAGAAAACTGTATCTTTGTCGTAATAGGCAGTTTTACTGTCTGTTTTTTTTATTTCAATTATCGATTAGGGAAAAATGTACTACGAAAAAGACTGCATTTGTGCTAAAGCGAGTGGAAATGGTGGAGCCGTGTCTCTGATAAGGATGTCTGGAAATCTGTCTTTTGACATACTAGCCTTGTGCTTTACGCCTGTGTCTAAAACAAAAGTTGATCCTTCAAACAAGCGTATATTTTTTGGCACCTTTATTGTCAATGGTGATAAGGTTGATGAGGTATTAGTAACAGTTTTCAAAGCCCCTAATTCATATACTGGCGAGAATATTGTAGAGATTAGTTGTCATGCTTCGCCCTACATTGAGGCACGTATTCTAGAAGCTTTGATGGACAATGGTGCTCGTCTTGCCAATCCGGGCGAGTTTACCCAACGTGCTTTTTTCAATGGCAAGTTAGATTTGTCGCAAGCAGAAGGAGTGGCTGATTTGATAGCCTCGCAATCGCAGGCAGAGCACCAGTTGGCAATGAGTCAGCTGTCGGGAGGCATCTCGGGCGAGATGGAGAAGATGCGAGCAGAGCTTATACATTTCACCTCTATGCTGGAGTTAGAGCTGGACTTTGGTGAAGAAGATGTTGAGTTTGCCAGTCGGTATGAAATGAAAGGTTTATTGTCAAAATTGAAATCAAGGGTCAAATCTTTGATAGACTCCTTTGCCTACGGAAATGCCATCAAAAACGGCGTTCCCGTGGCAATTGTCGGCAAGCCCAACGTCGGCAAGTCTACTCTACTAAACACCTTGCTCCGCGAAGACATAGCTATAGTAAGTGACATTGCAGGAACTACCCGAGATGCCATAGAAGAGACATGCACGATAGACGGTGTGTTATTTCGTTTTATAGATACTGCAGGCTTGCGAGACACAAACGACAAAATTGAAGCTATCGGAGTACAGAGAGCCAGAGAGAAAGCTAACAAAGCACTGATAGTGATATACCTCTACGACAATATTAATGCAACCTTGGACGATATAAAACATGCTATTGACGAGTTGCAATCCAATGACAATTCTATAATGTTGGTAGAGAATAAAATAGACGAAAGCATAAGCTCGTGCAACAAAGCTAGAGGGAGCATTAAGGGTCTGGAAATAACTAGAATATCAGCGAAGAACAATCAAAACATTGACGGACTGAAGCAAAAACTGCTGGCAAACATCAATACCTTGAAAGGCGACACCGATGTTGTACTCAGTAATGCTAGACACCATCAAGCTCTTAAGAAGTCTTTAGAATCCTTGGAAGAAGTTAGCGAAGGTTTAGAAGAGGGTTTATCCAACGAGCTATTGTCGTTTCACCTGCGCGACTGTCTAAGTCATCTCGGGTCAATAAGTGGCGAGATAAATACTGATAGAGATATACTAGGTAATATTTTCAAAAACTTCTGCATCGGAAAGT
>JBKECH010000086.1:0-12247 GCA_047974415.1 Bacteroidales bacterium | reverse complement strand
TTTTTGTTTTTTTTTTTATTATATTATTAAAAAAATTATATTATATATAATAATAATAAATATATTTATTAATTTTTTTTACTTATTTTTATTTATTTTTTTATATTTATTTTTTTTTTTATTATTTTATTTTTAATTTTTTTTTAATTTTTTTTATTTTTTGTTTTTTTATTTTTTTTTGTTATTTTTTTTTTGTTAATAATTTTTTTTTTATTAAATAATTATGTTAAAAATTTTTGTGACTTTAAAATTTTTTTTTTTTATATTAAATCGTATAAATTTTTTATAAAAATATATCGCAAATAAAATTGGGCCACTTATAACTGTTTGCTTATCTGGGTATCCCCCCCCCCCCCCCCCACACACACACACACACACACAGGATTGCTATGTCTTGGGGCAGTTTTTTTGCGGAAGGCACCAGTTTTACAGCTTAGGAGAAAATTACAACACTTACAAAGAAGCCCCAAAACACTTTACAATTCATGTGTTAAGGCACAACAATTATACTTTGCAAAAACGCAAGGTCGGAATCGTTATGTCCTTTTTGGAAAGGGAAGCATAATTGTTAATCATGTATTTATCTGAAAAAAACATAATTATTAAAAACAAAAATCTATGAGGAAATTTACTCTGATTTTATTAATGAGCTTTGCACTACTTAGTAGTGCATATGCGCAAAAAACAATAACTGGAAAAGTTATTGACGACCAGGGGCTTGGGGTTGCCGGAGCCTCGGTAGTTCAGAAAGGAACAACCAAAGGAACTATAACAGATGCTGATGGAAACTATTCGCTTGATGTTCCTGAGGGGATAAGCTTGCAATTCTCTTTTATGGGCATGAAGACCATAGAAGAAATAGTGGACGGTAGGTCTATCATCAACGTAACGATGGTTTCAGAATCCTTAGGTATTGACGAGGTGGTGGTAACAGCTATGGGTATCAAGAGAAATGCGCGAGACCTTACCTACAATACACAAAAGATTGAGGGAAGCGAACTTACTGCGGTGCCAGAAGTTAGTTTGGTTAATAGTCTTGTCGGCAAGGTTGCCGGAGTTACTATCAATACTAGTTCTTCAGGTATTGGAGGTTCTTCACGTGTAGTTTTTCGGGGCGATAAGTCCATCAATGGCAACAATAATGCATTGTATGTATTAGATGGTATTCCTTTGCCCAACCTCTCGTCAGGGGTAAATAGTAATGAGTATGGCGGTGGTGATGGTGGTGATGGAATAGCTATGTTCAACCCTGAAGATATTGCCAGCACAACGGTTCTTACAGGTGCTACAGGTGCAGCTTTGTATGGAAGTATGGCCGCAAATGGAGTTGTTATATTAAATACAAAAAAAGGACTAAAAGGAAAGCCAGAAGTTAATTTCTCGCACAGTACTCAGTTTTACAATCCATTTGTAATGCCTGAGTTCCAAAATACTTATGGGACGTCTGTTTCAGGTTCGTTCGACAGCTGGGGCGAAAAAGGAACAACTGCAACAAACTATGAACCAAAAGATTTTTTTCAAACAGGATTTAATATCACAAATAGTTTGAGTCTTGCGATGGGTGGAGAAAAAAATCAAACATATGTTTCTGTCGCGAACTCCAATGCGCAGGGTATTATCGACAATAATGAGATTAAGCGCAGTAATATCATGCTACGCAACACTTCTTCGTTACTAGATGATAAGTTGACAATGGACTTTACGGCAATGTATGCAAATGTCGATAACCAAAACATGATTGCCCAAGGAACTTACTACAATCCAATAATACCAATCTATCTTTTCCCACGAGGCGACGATATCTCAAAATATCAAGTATACGAACGATTTAATGCTAGTAGAGGATTTAATACTCAATTTTGGCCAGACTCGTACATGGATTTGGGCTTAAGTGTACAAAACCCTTATTGGACAATAAATCGTAATTTATCGACCAATGAAAAAAATAGATACTTGCTTGGAGCTACAATAGACTATGATGTACTTGCTTGGCTAAATATTCAAGGACGTATAAAGTCTGACAATACAACTATAATCTCGGAAGGACGTAATTATGCTTCGACAATTGGAAAGCTGGCTGCAGGCTCAGATAATGGTTCATACAACAGGTATATTAAGTTGTACAAGCAAACCTATGCAGATTTATTAGCAACGGTCAATAAGGGATTTGGTTCATTCAATCTTACATCTATTGTTGGATCAAGTTTCCTAAAATATAGTAGCGGAACCAGTGGTGTAAGAGGTGCACTGTCTACAGCGAATGGATTTACTGCAGCTAACTTGTTGCCAGTAAATCCGGAAGCAGATCAGCCTGATATTTCGGTAAATCAAGCAATATTTGCTACAGCAAATTTAGGATATAAGAATTACGTTTTTCTGGATTTGACAGCTCGCAACGAATGGCCTAGTCAATTGGCAGGTGCGAAGCAAACATCACTTTTCTATCCTACTGTTGGACTTTCTGCAGTAATAAGTGATATGGTCTCTCTTCCTCATAATGTAATTTCATATATAAAGGTTAGGGGATCTTATAGTGAGGTAGGAAACTCTCCATCAATGTATTTGACAATGCCTCGAAACGACTATACGCCAGGAGGAGGAATAAGTCTAAATAAAACATTGCCAATAAATCTTGTGCCAGAGCGTACTAAAGGCTATGAAGTGGGTCTAAATTTAGCATTCTTACACAACAGCCTTACATTAGATGCTACGCTATATTCGACCAAAACCTACAATCAGATATTTACCTTTGATGCTCCAAGTGGTTCTAGTTATAGCCAGTTTAGGATTAATGCAGGGCAAGTAAATAATAAGGGTATAGAAGGTAGGCTTGGCTACAATGGTAGAGTAGGGAAAGTAGGGTGGAAATCATTTGCAACTTTTACTTTAAACAGAAATAAAGTGGTAGAGTTGGTTGATACAGAAAACCCATTGGATGGAACACGTCTTGTTGCTGACAATCTTACTATGGCTAACGTGGGTACTTCTGTGCGTTCCGTTGTTAGAAAAGGGCACTCATTAGGAGATATATTTGTAAATAGCCTGGCAACTGATTCTCAAGGTTTCATTCATATTGACTATGGAAGTGGGCAATTGCAAGTTGACAATACAAACTTGATTTATGCAGGAAACTCAAATCCGAAGTACAACATAGGATTTGGAAACACATTTAATTATAAGAATTTTAATCTCAGCTTCCTAATAAACATGCGTGTTGGAGGTGTTGGAGTTTCTGCCACGCAAGCCATAATGGACTACTATGGGGTATCTCAGACAAGTGCAGATGCTAGGGAAAACGGCGGAGTGATGGTGAATGGCTATTTGTTTCCTGCTCAGCAATACTATCAAACTGTAGGAGCAGGTACAGGAGTCTTGGCAGACTATACATATAGCCTTACAAACATACGCCTAAGAGAGGCGAGCCTTGGCTATACCATGCCTGGCGATTGGTTTAACAACAAAATAGGAGGCATTACATTATCGCTTATAGGACGGAATTTATTTATGTTTTATAACAAAGCCCCTTTCGACCCCGAGAATACAGGATCTACAGGAACTTATTATCAAGGTGTAGATTTCTTTATGCAACCGAGCTTACGTAATATTGGTTTTAGTGTTAAAGTGAAAATTTAAAGAAATGACTATAAATAAATTTATTCAAAAGATGAATGTAAATATATTAGGACTATTAGTAATCCTATTGTTTGCAGGAGCTTGTCGAGACAACTACGACGAGTTCAACTCTAATCCTAATGCCGTTGGAGAAGAACAACTTGACTATGATAATTATGGTACAGGGGGACTGATTAGTGCGATGGAAACTAGTATTTTCTTAGCAACAGAGAAGCAGGCAAAAACTAGATATCAGCTCACATATAACTTGAATGCAGATATCTATTCTGGATATATGGGGACAAATAATGCCTACGATAATGGATGTATAAACAATACAACATATTCTTTGGTTCCTAATTGGACGTATAGACCATTTACCGAAGGATTTCAGAATTTTATGGGTCCATGGTTTCAAATCAAACAAGTAACCGAAGGCAATCAAACCGCTTTAAGCACAACCTATCCGCTTGCTCAGATTCTAAAAGTGATGGGAATGCACCGGGTTACTGATATTTATGGACCATTGCCATATCTTGATTTTAACCCGTTAGGCTCAGCTCCTTATAGTTCTCAAGAAGCTATTTACGAGTCTTTCTTCGCTGAGCTTGATAGTGCTATAGTTGCAATTACAGAGTTTGCTACAAATAACCCTGCAGCTAGACCATTGGCTACTTATGACCGTATTTACAAAGGCGATTTTTCGAAGTGGGTTAAATTTGCCAACTCGCTAAAATTACGATTAGCAATACGTTGCGTATATACCGACGCTAAATTTGGCAAAGATCAGCTCTCCCCGCAGCAATTGGCAGAGCAAGCTGTTGCTGCTGGAGTATTGGAAGATATTGTTGATAATGCAATGTTAGAAACAGATGGTACTGCAATTATTAATCCTTTGTATATTGTGGCAGACCCTGGGCAATACAACGATATTCGTATGGGAGCCTCGATGGAATCTTTCTTAAAAGGTTATAAAGATCCTCGTATGGACCAATTATTTAATAAGGTCGCTTTACCAGAGGGCTCAACTCCAGACTATCATGGAATTCGTAACGGAAGCATATTCTCGGGTAAAACGTATTCTGTATTTTCGACTTTAAAAGTTACAAAAGCAACTCCAGTGCAAGTAATGACAGCTGCTGAGATGTATTTTCTACGTGCCGAAGGAGCTTTACGAGGATGGAATATGGGAGGGGATGCTAAATCTTTATATGAAGATGGAATACGAGCCGCTTTTGCACATAGTTCGACTTCTGGAGTTGAGGAATATATTAGCAATAAAACCAATAAGCCTGCAGACTACGTTGACCCGAAGAATCAGAGTAATAGCATTGCAGCTAGGACAAATATTACGGTTGCATGGAGTGAGTCTGAAAACATGGAGCGTAAGCTTGAACGGATAATAACTCAAAAATGGATAGCCTTATATCCTGATGGGCAAGAAGCCTGGTCAGAATTTAGACGTACAGGGTATCCTAAAATATTCCCAGTTGCGAATAACCGAAGTGGAGGACGGATAAATACTGAGCAACAAATACGAAGACTTCCATTCCCCGAAGACGAATATGAGAATAATGTCGAAAACGTAATGGGAGGGGCGACTCTGCTGAAAGAAGAAGCTGTTGGCAACTCTAGCGGCGACACTGGAGGAACTCGTTTATGGTGGGATAAAAAATAAGAGTTACTTAAAAAAATAAGAATAATGAAATACATAACTATATATACATTAGTTGCCCTGCTGGCACTATTAAATTTTTCTTGCGAAGATTTTACTTCTACAGAAGCCTTAGGCTTAAAAACACCAGTTAAAGGTTCGCCCGAATACTACGAAGCACTTCGAGAATACAAAAAAACGGATCATGCTATTTGTTTTGGTTGGTGGCTACGTAGCAACGAACCATTTACTGCCAATATGGCAAATAGGTATATGGGCTTGCCTGATAGTATGGATATTGTATCAGTCGTTAGGGGAATCCCAGAACCAGGGTCTGAGACATGGAACGAGATGCAGTTAGTTAGAGAACTGAAAGGCACTCGTTTTGTTCTGTTCATTACAGACCAGAGAGTGGAAGATCTGATGAGACTAAATTTTCCAGAAGTGTCTGATTCTGATCTCATGTCAGCTATAGATAGTGTAGCGGTTTCTTTGGTAGATACAATAAATAAATACCAGATAGATGGTTTGGACTTCGACTATGAACCAGGTTATGGTAGCAATAGCATTTTTGGACAAAATGGAGGAACAGGTGCAACTAACGATAAGTATACACAACGACTTTTCAAAGCATTGTCGAAAGATTTGGGACCTGCATCAGGAACTGGTCAATTATTAATTATCGACGGACAGTTTGATATCGGTATTGAACCCTATATTGACTATCTTGCTCAGCAAGCTTATAATACTAGTAGCTTCTCCAGTCTGCAATCGCGGTTTAGAAGTTTTGGAGGTGGTGTTCTGCCCTCAAAGAAGTTTGTTGTTACTGAGAATATGCAAACATTGGGAGGCTTTGGTGCTAGGTTTATGTACAAGGGCGAAAACATTGGAAGTGTAACAGCTATGGCTATGTGGAACCCAGTGGAAGGGCGGAAAGGAGGCTTTGGAGGCTTTGTGTTCGACAACGATTGGGATGATGCGCCAGCTGACGCTCAGGTTAAAGGCGAGCTGGTGGAGTACTACTACCTCAGAAAAGGGATACAAATTCAAAATCCTGCACCCTAATCAGAGTTTGTCTAGAAAGTCCAATATATGCGTTATGCTCACTTTGAGAATTAGTTATTTACACAAGTAAACTCCCAATTATCAAAGTTTTGCAAGACTTGGTATTTAACTTTCTAGTTCAGACCCTAGCATTATGGACGGTTCTAATTAAGAGTAAAAATATACGCAAAATATGGCGTTGATAAAAAATAGAGATATGAAAAAAATAAAAAAACAGGCAAGACTCTTTCTTGTTCTTGCAATATTATCCGGATTTGCTTTGGCTTCCTGTAAGGAAGAGGTTGCCGATCAGGGGATTTACATGTATAGTGCTCAGGTTGTATCGGAGGAAATTTTTACGGTTTCGACAACAACGGACGCTCATAAAGACATTATTGCTGCAAGTTCGTCGCTTGTAGCTTCTGATATAACTGTGGATTTTGCTACAGATCAGGCAGCTATTGCAGATTATAATAAATTGTCGGGGACAGCTTACAAGCCTCTTCCTGATAATTATTACTCTTTGACAAGCACAAGTAGTGTTATAAAAAACGGAACAAATACTAGTGCACCAATTCAGCTTGTCATAAAACCTATGCCAGAAGATGCGGACGGTATTGAGAAAGGCGTTGAATATGCTGTTGCAATATCTATAGTTAGAGCTAGTGGTGATATTCCTGTACTTGATGCCTCGAAAACTCTAATAGTGGCAGTTCAGTCGCCATCTTATACAAATTTAGACGACACAAATGTTAAGGCTGATGGTGCACTGGTAAATGGTCCCACAGGAGGGTGGGGGATTACAACCAATACAGAGAGTAAGTCAAGCTATCCTACAGGAGCCTTAATTGATGGTAAGGATGGAACTCCAAGATTCCCCATTAAAGAAGATTTGGGCTTCCCTCAAATACTAACGTTGGATAAGCAGGCAGTAAAGACTGTCAATGGTTTCATGTTTACACCAGTGTACGATTATGGAGCCGACAATCATAACGTATATACAATGGAGGTGCATTCTAGTAATGACGGAAATAGTTGGAAGCTACAAGGAACATGGAATAATGAACCCAAGAAAATAGATCCAGAGTCTTCCGAAGCTAATCCCGACTATAGGTACTTGAAATTCTTGGTGCCAGTAAAAGCTCGCTTCTTCAAGTTCACTATAACGTCGGGCGGTGGTATAGAGGCTTCTTTCGCTGAAATTTATTCCATAGAGTAGATATTATTTGATATCAGTAGTCATAAAATTAAAAGATAAAATGAAGAATATGAAATTAAACCAAATTGTAATATGTGCCTTGCTAGTCGTATTTGCACTTTCTTGTAAGGATGACGATTTTGGTAATATTGAGGAAACAAAAATATATATCCCAGCAATAGGTCCTACATACAACTCATTAAGTGGGAATGTAGTGGTTTTGCGCAACGAGAAGCTGGCTGGCAACGGACTTAAGTTCCCTATCTTGTCAACTAGACCTGTTCCTAAAGATGTTGAGATCGAAGTGGCAATAGATACTTCGATGATTAGTGTTTATGACACTATTAACGAAACACATTCACAACGCTATCCAGACGGACTTTTCTCTTTGTCTAGTAATATAGTTAGTATCAGTGCTGGGGAAACTAGCTCAAGAGACTCTATAAGCTTGAGCCTGAATGCAAGTATAAATATCCCCGACAGCATAGAATCTGTTATCGTTCCTATTGTAATTAGCACTCCTAACTCGCCTGTGCCAACTAGCGCTACTAGAAATGTAATGTATTTAAATGTTTCTTTTACTGAAGTTGGAGCCGTTGTTGGGAAAACTAAAACGGTTAATGTTTCCACATCGACGGTAGATTATACGCCAATAAATGTAAAAGGTCCAGACAAATTAGTATTTTACGGTTTTTTGTCTCAGGCGATTCCCAAGTCGGTTAATATAACAGTAAGTGTTGCCGATAACTCGGCGGTAGATATTTATAATGAGGAGCATGGTACTAGTCATAAGTATTTCCCCAAAGGAGCCTATGTCCTGTCTAAAGACATGGTAACAATACCAGTGGATGCGACAGAGTCGGAAGAGAATTTTGAAGTTGCTATCTCTGATTTAAATGCTTTTAAGAAAGACAATTCTTATTTGCTAGCACTGAGCATAAAGGATGAAGGCGTAGTGAAACCTAGTCGCGATGCTAATACTATGTATTTAGTTGTAAACACAGGTTTCTCTAATATTGATAAATCTAAAACATCTGCTCCTGCTTCGACATTTGACAGAAAGGGGTGGTCTATCAAAGATGTTGGTTCGGAGCGTTTTGGTAAGGCAATTGATGTGCTTGACGATAACTATAAGACCGCTTGGTTCACTCCTGTTGGGGACGCCTATGTAAGCATTGATATGGGGAAAGAGCAGGCACTAAGTGGTGTTCAGGTCTCTCCGAGCTATAAGTATGGGATAAGTAATAATAATGCTAAATTTGAGATTGAAACGAGTGTTGACAACGTGAAATGGTCAACACAAGGAATTTATTCTGGTGATAAATTTGGAGGGAGTACGACAACTCCTGATTTGCGAAATGTTCATTTCTATGCACCTGTTGAAGCCAGATATTTTAGAATAACATTCAAAAGAGTAACAAGTTACTACGCTGGAGCTTCAGAAATTAGAGGTTTCTAAGGACATGGACTAACTTATTTTGAGTAAGAGGTTTTAAATAGCCGACCAATTACGGTTGGCTATTTAGAGTCCGTCTATAAAGTCCAATACCTGCGTTATGCTCACTTTGCGAATTAGTCATTTATACAAGTAGAGACGCCCAATCTGGGTATCTCTACTCCCAATTCACAAACTCCCAATATACAGAACGGCAAGCTTTGATATTTAACTTTATAGTCCAGACTCCCGACTTTATGGACAGACACTAGTTAAGTATGCTAGTATAATCTCGAAAGTCAGAAATGTAAATACTAGTCTCTACAATGCTCTTCTATTTTTAGAATTATCAGTGTCCGCTAAAACTTTGCAAGGCAGACAAAAAATAAGCTGAACCCCAACATAGGAGCTCAGCTTTGTTTTTTTTTGTTTTAACCATAAAACGTAAAAGAAACATGGGTACAAGTACACATTTTATCGGACAGCCAGTGTTGGGACAGCTAATAAGTTGCGCAGGTAAAAAAGAAGTCTTAAAAATCAGCGAGCAGCTTAATGGCGAAGGCCATGTAAAGTCACTTGATGCATGGCAACACCTTGTAGTTATACTATATGCCGTAATTATGCGCTTCGACTCATTGCGAGAGATTACAGCGTCGGCAATGGCAGAAAGGAGGGTGCTATCTCACTTAGGAATCATGCATTGAAATTTTGTCATGGTTTTATATTTTTAAGGTTAAATATTGAGGCTATTTTAGTTTTTTGACCTGGAGCTTTTTCCAGGATTTGTTTCATCTCTGCTTTTATCTCTTCTATAGCTGTAGAGGGTACTTTAACTTCCTTTTCTAGAACTTGCTTGGCCATAGCTATGGCTTTTTGGTGTTGCCCACTTTCTTCATACATTTTAGCCAAGAGATATAAGGGGTAAAACCGTACAGGTATCATATTAGCGGCATTTTGATATGCTCTTTCAGCCTTATCATATTTTTTCATTTCTTTATAGGCATCGCCTAAAGCGGTTTCAATAATAGTTGTGTTTAAATGTTGTTTTGCTTGTTCTAACACATTTATAGCATCCTCATTTTTTTTGCACATTACTAAGGCTTTCCCATAATTCATTAAAAAATCACCTTCTTTTTTTAATATAGGATATGCTTCTTTATAGTAGCTAATAGCACTTTCATAATCTCCATATTGATAAACGTTCAAAGCCGTTTCCCAGTCTTTATATGCCATTGGTACTTTTTTAGAAAAAGGAGCTTCTTTTACTAAAAATAAAATGATCATAAAACTAATAATACTCTTACTAAACATATATACTGTCTGCCGGTGTTTCATGTTTATTGTATATTTATGAGTATCTAACAGTGCCAACATACTTAACAACACCAATACAACTAATTTAAAAGGCAAAATTTGCATTGGGTATGAAAAGCTTGCAAAAGTACCAACTGCTACAAATACGCCTAATGCCAAATATTTGAAAACAGCTTGTTTAGTTGCTATTTTAATGTTTAGAAACGCATAAACTACAAGTAGTAATAACAGCAATCCAATAAGGCCTTGCTCTGCAAAAAATTGCAAGCATTCATTAAAAGCATAATAAGTGTTATCTGCTACTAAAGCTTCTTTGGTTTCTTCATATTCGGAAAAATAATCAGCTTGATAGTTCATGTAATGTGCTTTAAACCTATCAAAACCTACACCAGTAATAGGGTGGTCTTTTATAATTTCAGAAGTGACTTTCCAAATAAATAAGCGTCCATCTGCCGATTCTTTCTTAAAATAGTAGATGCCAAACAATCCTGTAAAAAAGATGCTTAACACCAAAGCCACTAAAGCTATTTTTTTTATTTGGGTTAGTTTTTTAAGTGCCTGTTTTATAAAATGGTATCGAAGCTCTAACAAAACAGTACTGCTTAACAATACTGCCAACCATGCAGCTCTAGAATGTGTTGCCGGAATTACCAAAATAATGCTTATTACCCCTAGCAGAGGGATGTATTTAAACACATAGTCTACTATAGTATTTACTAATGAAGAATTACTACTAATTTGCACATATACCAAAGCTATTAGCTTTTCTTTAAATAAATACATACTTAAAGCCATTGGCCATACGACAACAAGAAACCCTGCATAAGGCCCTGGATTAAAAAAACTGCCAGTCAGTTTAAATCCAGCATGGTTTGATGGGCAATAGCCTAATAATTGCAAGTTGCCATAAATAGCCTGGATACTACCGGAAACGATAATGGCTAACAAAAGCCATGTATAAGCTTTTACAGGAAGGTTTCTTAAAACAATATACAATGCACCTAAGCCAATTAGTTCAAGAAAACGAAGTGAGAGTCCATAATTAGTTTGAATAAAATACCTATTAACTATAATATATGCAAAAAGCAGTAATAAGACGATATCTAATTTAGGGATTTGCACTGTCTTTTGTTTAGAAAAAACAAACATTAGCAAAAAGCTTCCTATTATTACCGAACAACCATACGCAAAAACAATGAATTTGCTGACTAATGTAGATTGCGCATAACCTGCGCTATTAACCTGTGGTAACACAATTAATAGTATGCAGATTGTAACAACTAAAAAGTAATAAGAGGCTTTGTTTAGTGGCATCAGTTAAAGTGATTTGGAATACATTAAGGCATTAATGTTTTAATTACTAAACTAAATATTTATATTTTTGAATCCATCTAGATATTCAATCGTTATATTGGGCAAGCCCTTATCGGGAACAAATACATTAGAAATTTTTAAATCTTTGTCCAAAATAAAAAAGTAGGGATAATCAATTGTTTCTGCTGGAATATCAAGCGAATTAGTATTATAAATATTCGGATAATCAATGTTATATTCTTCCATTGTTCGATAGAAAATTCTATTATTTCTGTAATTCCCAAGAATCAAAATATTTTCTTTACCAATAGTATTTCCCTGCTTTTGTAAAACTTCCATTGAAGCCATAACGCAACTTTCACAATGCATTTTGGAGAAACGATATACTAGTATTTGCTCTTGAGTATTGTTTTCAAAAACTTTTTGGCTCTATGTCGAATGTGGTGGGTAGACTTTAATGGAAAATAGAAAAAGTATTCGAATTGCAACACAAAAGAGCATTTTGGCGTAACGTTTCTTTAAACAGTTTTATCTTGGTAGAGGGTGTATCAAGCGCTTTCTTCGAAAAGTTTTGGCTTGATAGAGGGTGTATCAAGTGTTTTCTTCGAAAAATTTTGGCTTGGTAGGCCTAATGATTTTTAGTTTCCAAATCTCACCCACTCTATTCGACATAGAG
>JBKECH010000138.1:0-54845 GCA_047974415.1 Bacteroidales bacterium | reverse complement strand
CTGCAAGTATTCTATTGTAATCATGGTATTATTTATACTTTTACGGATTAGACAATTCGATTTTTATGCAAAAGTACATAGATATTCACACACATAGCGCATATAAAAGGGCTGATGTTTTATCTATTTTGAATATTTCTTGCTCAGATTATGTCTCGGGGCAGTATAAAGGCTGTTTGTCGGCAGGTATTCATCCTTGGGAGGTTAAGGAGAGAGATGTAGACTTCTATAAAGAAAGACTGGTTAAGTGTTTGCAAGGTCTTGATATTGTGGCGATTGGGGAGTGTGGAATAGACAAGACAAAGAATATCGAAAATTTAGAATTACAAAAAGATGTATTTCGCATGCAGTTGGAATTGGCACAAGAGCTAGGACTTCCTGTAATCTTGCATATCGTGAGAGCATATTCGGAGTTGGAGCATTTAATAAAGGAATGTAGTCTTACTGTACCTTTGATATTGCATTTCTATCGGGCAAAGGCAACAATTACGGAGCAGATGTTGAAATATCGGGATATCAATTTCTCAATAAATTCCTCGCTCTGCAACAGTACCGAAAAGCTAAGGTCTTTGCTTGATTTTATTCCGACAGACAGATTATTTTTCGAGACTGATGATACTGATATTCCCATCGAAAGTATATATGCAGAGAGTGCGGCAGCTTTGAGCATTTCACTTGTCGAGCTACAAAGGATAGTTTCATCAAATTTTGACAGAGTGTTTGGGCTTAACAATGTATGTCGATAAAGTTCGTTATTTTTGCAGGATGAGTTGGACGGAGCGTACAGAATTATTACTAGGTCAGGAGAAGCTGAAAGCATTGCAAGCCTCTCATGTTTTAGTTGTCGGCAATGGTGGAGTAGGAGCCTACGCTGCCGAGCAGCTTGTTAGGGCAGGGGTGGGAGCTATTACGATTATTGACGGCGATACGGTGAATGAGACGAATATCAACAGGCAGATAATAGCTTTAAACTCGACTATTGACAAGAAAAAATGCGAGGTGTTGAAAGAGCGTTTGTTGGATATAAATCCGGACTTGGCTGTTACGGCGATTGATAAATATATGAAAGGTTCTGATTTTGAGGAGCTTATTAGCAGTAGTAGCTTTAGCTATATCATTGATTGCATCGACACACTCGAACCGAAGGTCAGACTTATTGCTATTGCGATGGAGAAGGGAGTTCCTATTGTGAGTTCTATGGGAGCAGGCAGCAAGCTCGACCCTATGCAGATAAAGGTGGCAGAGGTACATAAGTCCTACAACTGTAAGTTGGCGAGGGCCGTAAGGAAGCGACTACACAAGAGGGGTATAAAGAAAGGCTTTAAGGTTGTTTTCTCTCCGGAGGCAGTAGTCGACGACTCTACCCGTCAGGAGGATTCGGCAAATAAAAAGACGGTCAACGGTACTATTTCGTATTTGCCTGCGATGTTTGGATGCTATTGTGCGGCAACGGTAATAAATGAAATAATAGAAATATGAAACGAACGATGAAGGAAAAAATCAAAATCTGTTGGAAACCGTTAATGTGGTTCTCTCTGATGTGTTATGGGATGTTTAATCGGCAGGCAATGGAGGAAACTTCGTGGCTCACAATTCCCAATCTTGATAAGTATATGCACTTTCTCATGTTTTTTGGACTGACTTTGCTGTTGGAGTCATTTTTTGAGCGACTTTCTGGAAAACCACAGTACTTGAAGACTTACCTGTATGCTTTTGGCTTCGCATGTTTGTCGGAGCTTATCCAGCTTCTGTTTATACAAGGGCGTAGCGGAGATGTGAAGGACTTGATGGCAGATACGGCAGGAGTTGTATGTGCCTTATTTGCATGGTACTACATCATTAGCAAAAAGAAATGGATTCGCAGGCTACTTTAGGCTCTGTCAAATCCACTTCTTTATAAAATTAAAAAGTTGCAGACAGTCCTATTCCGAATATTTCTTTAATTTGCAGTATAGGTCTGGTATGTCCGTTTTCGTCTTCAATCTCTACATCGTCATCGTACACCATGTTGAGGCTAAAGTTAGCACTCATGTACTTATTGATTTTCATATTTACCCTAGTGTCCCAGTTTACATCTACATTCTGAGGTTTCTCCATATAGTTTGAGAATAGGGTGAGTGTAGAGTTGACATTTACGTTTTTGATTATCTCTTTTGACATTTCAGCTTTTACTGTTGCTCCCAGCTCTGCTCTAAGTCTGTCGCCGGGGTCGAGACCAAAAGAGCCTTTTTCGGAGAGTTCGTCGTCAAGTACAAAGGTCATTTTTGTAGACAGTGGTGATGCGAAGATAGAAATCCATTTTTTTGGTCTCCAGTCGACCCCCAGACCTATTGACAGGTATCCAGGTGCCATAAAGTTTGATACTTTCAGAGTATCTATGTCGCTGTCGTAACCCTTCGCAAATTGTGTTTTGAAGTCAAGAAGTGCAGAGTATTTCAGTTTCTTCGACTTTGAGTATCCGTATTTTGTTGAGAACTCCAATCTGTCGTCGGACTTTGTAATGCCGTCGTCTTTAGTTTTATTTATGCCGTAGCCCATTATCAGGTTGTTGTCCCATACAGACCTTTCCTTTTCATAATTAAGTTTATAGTCTATTATTCCATTTAGCGTTAGCGCATTATCTCCACCTCCCGACCAGTTTGAGAATGAGGTTTGACTAAAGGTTAGAGTGTTAATGAGGGTCTTAGTCCAAAAGGAAGTGTCTTTTGCGAGCTCTTGTGCATTTGTAAACGAAGCTACAAACAAAAATAGTGAGCCCAGTGTTAATAATTTTCTAAACATATTTCAAGTTTTCTGTTTATTTGATATTATCTAATTTTTCCGTTATTCTTGCAATGACCTCTTTTTGTTTTTCGGGGTCGGCAAGTTGGTTTATTTGTTTCTGAATATTTACTTTTTCTTGTTCTAGATCTGCTATCTTTTGATTTTCTGAGAGTACTCCTTTTTGCAGTCTGTCGAGGTTACTCCGTGCTTTCTTCAATCTTTTTCCCTCCTCACTTACTCGTTCTTTCAGCACTTCATGTTCGGGGCTTTTGGATGGTAAAGTCACCAATTCGTTTTTCATATCCGTGACTGTACGTGTCTGTTTTTCCACAAACTGCAATTCTTTGTTTTTATCGTATTCCAGTCCTTGTGCCTTAGCCTTGCTGTTGCTGATAGACTGATTTATATTGTTTAGCGCAGTGTTAGTTTTCTCTTTTTGTCGAAGTGTTTCTTTGAGGACATATTTTTCTCTGTCAAGTAATTTACCTACAACCAGCTTGTTAGCCTTTACGCCCAAGAGCCTAGTAAATTCCTTTGCTGCTTCGTATTCATTTGGGGAAGTCTCCTTTGTTACGATTGTGTACTCATGGGCAAACGATAGTTTTACAAATACATTACTGCTATCTTGCACCAATTCCATATTGACGTCTAGTGGGCTGGGACTTATTGAGGTAATTGTTGCATTAGATATTTTAGCTTTGTTGTCATATTCTTCAACACTCGCTTTATTCTCTTTTTTTTTAAACAAAGAACTTATGTCGTTGGAATTAATTTCTTTAATGAGGAACTTATCAATTTCTCCACATGTTGTTTCTTTGACTAAGACACTAAATCCGGCTAATTTCTCAGATTTAGTTTTTACAGAGTCTTCGTTCACCTCAACTCTTCCGGTCTGAGCTATTGCAGTCATACAACTCACTAGCAATAAAGCAATCACCATATAATTTCTCATATCCCAATTTGCTATTTACAATGAGTCAGCAAATATACATATAAAAATTAAACTGAACTTAGGATATTTTGAAGTTGAGAGTTTTGAGAATATACCGAAGTCTGTCGCATTGGCAGTTTACAATCTCGTAGGAGCTAAACTCTCTCCGCGTAGGATATGAGCCTCTTTGTTTTTCGAAGGTATTCGTATTATCTCGCAGTCTTTTGTCGTCTTGCTCGATGTCGTAGGTTTTGAGAATTATTCTCAGTGCTTTTATTTCAGGAGTTTCCCCCTTGATTATAGAGGTGTCAATTTGTGGATTTTCGGGCTGTTCATGCGGATTGCACTGCCATTTGTCCATGCCTAAGTATAGAGTTTTGCTGACAAACTGTAGGGCTTGAGTTGTTCCATTTGCCTTGCCATCCTTTGAATATCCAGCAATATGCGGACTTGCGATATCACATAGTTTCAGCAAGTCGAGGTCGATGTTTGGTTCATTCTCCCAGCAATCGATTACGGCACCACGACATCTCTGGCTTCTCAAAGCATTTTTCAGGGCATGGGTGTCAATCACCTCTCCTCTGCAAGTGTTGATGATAAATGGATTTCTTTCTAGTTTGTCGAAGAACGCATTATCTGCCAGATGGAATGTTCTGTGGCTTCCGTCAATAGTCAATGGAGTATGTAGTGTTATTATATCTGCATATTTAAGAATATCTTCAAGTCTATCCAATTCGGGATTATTTTCGTTTATTGCTCTTGGTGGGTCAGATAGGATAACATTCATGCCCAGAGCTTCAGCGGTAAGTTTCACCTTCGCACCTACATGCCCCACGCCAATAATGCCGAGGGTTATCTCCTTTGGAGATATTTTATTTGACAGCATTAATTTAGCGATTGCAGCAGCGACGTATTGATTTACCGATTCCGAGTTGCAGCCCGGAGCATTCGACCACTTTATATTGCGGAGTTGGCAGTATTCTGTGTCTATATGGTCATATCCTATTGTTGCCGTTGCGATTGCTTTTATTTTAGTATTCTTGAGTAGTTTTTCGTTGCATATTGTTCTGGTCCTTATTATTAAAGCATCTGCATCGGTCAGTATCTCATTGGATATATCAGCCCCTTTCATATATAGTGCTTCAATGTCGCTTTTATGTGTAAACGCCTGATTTATATATGGAATATCTTTGTCTATTACTATTTTCATGTGTTTATATTTTGTTTTTTAATTGTCAGATGTATCTCGCCAATATAATCATTCTCGTATGTGAGGACTTATTCTTATGGCTCGTTTTATCTGTTTATATTTTTGCAATAAGCTGTAAGCTGTAGGCTTTATGCTTGTTGTCTATACTGCCCTTTCAGGGTGCATATTCTCTTGTTATCTCTATCCCCGAGGCGATACCACGGGCTGAATTAACAGCCACCACCTACCTATCGGGGTATTCTTCCTGCGAAGGAGGAGAGTTTTTAAATCCCTCCTCGTGGAGGCGGGGTGGTTTGTATTTTTATTATTCCTCCAGCTAAAGCGGGAGGCAATTCATTGATTAATGTAATTCGTTAATTACCAGGCAATTAAACTCTAAGCTCTAAGCAATTAAACAAGGCTTATTGCTTAAAGCCTACTGCATATAACATTTTCAACTACCAACTGTAAAGGTATATATTTTAGATGAACTGGCTGAGAAAAGAAAAAATAAAGACGATTTATTTTACTTATATGGTAGACTCGTCGAAAAAAGAAAGTTAAAAACGTTAACTTATTTATTAATTACGCCTTTTGACTTGTAGTAGTTTTGAATGTTGTTTCATTTATGTTAAGTATCAGACTATAAAAATATTATGGTGTGTATTACTCTTTAATTTAGTCCTTTTCTTTTGATGCATTGATGTCAATATTACGCCTATCTGCTAAATTTATTTATTTTTTGGATTGGTGTAAATTTTGGAAATGAGATTTAATTATGTATATTTATAGTGCCGTAAGAAAAATATATTATCATGAAAAGAGATGTTAGAATGTATCAGGCAGACAATTTATATAAATTGTTATTGCAGGATGTCAACGATGTTGATATAAGCATGGTTGATGGCGTTAAGGTTCGTAAGAACGTGTATATTTACGATGTTGGAGACATGGCAGACAATCTGTGGTATTTGTTGTATGGGAAGGTTCGTATTGGCAGACCCACCACATCTGGAGGCGAGGTTACTAGGGCTATTTACACTAGAGGCAATTTCTTTGGGATAAAGGCGCATTTGTTTGGTAATAAGGCTCATGATGAGTTTTCGCTTACTACAGCAAATTCACTACTATGTAAGATACCGCTTGATTGCGTAAAGAACGGGCTTAAACACGATATTTCTTTTGCGAGGGCGTTTAATAACATAATACACGAGAGGTATAAAAAGGCAGAGCATAGGGCAGATATTCTGCATTGTAGCGATGTTCAATGTCGTGTAAAGGAGTTCTTACAATATTTAATCCCGGATTTCGGCACTAAATTTCAAGGAGGCACACTGATAAATCATCCCTACACCCAAAATGAGATTGCGCAATTGTTGGGGACTTCACGTCCTACAATAAACAAAGTATTAAAGGAATTAGAGAACAAGGGGGAGATAAGTTTCAATCGTAAAAGAATAGTCTTATTGGAATAGGGAGTTTTGTTGTTTAGGAGCTCTGCTCGACTCTTGATTAAGTTAGGTTCTAATGACTTTGACTCTTCCTTGTGAAGTGAGCTTAATAATTGCTGAGGGTTTAGCACTCTTGTTGTCATTTTGTCTGTATTGGACCACGTAATCCACGGCATCGATTATGTTTTTGTCGATTTGCTTGTATATTGCGGGAGTGTCTTTGCCTGCTAGGTTTGCAGATGTTGAAACGAGAGGTTTTCTAAATCGTTTTGCGAGAGTTTGCGAGTACTTTTCGTTTGTTATTCTTATGGCAATAGAATTATCTTCGGCAATTAGGTTTTTTGCGATATTCTTTGCGCCGTCATATATTATGGTAGTTGGTTCGACGATGCTATCGAGTAACTCATATGCAATATTAGGGAGTGGGGCAGTAAAGCTTTCAATCATCCCCACATCTCCTAATAGTATTATCATGCTTTTGGAATTTTCTCGCATTTTCAACTTATAGATGCGCTCTACTGCCTTTTCGTTGGTGGCATCGCATCCCAATCCCCATACAGTGTCTGTGGGGTAGAGTATTATTCCTCCATTCCTCAGTACTTTCAGAGCTTCTTCAATATCTTTGTCGAAATTTTGAGAATCCATCATCAGTGTTGTTTACGACCAAAGATTTTGTGGATATTCGCCTTTGTCGAGCAGTGTTTTTATTTGTTCTATCACAAAGGGTTTGTCTTCGGGATAGGTTACTCCAAACCAAGTTGCAGGCGAGTCGAGCACCTTCACTTTAATGCTTCCTTCCTGAATTGCATCCATTACTACTGTTGGTATCAGGTATTCGGATTTCATCTCTGTACCTTGTTTTTTCAGAAAGTCTACAAACTGAGATTTGAAGATATCGAAAACATTAGGTTTAAAAGCCCACATATTCATTGACACGGGAGTTTCTTCTGCCAGTTCGACCTTTGGTTCTTGGTCGAAGTAGTATATTTTGCCGTCTGTATCACGCTTGATTTTCAGACGTTCTACCACCTCTGTCAAGTTGCCACCATTGTCGGCTACGCATACACCTCTAGATACAGTTCCGTGTTCTGTTATGGTTTTGTTGAGTCTATATCCGACAACAGCATTCTCCTTGCTGTCAGTGCTTGTTGTCAGGAAGTTATAAGCCACTTTATATGCTTCTCTGCCGTAGAAGTCGTCGGCATTAATTATTAGAAATGGTTCATTGACAGCACTTTGTGCCATCATTGATGCGTGAGCTGTACCCCACGGTTTTTCTCTGCCCTCCGGAACACTAAAGCCCTCAGGGAGATTTGTGAGTTCCTGATAAACATATTCAACTTCGATTTTACCTTTAAGTTTAGCTCCGAAAGCAGCCTTGAAAGCCTCTGCGAAATCGTGCCTTATTATAAATACAACTTTGCCAAATCCTGCCTGTATGGCATCGTAGATAGAATAGTCGATTATCGCTTCTCCTGAGGGACCAAAAGCATCCATCTGTTTCAGACCGCCGTATCTGCTGCCCATTCCGGCAGCTAGAATTACTAATGTTGGTTTCATAAATCTCTATATCATTTTAAGTGAGCAGTAAATATAATAAATTAAATTCAAAAAGACATCAATATTTCTGTTACAAAATCATTTAATTTGTTCGTAGATGAGCTTTGCCATTTTTGCGGCACCCTCTGCATTAGGGTGTATATGGTCAGGAAACAAGGCACTGTCGCCCAACATAGGAGAGTGTAAATCTATGGTTTGGAGGTTCATTTCTTTGCCAATTTCGTCTATTGTAGGGATTATTTCATCAACAATCACAGTATCTGATATTCCCCATGTTGTTTGAAATGCAGGGACAGGTTTTATCAGGATTACCTTGGGACGAGAATCTAAATTCTGAAAGGACTTAATTAGCTTTATATAGTCACTTTTATATTCATTTCCATATTGCCAATTTTGGGGTTTGGTGTCGTTGGTTCCCAATTTTATCAGTACAATATTCGGCTTCCACGTAATAGCGTCTTTATAAACTTGTTCATTGATGTATGGGAGGTCTCCTTTACTCAGAAGAGTTCTTGCGCTAATTCCGTAATTATTAACAAGATATTCGTCTCCTAGCAGCTTGTTCAGTTGTGAGGGGTATGCTAGTCTGTCTCTATCGTCTATTCCTGAGCCGTAGGTTATGCTGTCGCCCACACATGCTATTTTTATGGTTTCTTGTTCTGTACAAGAAAATATGGAGGTAAACACGGCAAAGGCAATAAGTATCGATTTCGCTATTCTCATATTTACTAGTGTTTTACATTCTACTTGATATTACAAAAGTATGAATATTTGAAGTGTTTAACAAGAAGATTATATATATAATGACTATTCAGCCAAAATACGCAAGCATACTTGACACTAAAGCATCACAAGTAGCACTACAAGAGGAGACAGGAGATACAAGCTGTATGCCGTACGCTTTAAGCTATAAGCAAACAGCCGATAAACGAACGTCATTGCGAGGAGCTTGCGACGAAGCAATCTCCAGCAACGAAGAACAGATTGCCACGCTACGCTCGCAATGACGGGGAAAAATATTGCAGTGTGGGCTGCTACAAGCTGAAAGCCTGAATTAGTTCAGCCCATGGCAACGCCATGGGGAAAGATACACCACCAAACCCGTACAGTTCCGAATTGCAGGATGATGAATAGGGAATTTAAACCTCTCCTCCTGCGAAGGAGGAGTCCCCGATAGGGGGCGGCGGCGGCTGTTATTAATACTACGATATTACAAAGCTACGATGTTGCGATGGAATATAAAATGTTTTTAGGGATATAGTCCCGATATCTCCGTAGCAAGGAGATGTAAAAAATAATAATAGGGGCGATATCCCTGATATCTGAATCGATGTGTCGGCAGTTATTCGTCGTCCGACGATGATTTTTTATCTTTAATTACTGTTCCTTTGGCGAAATAATTGTCGTATTCGCTTTTGTTACTAAGAATTTCTACTGCTTTTTTCACTTGAATATCATCACCAAGCATTGATTCGATAGATCCTTTTTGATAGTAGTATCTTCCTGCAATATCTTCTTTTAAAATTAATTTGATTTCGTCTTTAAACATCATCAGGTCTTTCTCGATGCTGTGAGATAACGTTTTTTCGAGTTTTTCGATATCATCTTTAGCTAGGTCATAATACTTTTCATCTTTCGCAGTCTTAATGAGCTCTTTGATTTTAGCGTCGGTTCTTGATTTGTAACTAAAGTCTTTGTTTTTCGCAAACTCTACGAAGTCTCCATATATCTTGTCGGTAATTTCAAAGTTTTCAATAGGAGGGATAGACGAGTGTTCTGAGCAGAATTTGTTGGCATACTCAAAGAATATATTGTCTTTAGTCAGTTCGTATGATATTTGTCCGAACTTGGGAAGTCTAATAATTTCGTCGGGAATAACTCCACCACCGTCGTATACAATTCTGCCATTTTCTGTTTTAAACTCGGAGATAAGAGAGTCGGGAACATGACTGACGCTGCCGTCGCTATTTCGGTGGGAGTAGTCGAGAGCTTGTATGCATCTGCCGCTGGCAATGTAGTATTTTGCTGTTGTCAGTTTTATTTGGGAGTTATAGCCCACTGGTTTTGTGGTTTGAACAAGACCTTTGCCGAATGTTCTGGTACCTATTAATACTCCTCTGTCGAAGTCCTGCATGGTTCCACTGACGATTTCTGCTGCTGATGCGGAGCCACCGTTGACAAGGACAGCAAGGGGGAGGTCTTTCCAAAGGGGTTCTTTGCTTGTATAGAATGTTCTGTCTTGGGCTTTCATTTTTCCTTTAGTGCTCACCACTTCTTTGTTTCGGGGTAGGAAGAAATTACATATTGCTACGGATTCGTGTAGCAGTCCGCCTCCGTTATTTCTCAAATCAAGAATTACTGATTTTGCTCCTAGTGAGTCTGTCAGTGCTTGTATTGCCTTTTTCAGCACCTCGCTACAGTTTGCGGTAAAGGATGTGAATTTAACATATCCCACTTTGTCGTCTACCATTCCATAGTATGGAACGGGGCTGATATTAATTTTCTCTCTCAGCACGTTAAAGGTTTTATCCTTTTTGTCGCCGTATCGTCTTACAATAATTTCTACATTCTCGTTTGCAGGACCTTTCAGTAGATTGCTGACATCTGCCACATCCATTCCTTCTGCTGATTTACCTTGGACTTTAATGATTTGGTCTCCTGCTTTTAGCCCAGCTTTCTGAGCGGGCTTTCCTTCGTAAGGTTCTGCTATATAGACCTTTCCGTCTTTGCCTTTACTTATGAGTGAGCCGATGCCCGCATATTCGCCTGTGGTCATAAAATTAAAATCCTCAATATCTTCTTCGGATATATAATTTGTGTATGGGTCTAGTGACGATAGCATTTCTTCGATACTCGTAGTTATCAGTTTCTCAGGTTCTATTTCGTCTACATAATTGACATCTAGTTCTTTCAAAATGTTGAGATATATCTCGACATTTTTCGATAGCTCAAAGTTGTGTCTGTCGGTGAAAGAAACTGCAAAGAATCCGATTATCGTGATTACAAGTGCTATTGATATCTTTATGAAATTGTATCTTTTCATGTATTTAAAATTTTGCTGTAAGCTATAGGCTTTATGCATTTGCTGTTTTTAATCATCCTTCTGTGTGTAGTCAGGCTTATTGCATAAAGCCTACTACATGGAGGTTTCATATATTTTTAGCTACTAGCTGTTCAGCATAGTCTCATATTCTTCGGCAGACAGTAAAGATTTGACCTCTGACGTGTCTTCCATCTTTATTTTTATTATCCATCCTTTTTCGTAGGGGGCACTATTTATTATTCCTGCACTGTCTTCCAGTTCTTCATTAAACTCTGTCACAACGCCTGTTACAGGCATAAACAGCTCAGACACTGTTTTTACTGCCTCGATAGAGCCGAAGGATTCACCTTTCAACAAAGAGTCGTCGTCTACTTCTACATCAACATAAACAATGTCTCCCAATTCGCCTTGAGCAAAGTCTGTTATTCCTACTGTTGCAACATTTCCGTCGATGCGCACCCACTCATGTTCTTTTGTGTACTTTAAATCTTTTGGTATATTCATTGTGTCAAAAATTAATTTCAAAATAATCAGCCCAAAGATACATAATAACTACTACAAAGGACACAAAATGATGACATAAATGTTTTTATTGGAATGTTTTTAGCTAATGTGGGGGAGTCGGTGGTGCGTGCAATATTCAGATTTACAGTGAATTGTGGATGTGTGCTAAGAAGTTTTTTCTTTAAGCTACAAAATTTAGATAGACTTGAGTGTTAAGGCTTTAATTTTTTTATTAAGTTTGTGTGCCTCAATCAGGGAGTAAACTTGGGGTGCTTACCATAAGGCGGTCAAATAAATATATAAATAAAGCTTGCCATGAGAAAAGTTCTTATATAAGAGGATGCTTACATTGGCAAGAAGCATATGGCAAATAGAAAATAAATTATAATCATATGAAAAGTGTAGCAATAGGTATTGATATAGGAGGCACAAACACTGCTATAGGTATAATAGATCGGGAAGGTAACGTATTGAACAGTCGTTCTATACCGACTCCCAGCAAACAGGAGAATCCCTCAGGTTCTCAGTCTTTATCCGACGATATATTGGGTAGGTATATTTTAAAATTGTCGAGTACGTTAGCAGAAATGATTACTGCTGTCAAAAATACCAATGACGAGATTATTGTAGAGGGTATTGGAATGGGGGCGCCCAATGGCAATTACTACAATGGGACGATAGAGTTTGCCCCAAATTTACCATTTGTGGGTATAGTTCATATTGTAGAATTGTTGCAGGCAAAGCATCCGGACCTAAAGGTTATAAAGCTAACCAATGATGCCAACGCGGCGGCAATAGGCGAGATGATTTACGGTGGAGCCAAAGACATGAAGAACTTTGTGATGTACACTTTGGGAACGGGAGTAGGTAGTGGCATTGTAGTAAATGGAGATTTGGTGTATGGTCATGATGGTTTTGCCGGTGAGTGTGGGCATACCATGTTGATACCCGGAGGTCGTCATTGTGGCTGTGGGATACCTGGGCATTTAGAGGCTTACACATCTGCATCTGGCATGAAACGTACCGCATTTGAGTTGTTATCATTTTATGATGGTTATAGCAGTGAGTTGGCGGAATATTCATATAAGGAGATGACCTCGAAGACTATTTACGAGGCAGCAATAAATGGCGATGAGATAGCATTGGAAGTATTCAAGCAAACGGGGGAATATTTGGGTCAGGGAATGGCAGACACTGTTCATCATTTGAGTCCGGAAGCAATTTTTGTATTTGGTGGTCCCACTGCTGCTGGGGAGGTGATTTTTGATCCAATTCGTAAAGGTATACAGAAGTATTTACTTCCTATTTACAATAAGCCCAATGGGGTTAAGATAGTACCGTCGCAACTAAAGATGGGCGATGCTGCGATAATGGGAGCAAGTGCTCTTGTATGGCAGGAGATACAAAAAGACTAAAAAGTACTACTCATGGAGACTGTCGGCTTACGGCAGTCTCCCTAAGATTAAGGATTTTGTTTCACGCCATCTATATATGTAGCTTTTTTTGATACTGAGCCGTCCGTATTATAGAATATCATATTTCCATCGAATTTCCCATTTCTATAAAAGGCTTCGGATTTTTTATTTCCATTTTCGTAATACCATATCCACTTTCCATCCTCTGTGCCGTTTTTGTAATCGCCCTCGCCCTTTTTATTTCCATTTTCGTAAAAATCCTCCCATCTGCCGTTGTACATTCCGTTGGAGCATTCTGCCTGTTCTCTTGTTTGCCCATTGGGATAATAGTGCATGGAAATACCGATTAGGTTTCCGTCGAGATATGTTTCCGTATACTTAACGCTGCCGTTATCGTACAGACCTTTCCATTCCCCTGTCATTTGATTGTCTTTATATTCGCCAATTTCGTCTATATTGCCGCTTTTATAAAATGTTTTTTTTATGCCTTGAAGCATACCTGCTTTATACTTTACAGTTGATTTCACAGAGCCTTCAACATAAAGCTCCTTCCAATTTCCGACTTTCTTTCCTTTTTTATATTTCCCTTTCATCTTTAGAGCATCATTCCAATAAAACTCTTTATATTGTCCTACAACTAAGCCTTTTTTGAGTTTGAATGAGCGTTCAATACCTCCGGTTTTTCTCACAGGTGTAATAATATTCACTTTGACATTTGCAGGCTGAAGCGTGTATTTATCCCTATATATATCACTGCTGTCAATGGGATATTTATCTCGGAACTCGCTCAAGGTGAGTCTCACCTGTTTTTGAGCAACAGACAGCGAAGTGCTTATCAACAAAACAAGCAGGCTTAAACAGAATACTCTCATTATCTTAGAATTTGCACAAAAATAGGATTAAATATTTTGACTGCAAATATTGCTCTTTGATAAAAATGTACTATATTCACAGTCAAATCTTTAATTCATGGATTCTGAAACAAGCAATAAGCGTTCGCCCATTAAGGAGTGGGCAAAGGATGACCGTCCTCGCGAGAAATTAATCAAGCACGGAGCTACGTGTTTATCTAATGCCGAGTTGATTACGATTTTGTTAGGAAAGGGAGGCAAGGAAGAAGGAGCATTTGATTTGTCGAAGAGGATACTTGCCACACAAGACAATAAGCTGCAAAATTTGGCAAAGCTATCGCTTGATGATTTGATGAAGTTTAAAGGTATAGGCGAAGCAAAGGCAGCGGTATTGTCAGCGGCGTTTGAGTTGGGCAAAAGACGAGGGATGTCAACGGAGCAAAGAATCATCATCAAAGGCTCGAAAGATGTTGATGCATACATAGGTGCGGAGCTCAGAGATTTGCGACAGGAAGAATTTTGGGTTATACTATTGAGTAGGAGCAATTCTGTAATCGAGCGTCGCAGGGTAAGCGTTGGTGGAGTGTCGGAAGCATTTGTTGATGCGAAAGTGATTTACAAGCTGGCACTAGACAAGTTGGCATCATCGATAATATTAGTTCACAATCATCCTTCTGGGTCGATGAAGCCTAGCTCGAATGATATATCTATTACCAAATCCATAAAATCGGGTTGTGATTTATTGGGTATATCCTTGCTTGACCATATAATCATAACGTCGTCAGAATATTTTAGTTTTGCAGACGACAATACCATTGATTTTTGATGGGGCAATTTGTATTTACAATTTGGCATGGGTAATTGTTCATAACTTTAGTTGTATATTTGAGAGATTGGTTTCATAAATGTGTATTTTTGCGCTAATATCGTCACGCATGGGTGTAGATAAAATTGGGAAAAACATGAAACGAGCCATGAGACAAGTCTCACACGGAAGTATGATAATATTGGCGAGATACATGTGGCAATAAAAAAACAAAAGATAAACACATGAAATAATGGGTAAGATAATATCAGTAGCAAATCAAAAGGGTGGCGTTGGCAAGACAACCTCCTCCATAAATATTGCTGCCGCATTGGCAATGTTAGGGCGCAAGATTTTGTTGGTGGACGCAGATTCACAGGCGAATTCTACCTCTGGTTTAGGTGTAGATTCAGATTCTCTTAAGCTCAGTATTTACAATTGTCTGCTTGAAGATGTGGATGTTAAGAACGCGATACTAAAGACCAATATTGAGAATTTGGATTTATTACCGTCTCATATAGATTTGGTTGGAGCAGAGATAGAGTTGCCGAGGCTACATAATGGAGGGAAGGTATTACGCGAGAAGTTAAAGCCCATCAAGTCGGAGTATGATGTTATTTTTATCGACTGTTCGCCGTCTTTAGGTATGATTACCGTTAACTCATTGACGGCAGCAGATACTGTTTTGATACCTGTTCAATGCGAATATTTTGCATTGGAGGGTATTGGTAAATTGCTGAATACAATCAAGTTAGTGCAGTCGGAGTTAAATCCTGATTTACTTATTGAGGGTTTTGTATGTACCATGTATGATTCAAGAACGACATTAGCAAACGAGGTTGTTGCTGAGGTTAGAAATCATTTTGGTGAGCTCTGCTTCGAGACATTAATAAAAAGGAATGTAAAAGTCAGCGAAGCCCCTAGTCACGGGATGCCGGTGGTGACCTATGACAAGACCTCTACGGGCGCACAGAACTATATGGAGCTGGCAAGAGAGTTCTTGCAGCGTAACAAAATGACAAAGATGGGCGGAGTAAATAAAATCATCGAATAATATAAAAGAATATGACAAAGCGTCAGGCACTAGGCAGAGGTATCAACGCCCTTATATCCAAGGAGACAGCAGAGAAGATAGCATCAATAAATGAAGTTGATATTGCAAAAATTGATGCCAATCCGTTTCAGCCTCGATTAGAGTTTGACGAGGATTTGATAGAGGATTTGGCAAGCTCGATAAAAGAGCTTGGTATCATACAGCCTTTGACACTTCGCCAAGTTGGCGACAATAGCTATGAGATAATAGCAGGGGAGCGACGTTTTAGGGCAGCTAAGAAAGCTGGCTTGAAGACCGTTCCCGCATATATTCGTGATGCAGATAATGACGAGATGCTTGAAATGGCACTTGTTGAGAATATTCAGAGGGAAGATCTCAATGCCATAGAAGTATCATTGAGTTATGAGCGGCTCATAAAGGAGTTTAGTCTGACTCAAGATGAATTGGCAAAGCGAGTTGGCAAAAATAGAGCGACAGTAGCCAACTTCCTCAGGTTGTTGAAGTTGCCACCTGCGATACAGAAAGGACTTAGAGATAAGGAGATAACCATGGGGCATGCCAAGGCACTGCTCACGATAGACGACGAGGATACTCGTTTGATGTTTTACCAGCAGATTTTAGCACATGATTTTTCTGTTAGGAAAACAGAGGAGTTGGTTAGAAATCTGGAGGATGAGTCAGACAAGAAAGAAAAGAAAGATGATAAGTCTAAACCTATTTCGGAATATGATGTAACAGTTAAGGAGCTCTTTGGGAAGAAAGCAAAAGTGTTGGTAAACCCCAATGGCAGGGGTCGAATAGTTATTCCTTTTGCTTCAGAGTCGGTATTGAAAGCGATGTTGGCAGATATTCAAAAGAAATAAAACAGTAGGCGGTATTTGTGTAGTCGGATTATATAGGATGAAACGAGCCATGAGACAAGTCTCACACAGAAATATGATTATATCGGCGAGATACATGTGGCAATTAAAGAACAAATTATAAACACATGAAAGGTAGATATATGCATATAAAGAGTTTATTGTTTATCTTGGTGTTTCTTGCATGTTGTTCCGGCGTTGATGCTCAAGTATCCGACAGTACACTTGATATAGGCTTGAGAGTTGAGGACGTGGGGACAGGCGTAGAGATATACAAACACTCTAAGTCGCCCACAACGGCAAGTTTGTATTCGGCTGTGTTGCCGGGATTAGGACAGATTTACAACGAGGCTTACTGGAAAGTTCCTTTAGTTTACGGGCTTCTGGGGAGTATGATTTATGTAGTGTATTTTAATGATAATCAATATCAGTTATATAGGCAGAGTTATTTGGATTTAACGGATGCAGATCCAAACACTCGGTATTATGAAAATATTGCATCGTGGGAGTTTATGATATCAGACGCGACAAATTTTGCCAGTCGTTTGAATACCGCATCTACATCTGCGAGGCGCAATAGAGATTATATGATAATATGGACAGTGGTTGCATACTTGGCGCAGGTTATAGATGCCAGTGTAGATGCGCATCTATTTGACTTCGACGACTCCGACGATTTGTCATACCGATTGTCGCCGTCGCCTCTAGTAGACCCTGCATCAGGGAGGTGTTATCTGGGTCTGAATTTTGTGCTAAGATTCTAGGACTTAGAGCTTGTGTAAAAAAAAAATGGTAGTTTTGCAGAATATTACAAATTAATTATACATGGTAGAAACAAAAAAGCAGATTTCAGTTGTACTAACAATTGCGCTCATGGTGTTCCTTCCGCTTCATGGTTTTTCAAATGGAGACGGGGATATTAGTGTCGTGACAGACAATCATCACGGCAACGCAGGAGCAGAGCATGAGAAATCAGGCCTTGAGGAAAAAGCTCAAGATGTAGAGAATCCCACCGGCGAAGAAGTAAACGCAGAAGAGGAAGTGGGTTTGGATGATGAGGGTATCGATAATACAGACAAAAATGATACTATATCACTACTTGATATTGACGAAAAATATCAGGCATGGTTAGGAGTGGAGGATTCCACTTTTGACGACAATGGCGCAGAGTTGGTGACAGCACCTTTGGATGGTTCTGATGCAGCTTATATTGACAGGTTGTCGAAGCTAAATTCGGCAATACCATTGACTTATAACAAAGAGGTTAGAAAGTATATTGATTTATATACCGGCTCTTGGCATAGGACAACATCAACAAACATAGCACTTTCAACATTTTATTTTGATAAGATTGACGCAGTATTCGACAGATACGACATTCCTTTGGAGATTAAATATTTAGCTGTTGTCGAGTCGGGGCTTAATCCTATTGCTCGTTCGCATATGGGCGCGAAAGGTATGTGGCAGTTTATGTTTTATACGGCAAAGAAGTATGGACTTCAAGTTACATCAATGGTTGACGACAGGTATGACTTTATGAAGCAGACTGATGCCGCAGCCCGGTTTTTGTTGGATTTGTACTCTATGTACGACGATTGGCAGTTAGCCATGGCAGCATATAACTGTGGTCCTGGTAATGTGAATAAAGCTATTGCACGTTCGGGTGGTAAAAAAGACTTTTGGGATATTTACGCATATCTACCCAAAGAAACACGTACTTATCTTCCTAAATACATTGCTATCATGTATGCAATGAACTATGCTAAGGACTATGGTATCGAGCCAAATGCAGATATGTTTAGGATGACCCATAGTGTGGAGGTTGAGGCGCAAGATTATTTATATTTGTCGCAATTGGCAGATAAGTTTGGAGTAGATGAGGAGTATCTGAAGAAGTTAAATCCTCAATACTTTAGAGGCATCGTTCCTGCAAGCAAGGACAATCCTTGTAGCGTTTTTGTTCCTGTGGAGCTGGCGACAAAATTTTACATTCAGGAGAATACTTTGTATGCAATGGCAGACGACAAGAATGCAGTAGAGAAAGTGAATAAGAATACACCTCCTGCCCATATTGTTGACGATACTTATTCGGTAGCGCTTGCAAACTCTGCGAAATTGCAATACACTGTAAAAAACGGTGACAATGTAGGTTATATAGCGGAGTGGTATGGAGTTAGTTCAGATAAGATTCGTCGTTGGAACAACCTGCGCAAGAACTTGATTAGGGCAGGACAAAAATTGACTATTTACGTTCCGAAAGATAAGAAAAGCTATTATACTGCCGTCAATACATTAAGCTTTGAGCAGAAGCAGCAGCGAATAGGAGCAACAAGTAAGCAGCATTCTGTTAAGCTTGCTGGAGGTGGCTCTTATCAGTATCACACGGTGAAGAGTGGCGATAATTTTTGGAATATTGCAGACAAATACGGAGTGTCAACCAACGATTTGATAAAACTCAATGAAGGTGTGAACTCACAGAGTCTAAAAATTGGCGATCAGATAAAAGTCAGAAAAAAAAGCTGATTATAGGCTGAATATACAACGAAGAAAGGCGAATATCTTTTGATATTCGCCTTTCTTCGTTTTGAGCGGGAGACGGGATTCGAACCCGCGACCCCAACCTTGGCAAGGTTGTGCTCTACCAACTGAGCTACTCTCGCAACATAAAATGGTACCCGGGGCGGGACTTGAACCCGCACGGGCAAAAGCCCTCAGGATTTTAAGTCCGGCGTGTCTACCAATTCCACCACCCGGGCATCCAAAATATCTTCTACTAAAAAAAGAACTTGAGCGGGAGACGGGATTCGAACCCGCGACCCCAACCTTGGCAAGGTTGTGCTCTACCAACTGAGCTACTCTCGCTAATTGCGATGCAAATATAAACTATATTTTCCAAAATCAAAAATAAAAACACACTTTTGCACCATCTTATGTTAGTCTTCTAACTTTTCAAGTTCTTAATCTGATTCTCTAGTTGCAAGATCTTAGCCTCGGTGTCAGCCTTCTTTGCTATCTCTTTTGCAACTACCGCTTCGGGAGCCCCACTTACAAACTTCTCGTTGCTAAGTTTCTTCATCACCGAATTGAGAAAACCTCTATTATATTTCAGTTCTTCATCGAGCTTCTGCAACTCCTCTTCCACATTGATTAAATCGCCTAGTGGAATGTAAAAAGTCGTAGTCTTTACTAAAAATGAAGCCGCCCCTGGCACATCCTCACTGACACTTTCGACCTTGTCGATATTTGCCAGCTTCGTAATTACAGGAAGGAGTTTCTCTTCATAGCCTTTCCCTCCTTGTTTTATGCAAAGAGAAAGAGTATCTTTCATAGCTATGCCCTTTGCTGTCCTGATATTTCTGATACTTGTTACAGTCTCCTTAGCATCCTCAAAGTTTTCCAGAAGTTCTTTATCTATATCCTCTGCTTTTGGCCATCCAGCAATCATTATGCTATCGCCATCATTCCGCTGCTCCAAGCTTTGCCATATTTCCTCTGAAATAAAGGGCATAAAAGGGTGAAGAAGTTTAAGTAGTTTGTCCAAATAAGCGTTTACCTCTCTTACGGTTCTACTATCAATAGGTTGTTGGTATGCAGGTTTGATTATTTCCAGCAACCAAGCTGAAAACTCATCACGGATAAGTGTGTAAATAGACATCAAAGCCGACGATATTCGGTATTCGTCAAACTGAGAGTTTATCTCTTTGATATTTTCAGAAAGCTTATTGCCAAACCATGCTAGAGCCAGAGCCGAGTGCTCGGGCTGAGATAATGTTTCATCAACTTCCCAACTTTTTATCAGTTTAAAAGAGTTCCAAAGTTTAGTATTGAAACTACGTCCTTGCTCTGGCAGAGCCTCGTCAAACAACAAGTCATTGCCCGATGGCGCACAAATAAGCATCCCAAGTCGCACGCCGTCAGCACTATATTTGTCTATAAGCTTCAAGCAGTCAGGAGAGTTCCCTAGTTGCTTAGACATCTTCCGCCCCTTCTCGTCGCGCACCATTCCAGTAAAATACACATTCTTGAAAGGTTGTTTGCCGTCAAACTCATAAGCTGCCATAATCATTCTTGCTACCCAGAAGAATACAATATCCTGCCCAGTAACAAGATCATTAGTAGGATAATAATACTTATAGTCTGGATTATCAGGGTTTCTCACTCCGTCGAATACTGACATAGGCCACAGCCACGACGAAAACCAGGTGTCCATAACATCCTCATCTTGTCTCAAGTCTGCTATTGTCAGACTATTGTCTCCGGTTTTCTGACGAGCTAGTTCTAGAGCCTCTTTGATGCTAGTAGCCACCACATAAGATCCATCTTGCAGGTAGTAAACGGGTATTCGTTGTCCCCACCACAATTGTCTAGATATACACCAATCCTTGATGTTCTCCATCCAATGGCGATAAATATTTTTAAATTTTGCAGGATAATATTTAATAGTGTCATTCTCTACATTTTCGAGTGCTGGTTTGGCAATACCTTCCATTTTCAGAAACCACTGTGCCGATAGCTTTGGCTCTATTGCCACGTTTGTACGCTCGCTATATCCAACCTTATTGTTGTAAGGTTCTATTTTCACAAGGTTACCAGAAATCTCCAGTTCTTGCTCCATTAGCTTACGAACCTCAAAGCGATCTTTGCCTACGAACATCTTAGCAGCTTCGCTAAGGGTACCATCATCGTTGAAGGTATCTATAGTGGGTAGCTTGTGGCGCAAACCAATTTCATAGTCGTTAATGTCGTGCGCTGGAGTAATTTTTAGACAACCTGTTCCAAACTCCATATCCACATAATCATCGGCAATTACAGGAATTTCTCTGCCAAGCAAAGGTAACATTACTGTTTTTCCTACAACGCCTTTATATCTATCGTCATTGGGATTTACGCAAAGAGCAGTATCGCCAAGTATAGTTTCGGGACGAGTTGTAGCGATGGTCAGAAACGCCCCAGAATTGTCAGCAAAAAAGTATTTAACGTAATAAAGCTTAGAACTTAGCTCTTTGTGTATAACCTCTTCGTCCGATAGAGCAGTTTTTGCTGCAGGATCCCAATTCACCATACGCACACCACGGTAAATAAGCCCTTTGTTGTATAAATCTACAAAGACTTTAATTACAGATTCCGTCATGTGGTCGTCCATTGTGAAGGATGTCCTATCCCAATCGCACGAAGCTCCTAGCTTTTTAAGTTGTTCGAGAATTATGCCACCATGTTTTTCTTTCCATTCCCATGCATGCTTCATAAACTCGTCGCGGCTGAGAGTTTTTTTGTCAATTCCTTCGTCTTTGAGTTTTGCAACGACCTTGGCCTCGGTCGCAATGGATGCATGGTCGGTTCCTGGCACCCAACAAGCGTTGTAGCCAATCATTCGAGCCCTACGCACTAGTATATCCTGAATGGTGTTATTAAGCATATGTCCCATATGCAGAACTCCCGTCACATTTGGTGGTGGTATTACAATGGTATAAGGTTCTTTTTCATTGGGAACAGATTTGAAAAACTCATTTTTCATCCAGTAGTCATACCACTTCTTTTCGGCTTCTTGGTGATTGTATTTGTCTGCAATGCTCATTGATATTATCTCTTGTTTTGTGAATTACAAAAGTACAAAATTTAATGCAAATTAACCCAGCATATGCATTAGCTTACCTGCTACGTGCTCCATATCTTCAAAACAAAGACTTCGCTGGCTTTTGTCTCGCTCACCGTAGCAGTGTTACACTTCGTTCACCTAAACCTTTGTTTTATTAAGCGCGAAGCGCTCGCTACGGCAATCCAATACATAAATGTGGGGGTAACTCAGCCTTCGTTATAAATTAGGCTCGGTTTTACTGCGTCTTATCCAGTATCTTTTGCAATAAAAATGAAGCATTCAAGTTCTCAGCTACTCCTTTACTAATCTGATACGAATACTCGATATCATCCGCAAGAGCTATCTCAAAACGAAAATTGTCAAATTGCGTAGGGTATTCTTTTGCCATACAGGACAAGGCTAAATCGTGGGTGGCTATAATCCCTGACACAGACTGCTCTTTTACCTTTTCCAAAAATAATATAGAACCTCTTAACTTGTCCTCCGAGTTTGTGCCTTTAAGAATCTCATCTAACAGTAATAGAGTATATTCATTGTTCTGACACTCTGCTAGCAATAGTCCGATACGATTCAACTCAGCGTGAAAATAAGAAACTCCACTATTTAAATCGTCAGAATTACGCATACTGCTGAATAAGCCCATCATTCGAAATTCAAATTTTGATGCACATACCGTCATCCCACACAGAGCCATGAGATAATTAATACCTACAGTACGCAGGAAAGTACTTTTCCCTGCCATATTTGCACCCGTTATAATGCTGAACTGTTTTCTGCCGATGACAAAATCATTACAGACTCTTTTATCTTGGTTAATAAATGGATGCCCTAAGCCACTAGCATTCAGCACAAAGTCACCACACTCTATATATGTCGCTTCTGTAAAATCAGGATGATTATACATCATTCCTGCCATGCTTATCAAGGCATCAAAATGAGCAATACTTTCCAACCACCCCAACATTTTTGAAGCATAATGTTTCTTCCATTTATAAAAGCGCCGTAACAAAAATAAATCCCTGAGAAATAAACCATTAAAAACCACTAACACATAAGCATTAGCGCGTTGATCAAAACTATTCAGCAAGCGAGACAACTCATTAAAAGCTCCTATTGAGTCTGCATCTCGGAATAAGCTCCCATACAGATTTTCATTGAGCTTAGCTCGGAAGTCTTGTTTTCGTATTAGCTGAAGAAGTTTGTGGTACGAATACATAGTCTTGTGCAGTCTTCCTATCTTACCTGCCTCTGTGTTGGATTTCGACGCTACCATAAGAGGCACAGTCAACTGGAGTATAAATAACAAAACGAGCACTCCCACATGGATTAGAGAGAAATATGCAGTAACTGCTGACACCAAACTTATTACAACGCTGAAACACATTAATAGCAGAGCTCCTTTCGAATACAAAAATGATGACTTAGGAGCAACTAGAAGACTTTGTGGAATATCCTCATTTTCAGGCTCAATTTCTGACCCAATCGCAATAAAAGGATAGCGAAACTCAGGACTTGAACAAAGCTCCTTTAATGCTTCTTTATTCCTATCAACTTCTGAGTAGTCATTGGTGGGAGGGTTACTGAGTAAAAAAGCAAGATGCGCCTTACCTTTTCTCGTAGTTGTACGATTAATCCGATGAAAAAGAGAGGATTTACCAAAAATATCAAGGTCGAAAGAAAAGCTATGTTGTTTGTAAATAAACTCAGATCCATCATCGAAAGCAGAGAAATTGCCGTCACGATAATTCAATTCATTTTGATATACCTCAACTAAAGACTGATAATAGTTGCGTTGCTTTTTGAGCCGACTATCTCTCACCACGCTATAAAAATATACAGCAACAGACATAAACAACAGAACTATTGCCGTCCATGAGAAGGAGTCAGAGAATAATTGGCATGCAAAATAGCACAAGGCAAAAAACGATACAAGCGTAATAAACAAATGCTTATTACGCTTGCTCTTTATTAGCTTTAAACCAATATTCAGCTTATTTATTTCTTCCCAGCAGTAATTCATTTCTATAATTTCGTTAAAAATAGGCGTTATTTATGGGCACTATGTAGTGCCCATTTGCATCACCGAGACTCACAAAAATCTGTAAATAGTGTCTGTCCATAATATTGGGAGTCAGAACTATAAAGTTAAATATCAAGGCTTGCCGTTCTGTATACTGAGAGTTTGTGAATTGGGAGTTTACTTGTGTAAATGATTAATTCGCAAAGTGAGCATAACGCAGAGATTGGGCTTTATAGATGGACTCTAACTATATATGTTATCTAACAGAGTCAATTAATTGGTAACATTACCCATTAACCTTAGGTTTGCCGTAGGTCTTTTGGGGTCGTTCTGTACTATGCTTACCATAAAGTTTTTCCTTCCAGTATCATCTGTTAAATTCATTTTTACAAGTATTTTAGCAGAATGTCCAGGTTTTATTGGTTTTGGAGGTGTGTCTAGACTTAATTCTTTGTCCGTCGTGCTTATTTGTCTAATAATAAGATCTGACTTACCTTCATTTTTTATTATAAACTCATAGGTTTTGTTGGAACCTTTTGCAAGAGAGCCAAAGTTAACTATATATGGGTCGATTACTGCGACGGGAGCATTTTCTATTTCCTGCTCAGTGAGTTTACTAAAATCCTCTTGAACGAGTGCAGTAAGTGTAAATGTTGCTTCTTGTCCATTAATTTTCACTTTTATTGGTTCGTTTACATTTCCGTACACACCTTTTGCTTTAGCGTCAAACGAGAAGGCGATAGAACTTCTCTCCTCTGGTTTTAATGTATTAGAGGCTACCTTTGCCGTAAGATAAGGTGGCAGTAAACTAAAATCCAACGACATATCACCAGTCGTTCCATTTGCAATTTCAATATTGTTTGTTCTTACTTCATGATCCCCTATTCGTCCAAATGCTATTTGGTCTGTCTTAACATTTAAAACTCCTGCTTTCCTAGGGTAGGACTCTGTCAGTGTTTTCACTCTGGGAGTAACTGTTCCGCTGATGTTAAGAATTATCTTTGGATTAGAGGCATTTGAAGATACCGTAATGGTTTTTCTAAATGCTCCAGGTCTGTTCCTCGCACTATATCTAACCTGAATGCTTCCTGTATGTCCCGGAGCAATGGGTTCTCTATTCCAATTCGGAGTAGTACAACCACAACTCGCTCTTACACTGCTCACTATAAGAGGCACACTTCCTGTGTTTTTGAATTTAAATTCGTGATTAACGTAACCAAGTTCTTCTTTGAATGTTCCAAAATCGTGTGCAGTTCCTTCAAAAACTATAACTGCTTTTTGTTCTGTCTGAGCATTTACGAAAAATAACCCGACAAGAAAAAAAGACATAAAAAATACAAATTTCTTTTTCATATGTACCTATATATAAATATTTTTGTAGGTGCAAAGATACGCATCCAACGAGCGAGTATTGTAAACTCTCCCCTAAAAAATGTAAATCAAATGTAAATCTATCGTTCTCCGTTCAAGATGCTGTTGTATTCAGGGCTTTCTATAACTTCCAAGGCTTTCATAACGTCTTTATCGTCGGTATTTTCTACTCTAGTAAAGTATTCAAATCCGTATATGCTCCGTGCGAGTAAAGCTTTCATCAAGTTTCTTACGTAGGGACTTACGAAGGCTTCGCTTTTAGCATTTCTTTCAATTCCTTCCGAACTTGCAAGGTCATACAGCGAGTTTACATCTGCTTCCGAGAAGTTGAAGTAACTAAGAAAGCCGTCGAACGAGGGATATTTTTGCTTAATGACATTGCGATGTTTGTCTACATATTCCAGCACTTTAGGTACAATCAGATTTTTTGCAAGTATTTTATTCATGTATATCATATGAGATGATGTATCTATGGGCACAAAGACATCTGGTATTATGCCTCCACCTCCGTACACCTTCCTCCGATATTTTAACGTAAAATATTGTTGCGAGGAATCTATCTGCATACTATCTTTAGAATAGACCTCACCATGATTAAATCTATCAATATATTCTTTTTGATACTCTTTCACTCCACCGTCGTAGGGTTTTTGAATACAGCGTCCACTAGGGGTGTAATAGTGCGATGTGGTAAGTCTAATAACGGAACCATCCTGAAGGCTATATGGCTGTTGGACAAGGCCCTTACCGAAGGTACGACGACCTACAACAAGTCCTCTATCCCAGTCCTGAATAGCCCCCGACACGATCTCGCTTGCTGAAGCAGAGTTTTCATCCACAATAACAACTACTCTACCGTCCATAAAATCCTCAGCCTCAGAAGCACGATATTCTTTACGGGGGCTGTATCTCCCTTCCGTATAGACTACCATGTTGTTTCTGTCGATGAAGTGGTCTGCCATGCTAAAAGCGGCATGCAGGTATCCTCCACCATTGCGCCGTAGGTCTATAATCAGATTCTTTGCTCCTTCTTCCTTCAGACTCTTTATCCCTACTTCAAATTCCTTTTCTGTTGTTGCAGCAAAGCGATTAACTTTTATATATCCTGTTTTTTCGCTTAGCTTATAGTATGTATCAATACTGTAGATAGGTATTTTACCTCGTACAACTACAAAATCTATTATTTGTCTTCTTCTCAGTATTTTCAGTTCTACTCGTGTTCCTTTCTCTCCTCGCAACAATTTAAACACATCACTATTTTTCAAACCTATACCTGCAATATTTTCCCCATCTACTGCAACAATTCTATCGCCAGACAATACGCCGACTTCTTCGCAGGGCCCTCCGACAATAGCATTAACCACATATAGAGTATCCTCCAATATATTGAACAACACTCCAACCCCTTCGAATTCTCCTTCTAGAGGTTCGTTCATTTTAGCTACTTCATCGGGCGAGATGTATGCAGAATGAGGATCTAGATCGGACAGCATTTTAACGATGGCATCTTCCGTAAGTTTAGAAATATTTACTGTATCCACGTAAGCTCCATCTAGCAAGGACATTACGCGCAACATCTTTTGCATATCCGTCTTAATATCATTAGTCGTTTGAGCCACGACTATCGTTGACAGAATAAGCAAGTAACAACACAGTAACAATCGTTCATAAATCCGCCTCATCATATTTTATTTTTTGTTTATTTGCCACATATTTATTAGCTAGTTTTGTCACGCTCTGCATGGGCACATAATGCTCACGCCTCTTTTTCATTTTCTTACTCCCATTCTATTGTTGCAGGAGGTTTGGAGCTAATATCGTAGGCGACTCTATTTATTCCTTTTACATTGTTGATAATTTCGTTGGACACCTCTGCCAAGAAGTCGTAAGGTAGATGCACCCAGTCGGCTGTCATCCCGTCCGTCGATGCAACAGCACGCAATGCAAGCGTAAATTCGTAGGTTCGTTCATCGCCCATCACACCTACAGATTGTACAGGCAAAAGCATTGCCCCAGCCTGCCATACATCTTGGTATAGATTGTGTTTTTTCAATGCGTCGATATAAATCTTATCTGCATTTTGGAGTATCCTAACTTTTTCGGCGCTAACTTCGCCTAAGACTCTTATTCCGAGTCCTGGTCCAGGAAAGGGATGCCTGTCAATCAGCTCGTTTTTGATGCCTAAAGCCTTACCTATTCTTCTTACCTCGTCCTTAAAAAGAAGTTTCAAAGGCTCAACTATCTTTAGATTCATTTTTTCGGGTAGTCCGCCAACATTATGGTGCGACTTTATTGTTGCTGAAGGACCGTTTACAGACACCGACTCGATGATATCTGGATAGATAGTCCCTTGCCCTAGCCACCTCACATCCTGAATCTTACGAGCTTCAGTATCAAACACTTCGATGAAATTCTTACCTATGCTTTTGCGCTTAGCCTCGGGGTCTGATATTCCTTTCAGGTCGTCTAGAAATTTATCGGAAGCATCAACGCCTATAACGTTGAGATGTAAGTCTGAGTAGGTATGCATCACTTCATCGAACTCGTTTTTGCGCAACAGCCCATTGTTCACAAATATACATACGAGTTTATCACCAATGGCATGATGCAAGAGGACGGCAGCAACGGTTGAGTCTACGCCTCCCGACAGCCCCATAACAACCTTATCATCACCAAGTTGTTTTTTCAGATCCGCTACTGTACTCTCAATAAACGATGCTGGCGTCCAATCAGCATTACATCCACAGATACTTATTACAAAATTTTTAAGTATTTGCATGCCGTCAGTAGAATGATAAACTTCTGGGTGGAACTGTATCCCCCATGTTTGTTCGTTCTCGAATGCAAAAGCAGCATTGTCTATAGATTCTGTTCCTGCAATATTGTGACAATTGTTTGGTAGCTCAAGGATTGTGTCGGCATGCGACATCCACACTTGCGAACCATTAGTAACCCTACTGAATAATTGCGAGTGCATATCTATGTTTGCCAAACGTGCCCTCCCATATTCTCTGGACGAGGCAGCACCCACTTTACCACCGAAGTTATGAGCCAAATACTGAGCTCCGAAGCACACTCCCAACAGAGGGTATTTACCTTTTATCTGTGCAAGGTCGGGATTTGGGGCATCTGGGTTCGTAACTGAAAATGGGCTACCAGAAAGAATTACTCCTTTAACACTTTCGTCTAAGCTTGGATAATTGTTATAAGGGTGTATCTCGCAATAAACATTAAGCTCTCTGATTTTTCTCCCAATAAGTTGAGTGTACTGAGAGCCAAAATCAAGGATAATTATTTTTTCAGACATCTATTTTATATGTTTTTTTATGAATTGCAAATATACAAACAATAATCAGCTACTTTGGTGTGAATATATTGTCTTTATAATATCGGAATATTTATGCGATATATAATTACGCCTCAGCTTTAATGTTGGAGAAAGTTCTCCGGACAGCAGATTCCACGTATCTGGCACAATCCGAACCTTACGCAATTGCTCGAAAGGAGCAAGCGTCTCATTGACTTTGGCGACTTCGTTCTGGATTACGGTCTGCACCTCGGGTAATTCAATCAGTTCGTGGTCGTTTTTAAATGTCAGTTTGCGTTTTTTGCACCAAGCTCTCAAGTACTCTAAATTTGGGGAGATGATAGCACTTGCAAATTTTTCTTCTGCACCAATAATCATTGCTTGCTCAATGAAAAAAGATTCTTTCAATTTATTTTCAAATACTTGGGGTGCGATATACTTTCCTCCTGAAAGTTTAAACATTTCCTTTTTTCTATCTGTTATTTTCAGATACATTTCATTTTCAAAACATCCTATGTCTCCAGTATGCAACCACCCATCTTCGTCTATCACCGATGCTGTTGCCTCGGGGTCTTTGTAGTAACCTTTCATTACACATTTTCCACGTGTCAGAATTTCACCATCATCGGCTATTTTCACTTCTATTCCTGGCAATGGAGGTCCAACAGTACCAACTTTTGCAAGTTTTTTCATGGGATTATTGGCTGCAATAACTGGGGCTGTTTCTGTCATGCCATATCCTTCGATACAGAAAATCCCAGCCACACCAAGGGCTCTAGCTATTCTAGGCTGAATAGCAGCACCACCCGACACTACTATGAGTCTTTTACCTGTCAGTCCAGCTCGCCACTTAGAAAATACTAATTTATCGGCTACCCATCTACGCAGTATGTACCACAAGGAGCCTTTCTGAAAATGTTCATACTCATCGGCCAAGCTCAATGCCCAAAAGAATATCGTTTTTTTCATTCCTGAAAGCGCATATCCTTTATTTATTATACCATCGTAAATTCGCTCCAACACCCTTGGAACAGAGCAGAATATATCGGGTTTAACTGTTTTAATATCGCCAACAATTTCTCCTAGATTAGCAATGTAATACACCCCTATTCCTTTGAACATATAATGATAGTTAATAGTTCTTTCGTATATATGGCATAATGGAAGGAAGCTCACCGCCTTATGTGCCTTATTGCAAGGATGGTGCTCACAAAAGCCTTGAACATTGAACATAATATTTTCGTGAGTAAGCATCACTCCTTTGGGCGTTCCTGTAGTTCCCGAGGTGTATATCAGTGTAACTAGGTCGCTAGGGGCAATCTGTTCTTGACGTTGCTCCAGTTCTTGTTTCAGTCTACCTTTTTCATCCTCTTTTATTGAGCTTACTAATGATTTCCAATCTCCGATACCTTCCACTGGGCTTATGCTGTATATTTCTCTTATGCTTGACACCTCGCTGGCAAGAGATTTTAATTTCTCGTACAGCTTACTATCGCCCACGAACAGCAATTTAGGTTCTGCATGATTTAGGATATGAGAAGTATCGGTCTCTGATATTGTGGGATACACTGGCAGATGTACAGCCCCTATCATAGCAAGCCCCATGTCTATAAAATTCCATTCGGCTTTATTGGCACTTATCGATGCCACTACGTCTCCCTTTGCTATGCCTACTTTTATCAGTGCCATAGCTACGGCTTCGCTGTTCTTTATAAATTCATCCGTAGAATATTTAACCCACTCATTGTCGACTTTTCCTGCTACGGAATCTTCTCGGGAGTAGTTCTTTCTTTGATATTCTAATATATCAAAGGTTCTAGTAATCTGCATATATTTAAATTCTTTATTAAACGTATGTTTCCAACAACACTGATTTGCTCCTAGACCTAATTACAAGCTCATTAGCAAGCGCAGGAATTAACACACTCTCTCCTTTCACAATAGTTTCCTTGTTGCCTTCATCATCAGTAATCTCCAATTCTCCGTCTAGGCATATGTATATGATAAACGAGTCGATTTTTGCTATGTCGCGTGTCACTTCTGTTCCTACAGTCACTTTATTAGTAGTGAAATAAGTACATTTTGCAATATTCACATCTTTAGCATTGTGGTCATAATCGGTTCTTACATTATCGACCTTTTCGTAGTCTATGGCATCTACTGCCAACTCCGTATGTAACTCACGCTCGTTCCCATTTGCATCTTTGCGTTTATAGTCGTAGATTCGATAGGTAACATCGGATGTTTGCTGAATTTCCGCTACCAATAAGCCTTTGCCAATTGCATGTACCCTCCCAGCAGGCATAAAGAACACATCTCCTGCCGACACTTCCATAAAGTTCAATATGTCTTCGACGGCTTCATTCTCGACAGCTTCTATATATTTTTCTTTGCTGACTTCACCTTTAAATCCAGAGATTAGCTTTGCTCCAGGTTCAGCATCTACCACATACCACATTTCTGTTTTGCCATAGGCATTATGTCTTTTTTTCGACAGCTCGTCGTTGGGATGCACCTGTACAGACAGATTATCTTGCGAGTCTATAAACTTTATGAGCAGAGGGAACTCGTCGCCGAACCTCTCGTAGTTCTTCTCTCCGACAAGATCCCCCATGTATACCTCGACTAGCTCGGCAAGCGTATTGCCTTTCAGTTTACCATTACTCACCACAGACACGTCTCCATAAACACCCGACATTTCCCAACTCTCGCCACAATTCGACAAGGGCGAAAAATCTTTATTTAAAAACGTTCTTATTTTCTCTCCTCCCCAAATTCGCTCTTTGAAGATAGGTTTAAATTTCAAAGGATATAAACTCATTTTCGACTTTTTATGGTTAAAATTCAAAATCTACTGCTGTCCTTCCTTCAAAATGCTCTCTTATATAAGCAAGCACTTTCATATGCTCCGGATGCACTGCGTAAGCATTTAAGTCGAGTAGACTATTAAAATGACTTATCAGACAAAGGTCATGATTACCATCGTCGGGATTATGCTGTATACCCACTTCTATATACTGTAGCTGTGGTATGTAGTTCGACAGATTTAGTAGTTGTTTCCGTGTGTTTTCCAAGATTTCTTTTCTTTGTGCCGACTTTTCTGCCTTCACTTTAATCATTATAACGTGATTTATCATATCAATATTGAATTTTCCTACGAAAGTAGTAAATTTGTGGTAATATTAATAATTGCGATGTTCGAAAACCTTGATATACATAAGATTTTATTTATCGATATTGAGACCGTTTCTCAATACCCTTGCATAGGAGACCTTAATGAGACAGAGAAATACTTATGGGCCAAGAAGGCTCTATATGTTAGCCAACAAGGGATGGACGACGACGAGACCTACGCCCGAGCAGGTATATATTCTGAATTCGGCAAGATTGTATGCATATCGGCAGGTCATATTTCCGAAACAAAAGGCAAGAGACAATTTAATGTTAGATCTTTTTATGGAGACGACGAGAAGTTACTCCTTCAAGAGTTCAACGATATTGTAAACGTATTCTTCAGAAAAAAAAGATGGATGATTTGCACCCACAATGGACAAGAGTTTGACATACCATACATTGCAAGACGTAGTATAATAAATAAAATCAGCCTCCCTAAAGTTTTCTGTATCGGAGGTATGAAACCGTGGGAAATAAGCAAACACTTCATAGACACAATGCAGCTCTGGCGGTTTGGCGACTACAAGAGATACACATCCTTAGAGTTGCTCTGTAATGTATTGGATATTCCTAGCCCTAAGAATGATATCGACGGGAGTGATATTAATGATGTCTATTGGAAAGAGAAAGACTTGAAGCGTATTGTGAAATACTGTCAATTCGACATCTTAGCAACAGCAAATGTTCTTTTGCGATATCTTGGACACGAAATACTAAATGAAGATGACCTTATCGAATCATAATAATAAAAAAACAATGACTATGAAGAATTATGCCCTATTGCTGATTGCATGTCTTGTCGTGACATCTTGCACTAAAAAATATCCTGAGGTAGAACCCTTATATTCAAAAAAAGACTTTGTTAAAGATGTTGGTAGTGGAAGGGCCATGCTTTATGAATTAAAGAACAAGAGAAACATGCTTATATGCCTTACAAACTATGGCGCTAGACTAATATCCATATATGCACCCGATAAGAATGGCCAGCTCTCAGACGTGCTTCTAGGGTTCAGCAGTATCAATGATTATACAAAGGACAAGGACTCTCATGGAGCTATAATCGCACCATACAGCAATAGAATATCAAATGGTAGCTTTAAAATTGACAACAACATTTATCTTCTTCCAATAAATGACATCAATGCCTGCCTACACTCGGGCAACAATAACTCCACACATCAGGTTTGGAATGTTGATAAAAAAACCGACAACTCTATTACCATGTCACTATTCCTTAAAAATGGAGTATGGGGTTTTCCTGGCGACAGAACGGTGACAGTTACCTACACACTTACAGACAACAATGCCCTCAAAATAGACTACATGGCAACAAGCAAACAAGCAACGGTATTTAATCTTACTAACCATAGCTATTTTAACCTCAAAGGCGAGGGCAATGGTAGCATAATAGGACATGAAGTTATGATTGATGCCAACAAGGCTACTAAAATAGATGCCGAGATGGTTCCCACAGGTGAAATTACCAGCATTATAGGCACTGATTTAGATTTTACAAAACCAACAAAGATATCCGAAAGGGTATATTCAGAGCTAGACCAAATAAAATTCGGGAAAGGATTGGACAATAACTTCGTATTAAATAATCCGAATATCGAACATCTATCAGCAAGAGTTATAGAACCAGAAAGTGGGCGCGTACTGGAGGTGTATACAACAGAACCTGGCATACAGTTCTATACTGGCAACCATCTATCGGGAAAAATCGGGAAATCGGGAAAAAACTACAATCCACACTCAGGCTTTTGTCTTGAAACTCAGCACTTCCCTGACTCTCCAAATAGAGATAATTTCCCATCGACAAGGCTAAATCCAGCAGATACTCTACACAGTACAACTATATACAGATTCTGCACAACAAATAATATATAGAGTCCATCTATAAAGTCCAATATCTGCGCTATGCTCACTTTGCGAATTAGTCATTTACACAAGTAAACTTCCAATTCACAAACTCCCAGTATACAGAACGGCAAACCTTGATATTTAACTTTATAGTTCAGGCTCCTGACATTATAGACAAATACGAAATAAACCCAGAATATGCAAGTTAATTTACTTGCGAAAGTTGAGTTAATAAATAAAGAGAATGATATCAAAAATAGGGAAATATGTGATAAGGAGTTTTGTACCTCCGTTCATGGCAACATTCAGTGTTACCATGTTTGTTCTGATAATGATGTTTCTTTGGAATGCCATAGACAAGATTGCAGGCAAGGGACTAGAAATCAGCGTTGTGTTAAAGCTACTAGGACTATCGTCCATAAACCTTGTGCCAATGGCCTTGCCAATTGCCATCTTATTGGCATCGCTGATGTGCTTTGGAAATTTGGGCGAGAAATACGAGCTCATCGCCATAAAATCATCAGGAATATCTTTTTTTAAAACCTCACGCGGGCTGATACTCTTTACCGTTACGCTCAGCGCCTTTGCTTTCTATTTTACAGATCAGATACAGCCCAAGGCATACGTAGAATTTAGCAGTATGTATAGAAGTATTAGAGACCAAAAGCCGGACATGATTGTGGACGAAGGAATATTTAGTAATAATATAGATAAATATAGCATAAAGGTCGGCAAGAAGAGCGAGACGAACAACATGCTATACGACCTTCTGATATATGACCACACAAAAGGGCACAAGAATAAAAGCGTTACAGTTGCCGACTCGGGTATCATAGCACTGAGCGACGACAAATCAATGGTTACTTTTACTTTTTTCTCGGGCAATAACTATGCTGAGGAGGACGGTAATAATAGACGTCACGATAGGAAACCTTTTCGCAGAAATAGCTTTGACAAACAGGTTGTCAGGGTGAGTGTCTCGGATTTTGGTTTCGATGATTCTGGAGATTCAAGACAAAAGTACATTAAGAACAGTTCCACATCAAAAGAGCTGCAAATTGCGTACGACTCAATAAACGCAAATGTGTACATGCCAAACATAAGAAACCTTGTTTCTTCATTGGGCTACCCACGAAGTGTGTATGTCGATGTCTCTAATAAGTTGCAACCCATAGACTCTTTAAAAATAGAAGCTCCTAAAAACGACACACTGTCTCGACCCTTGAAGTCCTGGAACGAAGTTGAGAGTACCATCGATTCGGTGTCTATGAGCAATGCATTGAACAGTGCAATAACTACTGCTGATAATAACACCCGTAGTATTGAGTCCAGAAAGAGGTATTTGGACGATATCAGAGTAATGAATACAAGGATAGAAATGGAACGACAGAAAAAATATTCGCTGCCCCTGACAATAATTCTATTTTTCTTTATTGGCGCTCCCTTGGGTTCAATTATCAGAAAGGGAGGTTTTGGATGGCCCGTAGTAATATCTGTTTTTATATACGTAATCTACTTCGTCTTCACTACAATATTAGATAAAATAGGCAGATCCGGAGTTCTGACAGAGTTCTGGGCAGTGTGGCTAGGTCCGATATTCATAATCCCTTTTGCAACGTTTCTAACATATCAGGCCAACAACGACTCTACAATTCTGAGTAAAGAAACATACACAAAACTCCTGGCAAAATACTTCCCGAAGGTAATGGATTTCGATTTTAAGAAGATTCTAAAGAAATCTCGAAGGTGAAATTTAACCCAAAATATCGTTAGCTCACCTACTGCGTGCTCTAATCTCTTCAAAACAAATGCTTCGCTGGCTTTTGTTTTTGCTTGCCATAGAGAACTACGCTTCGTTCTGCAAACTCCTGTTTTATATAGCTTGTAACCCTTGCTAAGTCTCTCCAATGTATAGTTGTTCTACGAGCGAGCGTGCTACTTCTTGCTTATAAGTCTGATGACAAACTGGACCGCTACCCTAAGAAAGAGGAGTGTTACATATAGCATTAGCCCAATGCAGACCACAAAGCCAAGGGACGTAAAAAGCTCTGACCATTTGCCCTCGAGGATGATTATACTATATATATTAATTGCAAAAGCAACAATTATACATCCTAACAAAATCAATAGTTCTGTTCTTTTGCGTTTTCTTGTTATTACTGTATCCTTCATCTGTTCACTGATTTTCTACTAGCGACTACCAATCGCGTTTTGATTGGCAGTCGCTATTGAATTTTATGTTTGTTTTATCGAGTTGAAGCCCTCTTTACGGCTCTTCACGGGATAATTCGGCTTAGTCGATGTCTCTCAATATTTTGTTTTCATCCGTCCACTGTACAATCTCGTTGTTAAGCATGGCTTGTTCGCCCAGCAACGCTCCAACCGAAGCATGGTAAGCCTCTTGTAGTTGTCTTTTGTACGGTTTTCCGTTGCGCACAGCCTTTACAAAACCGTCCATCTGCGCCTGCGAGCCATCGTCACCTTTGTATTCAACAACTTTCTCGCCTGTATATTTCGACTTTATTTCGGGCACCCACGATGCTCCGCCAATGGGTATAGCTTCTGTAAGATCCTTACCGATATTCTGAACGAGGCGCTGTATGGCTGGGTCTTTTTCCATTTTTGGTGGATTTTCTAAGTAAAACTTGTTTACCTCTGGCTCGATAGTGCCCTGTGTGCCCATTATTTGCTCTTCGAGCCCATAAAATTTATTGGCAATTACAGAATCGTACAACAATTTGCTCCCATTGGCGTAGTCGTATACCAATGCTACTTGGTCATAAACCTCTCGTCCGTCTTTCCACCGACAAATCGAGCCTGCGCCCATTACTTGTGTAGGGATATTGCCCGTGAACCAATTTGCCACTTGTATCTGGTGGCTTGCCAATTCTGTCATTAAACCCGCAGATGAATCCAGATAAAGACGCCAGTTTATCTGCCGTTCCAGCGAGGTGTCTGGGCATTTGCGCCGCCAGTCGTTATTTCTATGCCAATATGCACGCACCTGCTTGATGTCGCCAATCTCGCCATTCTTTATACGCTCTAGGGCGTGCAAATATACAGGGCTAAATAAGCGCTGGTGTCCTATCATCAATACCTTCTTTGTTTCTTGCTGAACATCGACCATGCGCTGACAGTCAGCAACTGTTCTTGCCATTGACTTCTCGCAAAAAACATGACACCCTGCTTGTAGCGAATCAATAGTGTGTTCTGCATGACAATATAAAGGAGATGTTACCACAACAGCATCCATGTCTTGCATCTCTTCAAGCATCTTGCGATGGTCGTCAAAGCCCTTCGCGCCTGCGCCTGCCAGCTCCAATCCCTTGTCGTAGTTCGGTTTGTAGATGTCGCAGATAGCAATAATCTTGCAACCCTCTACTCGCTGCAATTTCCTCATTATGTATTTACCCCTGCTACCTGTGCCGATCACTCCTATTCGCACCGTGTCGTTTGCCCCCGAGTGCTTGCCATTGTCTTGGGCAAAAGCTTGTACCCACGGTGCCGATGCCAACAAGGTTGCCGAGCTACTAAAAAACGTTAGCTCTTTCATAAAGTCTCGCCGACTTTTAAATCTGTATTCCTTATTCATCATGCTGTATTTTATTAGATACTATTATTGTATTTCTCATTAAAATCATGACAATGCACCGCAAAATCCTTATATTCCGACTGCAATGCCTTGTACGCCTCCAGCTCCAGTAAAATCCCAGAAGTGGACAGAAATTCGCCAATCTCGCCACTTTTACCCAGCACCGATACTTGCCTTATTCTCTCGACGAGTTCCCCCGTGTTCATGTTCACTATATGCTTTTCCAACTTGCGCACGCCAGACATTCTTACCGACGACGATGTGCTTAGGACGCTATTATTAAGTTCAAATTTATCTAAGACAACGGCCTCGTCTATGGGAGATTTCACACCTATTCTCCACGCTACTCCCTCGGGGCGCTTCCCTGTTGCCAATATCGAGCTTCCTCCAAAATTTAATAAGGCGCCGTAAATGTCGGACGATTTTATAATCTTAGCAACTACATCCAGCGCAAAACCCTTCCCCAGCGCTCCAAAATCAACATCGACATTCTCATCATCAATGCAAAGTTCCATGTCGGGATCATTAAAGGTGATATTGCTTACCGACACATTCTGCCCAAAGACATTGAATAGACCGTTTGTGCGTTCGCAATAATCCACACAACGTAAAAACAGCTCGTAGATATCCGCTTCTCCACGCAGAACCACCTTGCCACTTCTGTTTATCTCACTTACATAAGACTCTGTATTAAAATGACTTAACTTGCATTCAAGGTCAAGAATTTCCGAACAAATCTCGTGCAAGATATCGTTAAGCCCAAAATTGTCTTCGTTCACCAATACTATATCTAGTCTGGTTCCCATTGCTTTTATGGATATGTTTTCTTGTTTCATCTGCTTAATGTTTCTTTTAGTTGTCAGATGTATTTCGCCAATATAATCATGTCGTATGTAAAAATTGGTTCTAATGGCTCATTCCATGTGTTGTAGTTTAGATGCGAACTCGTAGGTTCACGCCTGCTCTCGGGGCTAGATATTATGGACACACACGATACCAGTATTCGTCCATAACGTCGGGAGTCTGAACTATAGAGTTAAATATCAAGGCTTGCCGTTCTGTTATACTGAGAGTTTGTGAATTGGAAGTTTACTTGTGTAAATGACTAATTCGAAAAGTGAGTGTAACGCAGATATTGGACCTTATAGACGGACTCTATACTAATTCTCCAAACAAATCAAACTCCTCAGCATCGATTACCTTTATATAGTAAAAACTACCAATTGCCAATGTTCTATCTTTGCCTATCAATACCTCGCCATCCACCTCGGGCGAATCGCCTTCCAAGCGAGCGATATAAAACTCCTCTTCTTCTCTATCTATCAGAACCTTTAATACTGAGCCTATTTTCTTCTGATTTTTTCTGTATGATATACCGCTTTGTAGTTCCATTACCGCTTCTTTGCGTTTCTCTTTTTCTGACACTGATACTTCGTCGACGTAGTGTGTGTATCCGTATGTATCCTCCTCATGCGAGTAAGCAAATACTCCCACCCTATCAAACTCTTGCTCTGCGACAAAAGTCAACAAGTCGGCAAATTCCGATTCTCCCTCGCCTGGATGTCCAACCATCAAAGTGGTTCGCAGGACAATCTCTGGCACCGTTTCTCTAATCTTCCTCAATAACGACTTTGTTTCTTCCATGCTGATACCCCTGCGCATTTTGTCCAGCACCAAGGAGTTGGCATGCTGAAGGGGGATGTCCAGATACTTACATATCCTGTCGTTGGAATTCATCATGTTTAGAACCTCTAAGGGAAAGTTATTGGGATATGCATAGTGTAGGCGTATCCACTCCAAACCGTTAACCTTTAGCAATTCTCTCAGCAACTCTGCCAGATGGCTCTTGCCGTCTATGTCTAGCCCATAATACGAAATGTCTTGTGCAATAATAATCAATTCCTTTACTCCCTGCCTTACCAAACTTTCAGCTTCTGTGCGCAGGGAAACAATGGAGCGAGATTTGTACTTGCCCGTAAACTGCGGTATTGAGCAAAAAGCGCAATTCCTGTCGCAACCCTCCGAAATTTTCAGATATGCAAAATGCGAAGGCGTGGCAAGTACACGCTGGTGCTGCTCATTCTCGTGATACCTAAGACGTAGATGCGAGATTATCTTTTTTGTATCGAACTTGCCAAAGAAAGCATCCACCTCGGGTAGCTCGGCTCGCAACTCCTCAGCATACTTCTCCGTTAGGCAGCCCATAACATATATTTGGGAAATCTCGCCAGCCTTCTTAGCCTCGATGGCCACCAATAATGCTTCGACAGACTCGTTCTTGGCGTCTAATATAAACCCGCAGGTGTTTATTATGGTAATTTCTTTATTCTGACTAGAGTCAAAACTTACCTGATAGCCATTTAGCTGGAGTTGTTTTGTGAGTATCTCCGAATCGACTTGATTCTTCGAGCATCCAAGGGTAATTATATTTACTTGCTTCATGTTTTTTTTGTATATCTGGTCTTACTTTTATTCATTGCCCAAACAGACGCAAAGTGTCTAAAGGTCTCCAATATTCAGAAATCCTATAGCCCCATTGCCCATTATGGTAAGTTCTGCAACAAGTCAATGCCAACAAATCTAGTAAAAACTTATTACATATAACTAAAAAACTTTTTAAATTCTATAGTATTTGGAAATAGAACTTCTTGATGTTACCTTTGTACCAAAAGTAAACCATAACAAAATGCTTAGAAGACTACTCGTATTAATTTTTATTTCTTTGATATTTTGCGAAGTTCAGGCACAGATGCCCTCGAATTTCAAGAATGTCGACATTTCAGCCTTAACCGATATGCAGATAAGGCAGATTAGAAATCAAATTCAAAAGCAAGGGCTTACGAATGCCGAAGCAATGGAGTTCGCAAAGGCGCGCGGAGCAAACGAATTGCAAATTGCGCAACTGATGTCGCGCATTGATGCTTTGTCGACAGAGCAGTCTACATTCATGACCGAAGCCACAGAAAAAGAGGTGGAGAAAGATACCTTGAAGCTTTCAGAAAAGGAGGAGCTAGAAGTGGATTTTAATGTCTTTGGGACGAGTTTCTTCAACAGAAAAGGCTTGAGCTTTCAGCCAAATCTCAACGCCGCAGTAAGCCCATCTTACGTTCTTGGCATTGGCGACCAACTAACTATAAACATATGGGGGATATCCGAGCAGACCTACACAACGACGGTGGGGCGCAACGGGAATATTGTAATCCCTCGCATAGGGTTGCTAATGGTAAAAGGGAAAACTCTTGCAGCAGTAGAGAAAAGTGTTGTGGCTCGCCTAAGCTCTGTTTACAGCGACCTTAATAGCCCTAATCCTGACACCTACGCATCTGTAACCCTATCTAAGGTTCGTAGTATCAATATAAATATAATCGGCGACGTATACCTACCAGGAACCTACACCTTGTCGGGGGCAACATCGCTCTTTAATGCCTTGTACAACAGCGGTGGACCTAATGCCGACGGTTCCTTCCGAAAGATTAAGGTAATACGCAATGGTGAACAAGTTGGAGAATTTGATGTCTATGATTATATTGTAAACGGCAATACCGATGTTAACATAGCTCTTGAAGATAATGACTTAATTCTTGTTCCTCCACACTTGAATCAAGTTAAAGTAGGAGGCGAATTTCAGAAAACTGGAATGTTTGAACTGAAAGACGGAGAGACTGTTGAAAACCTGCTAAACTATGCGAGTGGTTTCTCGTCTGTTGCTGACAATAGCTTAGTTACAGTAGACAGACTTGGAAATGACGGACGTTTAATCAAAAGCGTAGAGAGCGAACTGTTCGACAGCTTTATTCTGAAAGCTGGCGACTCTATATCTTGTTCAGAAGCAATTGCTCGCTATCAAAATCGAGTAATAATAGACGGGGCAGTATATAGACCTGGTACTTACGAGCTGACAGACAACTTGACCCTAAAAGAACTGATAGAAAAAGCTAAAGGAGTGACGGAAGAAGCCTTTATGGGACGAGTTATGGTTTCTAGATTAAATAAAGACTTTACGAAAAAAAACGTATCGATGAACTTGAAGAAAGTATTGTCGGGAGAGAATGATATTCCCCTTCTGCGCGAAGACTCTATTAAGGTTTACTCGATATTTGAACTAGAAGAAAAAAAAGTTGTGTCAATATATGGCGAAGTGCAAGAGCCTATTACAATAGATTACAGAGAAGGGCTTTCGCTGATGGACGTCATTACCTCTGCAGGAGGGCTTAAAGAATCGGCATCCGAATCTTTTGCCGAAGTTTATAGGCGATTGTCCCACGAGGAAGACGAAGAAGTTTCTGATAATATGGGGCATGTTTACTCCTTTGCAATAAACCGTAAATTAGAACTCGACGATACTGCCGATGAGTTTGTATTGCAAGCTTTCGACCGAGTATTTATAAAGAAATCCCCTTCTTTTGACGAAGGTGCAATGGTTAGTCTCACTGGCGAAATTAAATATCCTGGGGTATACTCGCTTAAGTCTAAAAAAGAAAGAGTCTCAGACTTGCTGGAGAGGGCTGGAGGCTTGACTGAATATTCGCACATGGACGGAGCAATGATACTTCGCAAAGATTGGGGTACGCCAAAGCAAGAACGCTTGGCCGAAGATATGGCAAAATCGGGAGATAGTCTGGCGATAGAACTATCACAATATAACGAAATATCAATAGACTTAGCAAAGGCGGTAAATAATCCGACATGCAAAGAAAATATATACTTAGAAGACGGCGATGAGATAATAGTTCCCAAATTCAATGCAATCGTTTCAGTACACGGAGCGGTGTTGAGTCCTTCTGCCTCACTTTTTGAGGGCGATAATCTTAAGAAATACATTAACAAATCTGGAGGTTTTGATATTTCTGCAATGAGAAAAAAAACATACATAGTCTACCCCAATGGCGATGCTGCTAGCACAAAGAGCTTCTTAGGGATAAGAAACTACCCCAAGGTTATGGCAGGAGCTAAAATCTATGTTCCAGAAAAGCCTTTAGTACGCGATAGAGTTTCGTTGACTGAGATTTTAGGAATTACGGGAGCATTTGCATCTTTGACTATGTCTATAGTGTCAATTATGGTATTAATAAATCAGAATAAATAACATGGCGGTAATGGAAAGCACAGAGAACGCTGGTATACAGAATCAGGCCCAAGATGACGAGATAGATCTTTTGGCATTGATAAAACAGGTGTGGAAACGTCGCATATTTATTATCATCGTTATGGCTACATTCTTGGTTTTAGGAGTGATTGTTTCGCTGACCTCAGCCAAGGAGTATACAGCGGATATGTCATTTATAGTACAATCTAGCAAGATTTCGGATGGGGGCAATTTGACGAGTTTGGCATCTTTGGCAGGAATATCGCTAGGCTCTCATAATGCAGGGTCTGAGGAAATCAGCCCTTCGTTATATCCAGTAATTATCGGTAGTACTCCTTTTCAGTTTAAGCTGATGAAAGAGGAATTTATCTTTGGAAATATGACAGAGGCTGTAGTAATGGAAGATTACCTTGAAAAAAATATAAAACCTTCGTTATCTTCGACAATAAAAAAATATACTATCGGACTTCCTCAACTTATCTTTGGCTCTAAGAACGAAGAATCTGGCACTAGTACATCCTCTTACGATAAACTGTTGGTTTTGACAAAAAAGGAAAGAATAGCAAAAAGTTTCCTTAAAGATCATTTGTCTATTGAGTTAAACGCTAAAGAGGGCTATATAACACTTTCGTGCAATACTGGAAACCCCGTCTTTTCAGCTCAACTGGTAGACAGATCGTACGATTTGTTGCAAAATGAAATAATAGAAAGCAAAACAGCATCAGCTACTCAAAAATTAGACTTTATCAACAAACTCTATGATGAAGGTAAAAAGGATTATAACAAAGCTCAACTAGCACTTGCTGCATACAGAGACAGCCATTCGAATGTTATCTCAGCACGCGCACAAACTGAGGAACAACGCCTCGAGAACGAATATCAATTAGCTTTCAGCGTATACTCAGAATTAGCAAAGCAGAGAGAACAGACAAAACTAAAAGTGCAGGACGACACTCCAATGCTGAAAATAGTAGAACCAGTGAGCATACCTCAGTCCCCATCAAAACCGAATCGGCCACTAATAATTATTATTTTCACCTTCTTGGGTGGGGTGTTGGGAGTTGGTATCGTCTTTTTGCAAAATTTCTTGAGTAGAGTAAAAGATCATTGGAAGGAATTAGACTAAGTTGCTTGAAAAATTGAAAATCACTACAAACAAGCTTACAAACGGCATTCGGTTGATTCATCAATATTCCGAGTCGCCTGTGGCACATTTCGGAGTAATGCTTTGTGTCGGAATGTGCGATGAAACTGAAGGCGAAGAAGGCATCGCCCATTTCATAGAGCATATGCTGTTTAAAGGGACGCACTCAAAACCCTTACATCAGATTTTTGACACTATCGAGGGACTTGGTGGTGAACTAAATGCTTATACCACAAAGGAAAATACGGCTATATTTGCCTCCTTATTAACGCAAGATTTGCCAGTATCTGTCGAGCTGCTGTCAGATATTCTTCGCAACAGCACTTTCCCAACAAAGGAGATAGACAAAGAAAAGACAGTTATAATCGAGGAGATAAATTCATATAAGGATAGCCCCTCGGAGCTTATCTTTGACGAGTTTGACGAAATGCTTTTCAGTGGTCATCCTCTAGGTAGGAATATATTGGGGACTAAGAAGTCAGTTCAGAATACTACTCAGGCTAAAATATTTAACTTCATAAAACGGAACTACACAAGCAATAGAATTGTGTTATCAATGGTTGGCAAAACTCCTTTTGAGGACTTTAAAAAACTATGCGAGCTCTACTTTGGAGACATTAAGCCGTCGCATAGCCAACGCCCATTAACTAGCATTGCAGGAAAGTCCTTTAAAAAGACAAAACGGAAATCAACATATCAAGCACATACTATCTTGGGAGTGCCTGCCTACTCCATAAGTCATCCTCGAAGATTGGGCTTGGTTATGCTCAGCAATCTGTTGGGCGGGTCATCCATGAATTCTCGGTTGAATATGTCAATTCGCGAGGAACATGGTCTTGCTTATAATATTGAATCATCTTACAGCGCATTTCGTGACATCGGGCTCTTTAATGTATACTTTGGTTGTGAAAAAGGAAATTCTAATAGGATTATAGACCTGGTTGCCAGCGAGTTTCAAAGACTCAGAGAAGTGCCACTGAACGAAGAAGAACTTAAGGCTTTGAAAAAGCAGTTCGTCGGACAAATTGCTATTTCAAACGAGGATCATGCAGATCTTATGCTTATGCTTGCAAAAAGTATGCTTGTATTTGATAAGGTGGACACTTACGAACAAATAGTAGAAAAAGTGAAACTCGTAAGTGCGGAGGAATTACAATGCATTGCAAATGAAATCCTTGACATAAAGAACTTTAGTGTCCTAAGCTATAAGTAGAATGAACTTAGAATACTACATTGAACAGCATATTGACGAGGAGCCCGAACATCTGAGGGAATTGACAAGAGCTACAAACCTAGAGACCTTGCATTCACGAATGCTCTCTGGTCATTTACAGGGGCGGATATTGTCGATGATTAGCAAACTAGTTGCTCCTATAAATATTCTTGAAATAGGAACATTTACGGGCTACTCTGCCTTATGCCTTGCGGAAGGTCTGCAAAAAGGTGGCAGACTTACTAGTATCGAGATTAACGACGAAATTGCAGAGTTTGCTTGTCAAGCTATAGAAAAAAGCGAGTATAGCGATAACATAAATATTGTGCTCGGAGATGCTCTTGAGGTGATACCTAAGTTGCAATATACCTTTCAGCTGATATTCATAGATGCTAATAAAAGAGATTATTCGTCGTATTACGACATGGTGTTTCCCTTGCTGGATATTGGAGGGGTGATTATTGCAGATAATGTGCTTTGGAGTGGCAAGGTTGTTAGGAAGCTAGACGAAAAGGACGAACAGACTGTCGAATTGTTGGCTTTCAACGAAAAAGTGAAAAATGACAGTAAAGTGGAAAAGGTAATCCTGCCCGTAAGAGATGGTATCAGCATAATTAGAAAGATTAGTAATGACTGACAATGGTATCAGCATAGAAGACCTGCAAAAAGAAGTCGATAGATGGATAAAAGACATCGGAGGAGGCTATTTTAGTGAACTTACTAATATGGCAATATTAACCGAGGAGCTTGGAGAGCTAGCAAGGGTCATCGCTCGAAAATATAGAGAGCAAGTGCCGAAAGACGAAGAAAATCTTAATTTGGCAGACGAAATGGCAGATGTACTTTGGGTGCTTGTATGCTTGGCAAACCAAACAGGAGTCAACCTGACAGATGCTTTTAGGAGCAACATAAATAAGAAAACAGAACGAGACAGGGATAGATTTATACGATAATAAAAAAATATGAGTCTAGCCATTAGATCATTGCACGCACGTGCATAAGCATAGCTGTAATGTAGTATCGAAGCTATATACATTATAGTGCTATATTATAACAGACAAACAAAAAAACACAAACACATGAAATCCTTATTTGATAATTTTAAAGAATATGTAAATGTAGATTTTGAGAAAGAGTTGAGTAATTTTAGCAAACCGTCGTTATCTAAAAATGAGCTAAAAACTCTGTATTCACTTCTTGACCTCACATCTTTAAATTCGACAGATACTCGCACACACATACAGCAATTTGTAAGACAGGTGAACAATCCTCCTGAAATTGGGAACGTTGCAGCCGTGTGTGTGTATCCAAACCATGTAAAAACTCTTAGAGATTGCTTGACAGTCAAAAGCGTTAAAGTTGCCTCTGTAGGGGCATGTTTCCCTTCGTCTATGAGTCTGCTGGACATAAAACTGCAAGAGGTGGAAGCAATTATAAAAGCAGGAGCAGACGAGGTAGATATCGTAATACCTCTATGTGCGTTTCTTGCGGGCGATTATGATTATTGTCGCAAGGAAATTGTAAGTATTAAGCAACTGATGACAGGAGGGCAGCATCTGAAAGTTATATTAGAGGCTAGTTTGCTACCTGATGCAGAGTCTGTTTGGAAAGCATCTGTTATTGCCATGGAGAGTGGAGCCGATTTTATAAAAACATCGACGGGCAAGGAAGGGTCGGTGGCACGCCTAGAAGATGCGTATGTAATGTGCCATGCAATAAGAGCTTTTAAAGAAATGCACTCCAAAGAAATAGGATTCAAGCCCGCAGGTGGCATTTCGACAGTCGATACTGCCACAGCATATTACAGACTTGTAGAGAATGAGTTAGGCAAGTCGTGGCTCTCTTCTAATCTTTTCAGAATTGGAGCAAGCAGACTCGCCAACGCCATAATTAGTACCCGCCTATAATGTCAAGAGTATGAGCTAGAAAGTTAAATATCAAGATTTGTCGTTCTGTATACTGGGAGTTTACCTGTGTAAATGACTAATTCGCAAAGTGAGCATAACGCAAATATTGGACTTTATAGACGGACTCTAAATGAGCACTCTTGCTGTTGATTTTGGGTAAGTACATAACATCAGTGCAAATAACCAGCTTGAACCGATCAGTCAAATCTTTGTTTGAAGCAAACAATACATTTTTATATTTGTTGCCGATTGTCTACATTTGTCTTGGTATTTAAATGAGAAATCTGTTGCATATATTTTTATTTTAGCAAAACAAAAATAGTCAACTCTTTTATTCTGCCTCTTCCGAATGTACCGAAGGCATAGCCGAAACGGACTCGAAGGAGGTAGAATGCTATCAACAACGTTATGAAACTATACAATAAGGTTATGCGCCAAAAATTGAAAAGGTAAATTATGATACTTAATTATATATGGGTAGGACTAATTCTTGTGGGTGTTGTTGTTGCAATTTTACAGTTTGCATGTACTGGCGACTATTCTGTTTTTAATCATATAAGCGACTCATTGTTTAGTAATGCTTCTACTGGCTTCACCCTAGCATTAGGACTTACAGGGATTCTTGCTCTTTGGTCAGGTATATTAAAAGTAGGTGAGAAAGGGGGGAGTGTTAACGCATTTTCGACCTTAATTTCTCCTGTTATGTCTAAACTCTTTCCAGAGGTGCCAAAAAATCATCCTGCAATGGGGAAAATGATGATGAACTTTTCCGCTAATATGTTGGGGCTAGATAATGCAGCAACGCCCTTGGGACTTAGTGCGATGGAAGAATTGCAGAAACTCAATTCCAACAAGAAGACAGCTAGCAATGCCGAAATAATGTTCTTGGTGTTTAATACCTCAGGGCTGACAATCGTCCCAATGTCAGTAATTGCACTGCGTCTTGAGATGGGAGCAATATCACCAGCAGGTGTATTTGTTCCTATATTACTGGCAACGCTTTGCTCTACTGTTGCAGGAGTTATACTAACCTCGATAATACAGAAAATAAGCTTATTGAGAGTCCAGTTTTTAATCTTTATTGCCTTGCTTTTTTCTGCCGTATATGCCTTGTTGTGGTGGATGTTTAGTTTGCCAACAAGCGAAATGGAAGAAGCTAGTAAAATGGTAGGCTCTATAATTATCGTAGGCATAATTACTTTGTTTCTAATATTAGCACTATTGAAAAAGATAAATATCTTTGATACATTCATTGAGGGGGCGAAAGACGGCTTCAGAACCGCTGTGAGAATTATTCCGTATTTGGTGGCAATGCTTGTTGCTATAGGCGTTTTTAGGGCATCAGGAGCTATGGCATATATAGAGTCTGGCATGGCGTACTTTATAGGTTCGCTCGGGTTAAATACTGATTTTACACCTGCTTTGCCAACGGCTCTCATGAAGCCACTAAGTGGCTCTGGTGCAAGAGGTTTGATGGTTGAAACCATGAAGAATTACGGAGCCGATTCGTTCCCTGGCTTTGTAGCATCGTGTGTGCAAGGAGCTACCGATACAACTCTCTATGTTATAGCTTTGTATTTTGGATCTGTCGGCATAAGAAATACACGATATGCACTGAGTTGCGGATTATTTGCAGATGCGGTAGGTGTGATTGCGGCAATAATTTTTAGCTATATATTCTTTGTGCCTGCATAGGTTCCGTCTGTATAAATGCTTGTTGAAATAAACATGTATCTAAAAAATCTTCGAAAAAATTTGTAACTGTCAAAAAAAAGTTTTTACTTTGCAAGCGCAAAATAGAGGTAGTGAACAACACTAAATCTTTGCAAATGGTTATGGCCCGTTCGTCTAGGGGTTAGGACGCCAGGTTTTCATCCTGGTAGCAGGGGTTCGAATCCCCTACGGGCTACTTTAAGAACAAATAAGATTTTTGTAAAATGGCAAATCATAAGTCAGCATTAAAAAGAATAAGACGTAATGAAAAGAAACGTCTTCATAATAGATATTACGCTGTAACCACAAGAAATGCAATTAAAAAATTGCGCTCCACTGAAGATAAAACAGAAGCTCAGTCGCTGTACCCTAAGGTGGTATCTTTAATTGACAAGCTTGCAAAGCGCAATATTATTCATAAGAAAAAAGCGAATAATTTGAAGTCCAAATTAGCGATCAGAATCAATAAGATTGCTTGATAGATAGATAAATTGTAATAAGAAGGTGTCCTTTACATGTGATAGGACACCTTTTTTTATGGATGAAGGTGTATAAAAGTTGAAAGTCGGGGATACAAGCTTCATAACCTTTCGACTATGCACCGTTGGCAACTCAGCAAGCCCTTAGTTTACCAACGAAGATTAAGCCTTATTGGAGCCGATTAAAGCTCGTTGAAAAGTTGCTCATTTAAACCCTCATGAAGAAACCCAAAATGCAGGGAAATAACACAATTGAAAATCAGCATGATGCAAAGTGTTATAGAAGAAGCTCCCGGTAATAATTTCCATTCATTTTTGCGTAAGCTTCTTGTAAGCAAAATCTGTTCAAACTTGGCAGTTTGATGTCTTTTAGGACGATTTCTATAAATACAACAGCCATGGAGGTAGACTTTTGAACCTTCTGGCACACAGACGAATGATTAACAAACAACAAGAGCTTACAGCTTATGCAGAATTTAGACATAAAAAAAGCCCTGTAGAACTAAGTTTTACAGAGCATTGTATCGTTTTGACCATTTTTTGTCTTTTGGTCTAAGCGGTGACGACGAGACTCGAACAATCCGCCATCTAGCCCTGTATATAAGCAAATTACACTGCAGTGCAAATGTCGTGTAACCGATTTGTAACCAAGTTTATTTCTCTTGCATGTCATCCATTGACCTCACTGCGTCATAGAATTCATTGAGTCAAAAGTACAGACTTTTTATCCCTCGTCAAAATATATGAAGATAAAAATCATTCTGAATGGTTTATATTTGCAGTATGTATGCTTTGGTTGATTGTAATAATTTCTACGCCTCGTGCGAGAGGATTTTTAATCCGAGATTGATTGGTAAGCCCGTCGTCATTCTATCCAATAATGACGGCTGTGTTATTGCTCGAAGTAATGAGGCTAAGCCTTTTGTGCCTATGGGAGCTCCGGCATACAAATACGAAGATTGCTTCAGGAAGAACAATATAGCAGTTTATTCGTCAAACTATGCTCTATATGGAGATTTCAGTAATCGGGTGATGAATATTCTTGGCACTTATACTCCCGATGTAGAGATATATTCCATAGACGAAGCATTTCTTCAGTTCAGAGGATTTGAGAGATACAATTTTGTTGATACAGGTCTTCAAATGGTTAAACAAGTAAGATTGAACACTCAGATACCGATTAGTGTGGGTTTTGCTCCAACAAAGGCACTTGCTAAAATAGCGAATAAGATTGCCAAGAAATTTCCTGAACGTACCAATGGGGTGTATGTGATTAACGATGACAACAAGCGTGTTAAAGCTCTTCGGTGGACTAAGATTAAAGATGTGTGGGGAATTGGGCGTAGCATGTATAAGCATTTAAATGCAATTGGGATACAAACGGCATACGACTTTATTCAGTTAAGTGATGATTATGTACGTAATGCCTTTTCTATAACCGGACTACGTCTTAAAAAAGAGCTGCAAGGTATTTCTGTAATCAAACTAGAGCAGATTGCTCCAAAACATAGTATGAGGACAGCACGGAGTTTTGCATCCACCATAAGTGATTATGCCGAACTGGAAGAGCGTATAAATGCATTTGCGAGTAATTGTAGCAAAAGGCTACGTTCGGACAAGCTCGTTTGTCATGCCTTAACTGTCTTTATACGCTCTAATTCATTTTCTAGGAATGAACCGAAATACTCCAACAGTATTACCCTAAAACTGCCTTATGCTTCAAACACTGAGTTTACTATTGGAGAATATGCTAGGGTAGGGCTAAAGGAGATATTTAAAGAGGGCTATAAATACAAGAAAGCCGGAGTTCTAGTTCTAAATATTACAAAAGCTAATGTTTTGCAGACTAATCTGTTTTACAACGAAAATCCAAAATATAACATTTTGACAAAGGTAATGGACTCCGTAAATGCTCAACACGGAAAGCGAAAGTTGATGTTGGCTAATCAAAATCTCGAACGGCAGTGGACGATGAAACAAGAACGACTGTCCAAACGCTTCACCACTTGTTGGAACGAATTATTAGAAGTACAATGAAAATTATTCACCCACCAAAGCTCAGTGCAGAGCTAGAGTCAATTCCGCTAGATTCGGAAGCTGCCCGTAGGTATGCAAAATATTATGAGGGTGGAGTCCAAGCCGGCTTCCCTAGTCCTGCTGACGATTTTAAGGACACTCCGCTTAGTTTGGACGAGCGTTATCTCTCTAACCCAAATCAAACATTTCTGATAAGGGTAGTAGGAGACTCAATGTACCCAACATTAATGTTAGGAGATATTCTTATTGTGAAGTCTGACAGAGAAATTGAAGATGGAGAGATTGGAATAATATCTGTAAACCACACTGATTTTACTGTAAAAAGGTTGAGTAAGAAAGAAAGTCGCCTAGTTGCAGACAATCCGGCACACGACAATATAAGTCTCGGTGACGATGATACAGTGGTGTGTCTAGGAGTGGTGCGGCATTTGGTTAGGGATGTTGATAAATAGAACTACTTACAAAAAAGTCTCCAACCTCTATTGATTCATGAATATATCTGAAGCATAAAAGAGTTCTTATTGTACTGCTGGATTGGAAAAAAAACAACATTAAAAGCCATCAAACTGTCTACTCCTGAGATAGGATAGTTTTAACCAACAATCAGGGAACTAGCAGAATGATATGATTTTGAATAATATTATCTGTGCTGGATTTTTCTCAAATCTATAAGTCTTTACGGTGAATTTATTACTTACAGTCTCTCAATTAGCAGTTATTTTTATATCCGAAACATAAGCATTAGATGCACCTCTAACATAAGTGTGATTGAACCTTACGCGATCTCCAGCCTTAACTGTTCTGGAAACAGGCTGCATAAAGGCAAAATCGTACGTTGCTTCTATGTTGCCATTGATAGAACACGAAACATAATTATCACTATCAAAGTCAGACAGTTCCCATGTAAATGTAAGTGTCCCATTTATATCTGCAATAAACTCTATATATCCTCCATTTTTTGAGGGATTAGCAGAACTTTTAAATTTTTCATTTTCGAAAGTCCAGTTGAAATCATCGTCTAAATCACTCCAATTTGATATATATTGAATTTGATCAGGTGCGTACATAATGCAACGACAACGACCTCTACCTGAGTTATCAATAGTTTTTTGATATCCATTACTGAAGTCTTGAACATAGTAATAATAGTCTGAATGAGAGTTGCCATCTGCCCAATAGTACGTCCACTCAGTCCATCTATATTCGTTATTATCAATCAGATCGCGATTATCATAAAATCCACCTATATCATTCTTTTTTAAATATATTTGGTTAAGTTCATCTTGATTAGGCAATTTCCAGCGATTGTATCCATAACTACCATTATCTTTACAACTGCTGACAGCTCTACTGTGTGTCATTAATTCTCCTAAATCTACGGGTAACACATAAGCCTTTAGACCATTTATTTCAATTACACCTAAACCATCCAAACTGGTTGTTGTATTCAAGAGAACGTTGTCAAAATTAACCATATTGTTACCTGGATCTTCCATTTTTTTTGATGCGAATGCATAACCGTTTCCATGAAACTCGAGAGAGTAGCTACTTCTTGGCTCAATTCCTTCAATACGAAATGTGCCATCTTGCTCTGTCCTAACCTCCAAAGGTTTCGCACTAAATCGAACACGGATGTTAGGTAATTTATCACCTGTTATTTTGTCCACAACTGTACCATAAAGAACTGCCTTATTTCGCTCTAGCTCAATCGTCCTAAAGTCGATTAAGGATTGATTGCTAGCTTTAATAGTATCAAATTTAATTGAATAATTATCTTTTTCCAGTCTGATAACATACTCAGATTGCGGGGCTACATTTTTTATCTCAAAACTTCCATTTTCAAGTGTGGGTATGTCATTATAGGGAGGAAAACCAACACTTACATCAGGAATACCTTCGCGTGTTTCCTTATCAATTACTCTGCCAATAATTTCAACAGAAACTTGTTCATTTTCACTACAACTAACAGAAGAAAGTAGTGTGAGGACTAATAATGTCATAGAAAGTAAAACGATACCTTTCATAATATTAGAATTTAATATTTAAACTTAAAGCAAAAGAATTTTCTTGTAAATCATAGGTTGGGAAAAAAGTAAACTCATTCTTTTTTCTATTTCTCTCTAAGAGTAGTCCATCCACTAAATTGTATACATATATTCCTGCTAAACCTGCCAAGAACCAGTTTTTTGCTGTTTCATACTTTTCAGCCTTATTTACTAGAGATTTTTTATCATAACCATCATAGCCTATTGCTTTATTTCTAATGTTTTTTTCCTTTATGCCCAATGTTAATGCCCCCCCAACTGTAGCACTAATACCTCCCACAATAAGCCAGCCTTTGACATCTCGATCATTTGAAAATTGAGACCAACTTGGTATAAATGACCGCCCCCAAGTCTTTTTTTCTAACTCAGATGTCTTGGTACTTGTAAAAGCTGAGCTATCCTTCTTTTCCAAGAAAATATCATGGGGTTTTCCTGCATAAACAAGTAGGTCTTTATCTATATTTTTAAATTGTGTATCTGTGATGCTTAAGTGTATCCTCTGTGGAACGTCTTTTTGCACAGCGTAATAATTTATTATATGATACATACCTTTTTTGTATATGATGGTGTCAGGAGGAGGATAAACAGTAAAATCGACCTCGTGATTTATAACTTCATTAGCATTACTTTTGAATATTAAGGCATACTCAAATGTACTTAAATGTATAGGATCAACATTCCCCTCAGTATTAATATCAACGGGAATTGATACACTCTTTTCGTAATTAGGGAGTTTAATGATTAACTTAATGTCTTGGTCAGCTAACAAAGGTGTATTATCTAATTCAATCCTAAAATAGCCATTAGGGTTTGTTTTAGCTTTTTCAGATGAATTCTGCAATATTACAGTTGCTCCTTCAATAGCTTTGCCATCTAGGAATATACATCCCTTGACCTGAGGGACATATCTATTTTGTCCATAAGAATTAGACACTACTACAAATGTAAGTAAGAAGAAAATAATATGCTTCATTGCTTTGTAATTACTAAATTTCTTTTTTTATCCTCATTGGAATGCCTAAGTGTTGTGCTTAGTTTGTTATATCCATTTTTAACACAAGATAGTTCGCGTTCTATGGTATTATCAGTAGAACCTTCCACATCAAACACAAAGCAATATCTCCCCAACGAATCTGTTTTTACTATTTTCTCCATATTGTTGCCATAAATTACAGTTGCTCCTGATATTAAATTAGAGCTTGTATCTAGAACCTGCCCTGAAATAGTATAAGTATGGTTCTGTTCTACTGGAAGTAATTCTGCCTCTTCTTCTTCTTCTTCTTCTTCTGGCTGATAAGTTGGGCTTTTTTTAGTATCTTTATTATTGTTGTCCTCTACTTCATCATTGTTGTCTTCTACGATATTATTGTTATCCCCTAATATAATGTTACCATCCCCCATTATAATATTTGTGTTGTTCTCATTTGTGTTATTCTCAATAACCTGCGTGCTGTTACTCTTTTTATCATTAGTGATAATCCCGAGGATAGTAACAATAATTCCAATGATTGTTATAATATTGCCAGTACGCTTTTCATTCTTATTATTGTCCATTATTAAGCCCTATTTAAATGTAATTAATAAGTCTTTCCGATATATTTTTACAAGAGTACAAATAATCGGCTCTATGTCGAATGTGGTGGGTAGACTTTAATGGAAAATAGAAAAAGTATTCGAATTGCAACACAAAAGAGCATTTTGGCGTAACGTTTCTTTAAACAGTTTTATCTTGGTAGAGGGTGTATCAAGCGCTTTCTTCGAAAAGTTTTGGCTTGATAGAGGGTGTATCAAGTGTTTTCTTCGAAAAATTTTGGCTTGGTAGGCCTAATGATTTTTAGTTTCCAAATCTCACCCACTCTATTCGACATAGAG